>JBCBLB010000046.1:0-23731 GCA_038520555.1 Myxococcota bacterium | reverse complement strand
GTCGGTGAGGCCGTCGCCGTCTTCATCCTCACCGTTGGCGCAGTCTTCGGTGCACGCCTCCAGGCAGTCGTCGTCTTCGCAGTCGATGAGCCCATCATCGTCATCGTCCTGGCCATCGCCGCAGTCGGTCTCCCCGGCGTCTGCAGCGTCGTCGGTGTCTACATCGGTGTCTACATCGGTGTCGACTTCAGGGCTGGTGCCCGGGTTGTTCTTGGGACCACAGCCGCCGAGGAGGACGATGAAGAGCAGGGGTCTGGTCATGGACGGATTATCCCTGAAGGAAGAACAGGACGTAAAACAGGGCGATAAAAATTTGAACCGCGGCGTAGGGGGCAGCCTTTCGGACGAAGCCGGCGAAGGAGATCTTCAGGTCGTGTTTGTGCATGATGGTGACCGCGACCAGCGTCGACGCCGAGCCGATGGGCGTGATGTTCCCGCCGAGGTTGGCGCCGAAGACGACCGACCACCACAGCGGGGAGTCGGACGGGGTGCCCAGCTGGTCCAGGATCCGGGCGAGCATCGCGGCGAGGGGGATGTTGTCGGTGACAGAGCTGAACACCGCGCTGGCGACCAGGAGCACGCTGGCGCCGCCCACGTCGCCGAGCCCGATGACCCACTCCAGCACGACGCCGATGGCGCCGAGCACCCGAGCATGCTCCATGACGTTGATGACGACGAACAGGGCGGCGAAGAACCCGAGCAGATCCCAGTCGATCGCTCGGTAGAACTCGTCGACGTCGTGCCGGTAGCGGATCAACATCAGGACGCCGAAGGCCATGGCGACGAAGCCCATCCCCAGGTCGCTGATCACCGGCAGGGCAGAGGTGGTGGCGATGAACAGGATGAACAGCACCAACATCACCGCGCTGAGTCGGAAGAACCCCACGCTCTCAATTCCATCGTTTTCATCGAATTCTTCGACCCGGAGCAGCGCCGCTTGTTTCTCGGAGTCGGTCTTCAGCCGGTTGATGCCGAACTGCCATGCCCCGAAGATGAGCGTCACGATGGTCGCCACCACCACGAACGGGGCGGCAGCGACGAAGAAGTCGACGAAGCTGATGTTCGCGGTGGTGCCGACGATGATGTTGGGCACGGAGCTGATGAGCGTCAGCAACCCGCCGATGTTGGTCAGCAGACCCTCGATCATTAGAAACCCGAGCAGCTGCTCTTGTCGTCCCAGCCGTTTCAGGGACACCGCGGACAAGGAGCCGACGATGATCATCGCGGTCACGTTGTTCAAGACCGCAGAGAAGATCACGGTCATCAGGCCGTAATACATCAGCAGCCGCCAGGGATCGCCGCTGGACGCTCGGGTCAGGCGCAGCGCGATCCAGGTGAACAGCCCAGATCGACTGGTCACGTCGACGAACAGGCTGGAGCCCAGGATGATGGCGATGACGCCCCAGTCGATGCCAGGGATATACACCGGCATCGACAGCGACTCGCCGAAGACGTTGGTCACGGGCCCGAACGGCAGGATCCCGAACGCCGCTCCGAGAAGCAGGCTGATGATCGCAAACACCCCAGCGATGAGCGACTTCTTGGCATGCAACCGCTCTTCGAGGGCCAGGCTGGCGATCAGGCCCACCAGGATCAGGAAGAACAAAAACGTCACGCCGCCAGAGACATGGTGCTCCACCGCGTCACCGGTCGCCCACGCGGGCAGGCTCCACAACAATCCAACCATCACCGGGCTCCTCTCATAGCAAAAGCAGGGGAATCTGCCTCATCTCGACCATCAGGGGATACGCCATCCCATGGATGGCCATCTGATCGGCGTCTTTGGTATTCAGCACCAGGAGATCCGCCTCGCGCCGGGCGACCAGCGCGGTATAGGTCGACATCCGGCGCCCGATCATCACGACATCTTCGACCCGGGGAGCGTCCTCTCCCAGCGTCTCTTCCAGCGCCACCTTGCAGCTGGCGATCCAGTCATGGGCGTCGCGCTGCAACCGGCTCTGGATCTCACGGTGGGCCACGTCGGTGTCGACGTCGGGCACCTTGCTGATGATCTCCATATACCGATCAAAGGTGGCTTCATCCTCAACATGGGCGAGCACCAGCCACTGCTGCGCTGGGCACATCGCCGCGGCCCACTGGACCAGCCGCTCTTCGCCGACCACATGATCGGTGATCGCCAGGACCACCCGGGGCGGATGCAGCGGATCTGCGGACGCATCGCCGGTGTCGACCCGCGGCAGCAGGAGCACCGGCGCATCGGTGACCTGGGTGAGCACCTCAACATGGTCGCCTATCGTATATGGCCACTTCCAGGCGGCGCTGTGGAGACAGCGGTAGGTGACCACGATGTCCGGCGCCGCGGCCTTCACTGCGTCAAGCAACGCGCCCAGATCGCGGGTCTCATCGGCGGATAGGACGGTCAGCACGGGCGAGTGTGGGCCGAAGGTCACCATCGGTCGAGCCCGCTCGGCATACGCTTTTGCCGCATCCGCGGGCAGATCCGTGACCACCAGGACGGACTTCAGCACCCGGGGACGGTGCAGATACTTCGGCTTCGCTGCAGCCCGAAATTGGCTCTCAAACAAATCGATGTTCGGCATGGCGTTATCCTGCCATGAACTCATCACAAATCAATGGGCGCGCCCCATCGGCGCGCCCAGGATGATCGCAAGACCCGAAGCGGTCGGGCGATGCTCAGTGCCCGCTGCCGGAAGACAGCTCTTCTTCGTCCATATGCATCAGGTAGGACAGCCCGGGGCTGAGCGCGAAGATAACCAGGGCCGACACCACCGCAGCGATCGCGATGGGTCCGAACACCTCTGCATAGACGCCGACCGTCTCGATGGGCGGAGGCAGCGAACCGTCGCCGCCCTCTTCATGGCTGACGCCGGTCAGGATCGCGATGAGCGCGCTGAGATAGTTGCTGAACGCAGTGGCCAGGAACCACGCGCCCATCACCATGCTTACGATCCGCGCCGGCGCCAGCTTGGTGACCATCGATAGCCCCACCGGACTCAGGCACAGCTCTCCGGTGGTGATGAGCAGATAAGCCAGCAAAAGCCAGCTCATCTCCACCATCCCGCGCGCGTCAGGGTGCGCCGCTGCCCACCACAGCGCCGCGAAGCCCAGGCCCAGCTGAAGAATGCCCAGCCCGAACTTCACCGGCGTGCTCGGCTCCAGCTTGCGCTTGCCCAGAAACGTCCACAGCGCAGTGAACGCCAGGCCGAACAGCATGATATAGACGGGGTTGGCGGCCTGGAACTGGCTGGTCGCGACTTCTGAACCCGCGGTGCCCATGCCCACATCGTCTTCACTCACCGGCCAGTCTACCGTTCCGACCTTCTCGTCCCGCCAGCCGTCGATGTCGGTCATCGTGATGACCTTGTCGCCCATCGTCCGCCCGGTCAGCTCCTGGGTCACCGCGACCTCGACGGTCTGGCCGATCATCGCTTCGGTGACCACCTCGGTCTCGAAGACCCGATCGACGTTGCGGTCGGTGAACAGGTTGATCGAGCTGCCGGCCTGTTCGAAGAACGCCCAGAACAGCATCGAGAAGAACATCAACACCAAAACAACAATCATCCGGTCCCGCTCGATCCGGGGGCTGATGACGGTGAGGTAGATCAGATAAATAAACGCGATCCCACCGAACAGGCTGAGCGTATAGCCGGCCACGTCGCTGAACTGGACCAGCAGGGCGAACACCGGCACCGTCAGGATCGCGCCCAGGTACACCGCCCACTCTGCCGTCAGCGGACCGAGCACCGGCCGCTTCAGCGCGTCCATGTCCGGCGGCGCGCCCGCCCAGTCCGGCAGACCGCCCCGGCCGATGGCCAGGAACGCCGCCGCGCCTGCTCCGGTCAAGAACAGCGCGACCAACGCGTTCGGGCCGAGCGCATAGATGACCTCGCCCAGGTTCAGATAGACCATCAACCCGCCCGAGAACAGGGCGGTGAACAGGATGATGAGCCGCGTCAGCCCTGCCGGCGCCACGAAGACCGCCAACCCGACCAGCATCCCGATCGTGGCGAGCCCGAACCCGTAGTGCCAGCCGAACTTCTCCCCGACATAGCCGCACAGCAGGGGAGCCATCGCCGCCCCCAGGTTGATGCCGATATAGAAGATGGTGAACCCCCCGTCCCGCCGTGGGCTGTTCTCGGGGTACAGAGAGCCCACGATCGTCGAGATGTTCGGCTTAAAGAAGCCGTTTCCGACGATGAGGAGGGCGAGCGCGGTGAAGAAGGGCAGCTCGCTCTCGATGGTCATGGTCAGGTGGCCCATCGCCATCAGCACGCCGCCCAGGATGACCGCCCGGCGGGCGCCCAGCAAGCGGTCCGCGAGCAGGCCGCCGATGAACGGCGTCGCATAGACCAGCGCCGCATAGGCGCCGTAGATCTTGTACGCCTCAACGTCGTTGCGGCCCAGAAAGCCCTTGATGATGTACAGCACGAGCAGGGCGCGCATCCCGTAGTACGAGAAGCGCTCCCACATCTCGGCGAAGAACAGCATGAACAGGCCGGTGGGGTGGCCCGCGAAGTGCGGAAGGTCTTCCTTCCGGACGCCGTCAGCGGCAGAATTGGCGCGCATTGGTCCTCAGTGATCGACTGGTGGAGACAGTCGAGCCTATCATCCCTGCCGCTCAGGATCTCCCCGGACCGCGCCGCTGGCCTCTCAGCGCGGCCAGCAGGGCCTGCGTATCCTCCGGCCGGGTCTGAACGATCGCCTCCGCCCGAGCGACCCGATCCGTCAGGTCCCGCAGCCGCTGCCCCACCGTGTCCAGCAGCGCCAGCGCGAGCTGCGCACCCAACGCCGGCCGCCGATCAGAAACCGCCAGAAACCGCTCCCGGGACAGCACCATCGCCCGCACGTCCTCCAGCGCCCGCACCGACGCCGATCGCGGGCTCGGGCGGGCCAGGGTCAGCTCGCCGAAGTGGTTGCCCGCGCCCAGATCCAGGAGATGAAGCCCGTTCCGGGTCACCCGGGCCGCGCCCTCGACCAGGACATAGAAGTCTCCGCCAGGCTCGCCCTCCTGCACCAGAAATTCGCCCCGCCGATAGCGGCGCGCCTCCAGATAGGGCGCCACCAGAAACCGCTCGGGCGGTTCGAGGTCGCAGAACAAGAACGTCGCTCGCATCAGCTCAGCCACCTCATCCGCCGACGCCGGCGGCTGGTTCGCCCCCACCCGGGCCATCACCAGCGACAGGTTGTCCTCACCGTGCTGGGCCACCCATGACAGGATCGCCGCGGCGCTCTGACCGAGATCGTGCGGATCGATCTGTCCGCGAAGCTGCTCGGGGTGCATCGTGTGGAAGACACCGTCGGAGCACAGGATCACCACGTCGCCATCCGCCAGTTCGACCTCTGCGAGGTCCACATCGACGTCTCCCATGCCCACGATCTGGGTCAGCCGTCGTTGCTCAACGGGGTCGATCTTCGTTCTCGCGTTTCGCCGCTTGCGCGCCGCAGCGACCGTGTGATCCTGGGTGAGCTGTCGGAGCCGCCCCCGGCGAAGCAGATACGCGCGGCAGTTGCCGACATGGGCGATGTGAATCGAGGAACCCGCGATGACCGCGGTGAGCAGCGCGGTGGCCATCTGATGGCGGTCGCGCTGTCGGGCGGCGCGCTGGATCTCCATATGCGCCCACTGGACGCTGCTCTCCAGGACGCGGCCCAGGTTCAGCCGCGCATGGCTGGCGGCGCCCTCTGCGATCTTGGCCGCTTCAGCAGACAGAAACGTGGCGTTGTTCTTCAAGCAGTCCATCGCGGTCTGGGCCGCGATGTCCCCGGCGCCGCCGCCGCCGAGGCCATCGGCGACGGCCAACAACGGCACCTGCGGCAGGTGGAGGACCGCGTCCTCGTTCACCGGCCGACGACCGGCACGACTGTCGGCCACCACCTCTTCAATCCGCATGCGCTCTCTCCTGAAGACGACCGCAGAAGGCTACAGCGGGAGGCGCAGCGACGCCTCCTCTGAGACGCCCATGGACCACACCGCAGCCGTATCGTACTGAATCTTCTGGCCGGACATCGGGTCAACGGGCACCGACGCCAGGTATTTCGGCACCAACGTGTCGAGGTCTCGGGGGTGTTCTCCCTGATGCGCCAGGGCGTACCGCCGCGCCGCGATCCACGTCGACAGCACCGCCGCCCGCGCGCGCTCGACGTCGGCCCGCTCCGCATAGATGGTAAAATTCGGCGTTGAAACTGAGATCAGGATTCGGCCAACCGGGTTGTGCAGGTACTGGGTCAGGTGGAACCCGTCCTGCCACAGCCCGAGCGGCTCCACCGGCTGGCGGCGGCTCGGTGGCGTCGCCAGCTGCTGGAGCGCCTCTGCACACATCATCCGGTTCCAGACGCGTGTGATGTCCGGATCGTAGGCGCCGCTGGCGCTCAAGCCCATCGGCATATCGCCCAGCTCATCTGCGATCTCAGGGCTCTCGGTCAGCTGCTGATACAACGCATCCATCGCGACGCACTCCCGGGCGACCCCACGGGCCACCACCCCGTCGGCCGCGGTCGGCAGCAGCGTCGCGGCCCGGTCGAACGCTGCCGGATCCTCCCGGCCCGGTCCCTGCAACAACTCGGCGAGCTCTGTCCGCGCCCGGCGTTCGATGGTCAGCCCGATCATCGCGCCGATCAGGTCTACGTCACCATGGGTCAGCCGAGCGCCGAGCTGCGCCGCCTGCAGCATCTCGACGGCGCCCGCTGTGACCTCTCCCCGAGACGCGAGATCCCAGCCCTTCAGCAACATCGCGTCTGTGAGCTGGAGCAACGGTCGCATGTTCGGCAGCGCCTCGTCATAGGCGAGCACGGGCAGGCTCAACCCTTCGTGCTCCGCCAGGTATTGGTGCGCCGATTCGATGGCCTGGGCATCGCGCCGCCATCCCTTCCGCTGAGCCTCGGGCGGCGCGCCGGTCGTCTCCAGGACACCGCGGAGGCCCTCTCCCTCATGGACCTGACCCATCACCGCCTGCAGCGCCGTCCAGCTCTTCGCATCCCCTGGCGCTGGCGCGTCTGGCCCCGACACGGGCGGGGTCTCTTCAAGAGTCGGCCACCGGGAGCGCTCCTGGACCACCAAAAGCGTGACGAGGCCAACCGCCAACAGGGGGACCGACAACGCTGCGATCAACGTTGTTCGCATCCAGGGCTTCATATGTGCCTCTTCGATGAGCGCAAGGGGAGGCGGGGGAGGAGCGGATTATATGGCCTTCGCCCTGACCCTTCCTTTCACTTCTCTCCCATGCGCGCGACGCCCCAACGACCCGGTGAGCGGGTGTAGGGGAGCACCAGGCGACCGCTCACCGTCTCAGGGAACGACCAACGCGACGCTCGACGTTGGACACACCGGCCGAGCGCCCGGTCCTGGGTCGTGTTCTCGGTCAGCTGATGCTGGCTCACCGCCCCCGCTTCCACGGTGAGCTGCACGGTGACGCCGCCCTGAAGCCTGACGTTTCGTGCCACCGCCTCCTGGAAGCAGCGCTCCACCTCAGGCGTGTAGGCATTCATCGCCTGACGGATCAGGTCGGCCGCCGCGCCAGTGGGGATGTTCATTCCGACCGTGGACAGGCTCACCGGGGGCAGCGGGCCAGGTCGTCGCGGTGGCGCAGGGGCCTTGGTCCACACCACCGCCGGCTCTTCGGTCCAACGGAGCGCGGCAACCGCCACCGGCTCCTCGGTGGGGATCATCGGCGCCGCGGATTGGACCACCATGCCGTCGTCATCTGCGAGCGCGGTGTATCGGGTCACCAGTTGGTGCGATACGCTCACCGCCGTCAGCGCCGCCTCCAGCGCCTCGGGATCCGCCGGGATGGCGCTCAGCCGCTCGATCCGGCCCAGCGCCCACAGGCTCTGCAGCCCGTCGTGCTGCGGCTCATGGCCGGGGAGGTCCAGGGGCACCTCAAGCGATACCGGCACATCGCCCATCCGGCCCTGCACCCGGACCGTCGCGTTCAGCGGGATCTCGCCACCAAATCGAGCCAGCACCTGAAGCGGTCGGTCGGCCATCATCTCCGACGTTCGCTGTGGGTATTGCTCCAGGA
The DNA here is from genome assembly GCA_038520555.1 of Myxococcota bacterium. Taxonomy (GTDB): domain Bacteria; phylum Myxococcota_A; class UBA796; order UBA796; family UBA796; genus JBCBLB01. The sequence goes on along the minus strand of JBCBLB010000046.1, from coordinate 15,731 downwards.
CGGCGAGATCGCCCCAGTCGATCGAGACCGCGCTGAGCAGCGGCGCCGCCAGGGCCGTCTGCATGCGACGGGCGAGCTCCTGAGGCGTCTCCTCTGGGCGTGGCAGCAACATCTCCCCGCCCGTTTGCTGGGTCCACGCCTGCAACGCCGCCCGATCCGGGCACAGCCCCAACCCCACAGCATCGATCGGCGCCGAGCCCAACGTCTCCTCGTATGCTGCGATCCGATCGGCGTCGCTGAAGTGACCGTCGGACAGCAACAGCACCCGTCGCAGGGCATCCGGTCGGGGAGGCGCGTGCACCGCCGCCAACAGACCGTCGCCCAGCCCCAACGGGGTGCTGCTCTCCGAAGCCATCCAGGCCGCCACCTCCGAACGCGCCGCGGCGTCGAACGGCTGGGGAGCGTCGAACAGCGGCGGGCGCTCGCCGTGCATCGCGATCAGGTTGAACCGGTCACTCGGGGAGAGGGTGTGGAGGGTCTGCTCGACGATGTCTCGGGCCTGAGCAGCGGGGGCACCGCGCATCGAGCAAGAGCCGTCCAACACAAACAGCAGCTCGCGCGGCGGCGCCTGCAGCGCCCGGCCCAGCACCTCGGGGGAGACGGTCAGCGCCAGGATGCCCTCCGCGTCTGGATCCGGTCGGTGCGCCACCAGCGCGGCCCCGGTCGGCCGCCACGACAACCTGATGTCGTCCGTCGCGTTCGCCTCGATCGACACGACCTGCTGTTGGCCACAGGGCTGAACCGACAGCGCGGCGGCGCTCTGCGGCGGCTCCAGATGCATCCCTTCGTCCATCACCACCGTGACCCGTTGCTCAGGGGTGGGGAGCGGAATTTCCCAGGGCGCCGCTGGAGAGGGCGATGGGACCATCGGCAGCTGGAGTGACAGCGTGTCACCCTCAGGGCGGAGAGGAACCACATACTGGACGGTGACCTGGATCGTGTCTGGACAGATCGCCGGAAAGGTCCAGGAAAATACATCAGAGGTGGTGAGCACATGACCCGCGCGGTGGGCGGAGCGTCTGGGGACGACCGCCGCGCTCAGGATCTGCTCACCGCAGCGGATCTCGGCGTGGTCAACGATCGCTCCAGCCGGCAGCGGCATCAACGCGGTCGCCTGGCCCGGAGCCGGGGTCGGATCGAAGAACCACTGGTGGGTCGTGACCCGTGCGATCCCGGCATAGGCTTCGACGACCGTGTCGGTCTGCTCCAGAATCAGCCCGCCCAATCCGTCGCCGCTTTCGATGCGAATTTCCGGGCCGACCACCCGATCCGCGGCTGCCCGGAACGAGCGCTCCAGCACCAGCGCGTGGTGCCATGGAGACGCCAGCGCGCTCCCCTGCAAGACCATCAACCACAACATGGACACTCCGGAGTCCGAGCCCCTTTGACGCTGCGGTTCGTCCGCGGTTCCGTTTTTATTGCGAACGCGGCCCGGTGAACCGGGCGACCGCGTCGGCGATGGTCTGGACCTCGTTGCGGTACAGCTCCCCGCCGATGTTGCCGTTGGGGTTGATCTTCAACGAGCCGAGCTGGGTGCCCATCAACAACGGGAACAGCTCATGGCCATAAAGCTTGCGCACCGCCACGCCGCGGGGGTCGTACAGCCGGATCGAGTCCTCATCCGTGAACACGGCGAAGACCTCCCACGGGCCCATATGGTCGATGACCTTGGGCTTGAGCCCGCCGGCGCTCTCGACCACCATCAAGAACGTGGCGTTGATCATCTCCTGATACAGCTCCATCCGGGCGTTGTGGGTGCGCACCTTGCTCACCTTGCGCATCGCCATCGAGAGCCTGGGGTTCTCTACGTCGAGGACATCGCCCAGGGCGAGTTGAAGGTGGAGCGCCTGCGGATCGGCACCATACACTCGAGTCATCAGCCCGGTGACCTTGTCCGCTGCGATCGCCTCATCGCCGGGGGCTTGGACCGCGAAGGCCTGCCGCAGCCGCTTGTCCCCCCGGGCGGTCCGGATGAAGCCCGCCGCCCGGATGATCTGGAGCTGCGCATCGTCCAAGCGATCTTCGCCCGTGAGGTGCTGGTTGGTCGCCAGCTCGGCGATGACGTCTGCGTCGCCCTTGCTGGCCGAAAACACCGCCCACCCCCGGCCACCGCTGACGATCAGCCGGTTGCCGGTCCCGCCCTCCTCGACCAATGCCCGCAAGTACTCGGCGAGCTCCTCCACCTTGTCCATTCGTTCCAACCTCCACGCGACCTCTAGCCTGAATTTGAGGTAGATTTCGCGATGAGATGACACTCCTTCCCATGATCCTGCTTGCGTGCGCGCGTCCTTCCACCACTCCGCCGCCCAGGGCGGCTGCGGCTGCGCCGGTTGAAAAGCCGTTCTTCCAGGGCCCTCCCCCAGGGGCGGCCTACACGGACTCCGGCATCGCGTATGTGGTCCTTCAGCCGGGCTCCGGCACCGAACACCCCACCGCCCTGGACTCGGTGACGGTGAATTACTCGGGATGGACGGCGGACGGCACGATGTTCGACTCTTCTGCGAAGACAGGCCAGCCCGCCACCTTCCCCCTCGATCGGGTGATCCCTGGCTGGACCGAGGGGGTGCAGTTGATGGTGGTTGGTGAAAAGACCCGCTTCTGGATCCCGGCTCAGCTGGCGTATGGGTACCGGGGCGGCGGCCCCATCGGGCAGCTGACCTTTGACATTGAGCTGCTCGCCATCAACGGCGGGTCTTGACCCCGGCCTTTCGCAGCAGCTCGCCCAGGCTGCCTTCTCCGCTGTGTTCGCGTGTGGGCTCGGACCGATGTCCGCGTCGCCGGGGCTCGGGCCGTGGCGGCTGATCGCGACGCGGTTGGTTCCGCTGCGGTCGGTTGGGGGCCCCAGATGTGGGCTTCTTGCGCATCGTCAGGGCGATGCGCTTGCGCTTCAGATCGACCGACAGGACCTTGACCTGGACGATCTGGCCGGTCTTGACGACCTCTCGCGGGTCCTTGATGAAGCGGTCCGCGAGCTGAGAGATGTGGACCAGTCCATCCTGATGAACCCCGATGTCGACGAATGCGCCGAAGGCGGTGACGTTGGTGACCGCTCCTTCCAGCGCCATTCCGGGCTTGAGGTCTTCCATCGTCTCGATGCCGTCGATGAAGGTCGCGGTCTTGAAGGTCGGGCGCGGGTCTCGACCGGGCTTCTCCAGCTCAGAGAGGATGTCGGTGACCGTGGGCAGCCCGAAGGTGTCGTCGGTGAACTGCCGCGGCTGGACGTTCTTCAGAAACCGGGCGTCGCCGACGAGCGAGCGGAGCGATCGCCGGTGCCGCTCGGCGATCCGCTGCACCACCGGGTAGGCCTCGGGGTGGACCGACGATGCGTCGAGGGGGTTGTCTCCGTCCCGGATCCGCAGGAAGCCGGCGCACTGCTCGAAGGTCCGGGGTCCGAGGCGGTTGACCGCCAACAACTGCTTGCGATTGGAGAACGCGCCGTTCTGGTCGCGCCATCGGACGATGTTCTGGGCGAGGCTGTCGGACAGGCCCGACACCCGCCGCAGCAGGGCGGGGCTGGCGGTGTTCAGATCGACGCCTACGGCGTTGACGCAGTCCTCCACCACAGCGTCCAGGCTCCGGTTCAGCTCATGTGCGCTGACATCGTGCTGATACTGCCCGACGCCGATAGAGCGCGGCTCGATCTTGACCAGCTCGGCGAGCGGATCCTGCAGGCGCCGTGCGATCGAGGCCGCACCGCGGAGGCTGACGTCGAGGTCGGGCAGCTCTGCGCTGGCCAGGGCGCTGGCGGAGTACACCGACGCCCCCGCCTCGTTGACCACCACACAGGTCGGCCGCGTGCCCGCCGGCATCGCCTTGACCACCTGGGCGGCGAGGCGATCGGTCTCCCGGCTGGCGGTGCCGTTTCCGATGGCGATAAGCTCGACGCCGTGCTTCTCGATGAGGGCGGCGAGGGCCTTCTTCGCGCCGGCCTCGTCCCGCTTCGGTGGGAAGGGGTAGACCGTTTCGGTGTCGACGACCTTGCCGGTTCGATCGACGACCGCGACCTTCACTCCGGTGCGAATGCCGGGATCGAGGCCCATGGTCACCCGCGGCCCGGCCGGAGCGGCGAGCAGCAGATCCCGCAGGTTGTCGGCGAAGACAGCGATGGCGTCACGCTCGGCCCGCTGACGCAGCTCGGTCATCAGCGCCAGTTCGCATCGCAGCCGGATCCGGGCCCGACAGGCGAGCCGGGCCCATGACCAGAGCAGATCGTCCGCTTTCCGCCCCTGCCGGGCGATCCCGGCGCGCTTCGCGACGAGCCGCTGGAGATAAGGCGCCGCGGCGCCGTCGTCTTCATCGGTGAGAGAGACGGAGAGCACGCCCTGCTCGCGGCCCCGGAGGATGGCGAGCACCCGATGGCTGGGGACCGTCGCAAACGACTCGCCGAAGGCGAAGTAGTCCCGGAAGGTCGCCCCGTTGTCCTCCTGCCCTTCGACCACTACGGCGGTGAGCCGGGCATGGCTCCGCAGCCGCTCGCGGACCATCCGCAGCAGGTCGGCGTCTTCCGACAGCCGCTCCATGAGGATCTGCTTGGCCCCGTTGAGGGCGGCCCGGGAATCGGAGACGGCGCGGGCCGGGTCGAGGAAGGCGGCAGCGGCCTGCTCGGGGTCCTGGTTGGGGTGGTCGAGCAGCCGATCGAGGAGCGGCTCCAGTCCGGCTTCGCGGGCGATCTGGGCCTTGGTTCGTCGCCGCTTTTTGAACGGCAGGTACAGGTCTTCGAGGCGTGCTTTGGTCTCGGCGTCGCGGATCTGGGCGGTGAGGGCAGGGGTGAGCTTGCCCTGTTCGTCGATGGCTGCGATGACCCGGTCTTTCTCTGTGTCCAGCTCCCGAAGGTACCGGAGGCGCTCTTCCAGGGCGCGCAGCTGCGCGTCGTCGAGGCCGCCGGTGGCTTCCTTCCGGTATCGGGCGATGAACGGAACCGTGGCGCCTTCGTCGAGCAGCCGGATCGCTGCGGAGACCTGCTCTGCACGCGCCGACAGCTCACGGGCGAGCCGATGAGCGATCGTTTTCATGGGAATTCTGGGGCGAGGAGGGAGAGAAGTGATCGAGGAGGATCCCGATCAGCGGGGACGGTCCTCGAAGTATAACACCTCTTCGCCGGCCTTCATGCGCCAGTCTTCAGGCACCAGTCTTCAGGCACCAGTCTTCAGGCAGCGGACTCATCTGCCGCGGCGCTCCCCAGCGGATGGCGCAGGTATCGGTTGCGTCCGCTCTCCTTCGCCGCGTACAGGGCTGCGTCGGCCATCTTGAGCAGCGCGTCCCCGTCGCTGTCCGGGGCGTCTTCGGACCAGATCCCGCCCAGGCTGGCGGTGATGCGGACAGGCTCGCCCGTCTCCAGGACCAGGGGGGTCCGAGCGATGGCCAGGCGCAGTGTCTCCCCCAGGATGTCGAGCTGATCGGCGCTGTCGACATCTGCGATCACGATCATCTCCTCGCCGCCGTAGCGGTAGACGACGCTTGGGTGGGCGCCGTCCTGGAGGGCCTGGGCCACCTGCTGGAGGACCTGATCGCCGGCCTGGTGGCCCCAGGTGTCGTTGAACCGCTTAAAGCGGTCAACGTCGACCATGATGAGCCCGTAGGGCCCGGCGCCGTGGTGCGCGTTGAGGGCGTCGATGAAGGAGCGGCGGTTGCGCAGACCGGTCAGCTCGTCGACGGTGGCCTGTCGCTGCAGTCGGGCGTTGAGGGCCTCGAGCTGTCGGTTCTTCTCTTCGATCTGTCGGGCGAGGCGCAGGCGCTCCTGCTGGTACCGCTTTTGCTCAAGCAGGCGGGCTGCGCGGCGGGCCTGGGAGAGGGCCTCCTGGTGGTAGCAGGCCTTGACGACGGTGACGCCGGCGAGGGCAGCGAGCACCCGCATCAGCCGGCTGGCGCGCAGCATCTGCTGGCGGCTGGCGGTCTTGCTGTCCACATAGATCGCTCCGATCGGGGCTCCGTCCCGCATCATCGGCGCGCACAACACCGAGCGCAGGTCGAGGTGGATGATGCTCTCGCGAGACTGCAGCTCGCTGTGCTCGCCCAGATCCATGGCCAGGACTTCGGCCTGCTCGCGGATGGCCTGCTCGACGACCGACATCGACAGCGGCCGGTGGTCGGTGTTCTGCCACTCGCTGACCACCTCTGGCGGGGTGCCCATCAGGACGAACGCCCGCTCACCGCCCAGCAGCTCCACGGCGACCCGGGCGATCTCCTGGAGGAGGCTGGGCAGGTCGTCCGGCTGCCCGATGCGCGTCGCCAGGGAGATGATGTGGTCGAGCGATGCGTCGTCATCCGGGGATGTGTGACGTGCGTCCATCCGCTCCACCGCCGCGGCGGCGTGCTGGGTCAGCGGGATGAGCCCGTTCTGCTCTCCAAACTGTGACGCCTGCGTCAGCAGCGTCTGGGCGTCGCGGAGCTGCCCCAGCTCGATGGCGACCTCTGCGAGCCAGATCTGCGCCTGGGTCTTCTCTGCGGGATCGGCCATCTCCGCGATGCGGGTGTTCAGCCTCGTCAACGCCGCGGCGGCGGCCTGTGGATCCTGCTTCGCGGTCGCCAGCGTCGACAACGTCTCGGCGATCGCGGTCGCGTCGTCCATCTTCGCCAGCTGCGCCGCAGCGCAGGCGCAACGGGCCGCCTGCAACGCGTCGCTGTCCTGGCGGTGTGCGGCAAGCTCTGCGCGGCGCATCGCCAACTCGGCGGTCTGTCGGACCAACGATGGGGTGTCGCGGAGCAGGTCTTCCCCCCGTTGAATCAGCGCCGCGGCTTCTTCGAGCCGCTGGCGGACCAGGGCGAGCCGGGCGAGGTTGTCGATGATCAGACACTGAAGTTCGACGTCTTCGGCAGCTTCGGCGGCGCGCAGCGCCGCCTCACCGGCGTGACGGGAGCGCGACCACCGACCGGCCTCCATGTATCCCAAACACAGGTTGTTCTGCGCCCGGATGACCTCAATGGACAGGTCGAGCAGCTGGAACATCGCCAGCGCAGACTCCCAGGCGGCCAGGGCCCCGGCCCGGTCGCCGGAGTGATAGCGGACCGCGCCCAGGTTGTTGCTCATCCGGGCGCGGTCGGCCAGCGACAGCTGCGGGTTCTCCGACGCGCGCTGTAGCGTCTCTGCAGCGGCGGCATAGTCTCCATGGAACCACTGTAGACGAGACAGCGCGCCGAGCAGCGTCGACTGGACGGCGGTGCCCCCCCCCAGACCGTCGGGCACCGCGGTCAGCAGCGCGATGGCCTCTTTCAGGTCGCCTGCGCCATGCAGGGCCTGGGCCCAGACGGTTCGGGCCTGGAGCCACCGGTGCAGCAGCTTCCGATCTCGGGGCGGCACGCCGCCGCCGACCTGGGCCGCGAGCGCCTGCGCCTCGTCGTATCGTTCAATGCGGAACATCGCCTGCGCTTCGAGCAGGAGCATCTCCGGCTCGCGGCGCCCGGCCGCGGTCCGGGCGATCATCAGGGTTCGGAGGGCATCTTCTACGAGGTTGTCCTGCTCCAGCTGGATGCGTGCGACCTCAACCAGGGCGCTCGCCGCCTCCTGGGTGGGTTCAGCGAGGATCATCCGCCCAAGCGCCCGCGCCTCATCAATGCGCCCCACGGCACGGAGCACAATCAGCCGTGCCTGAAGCATGTCCGGCTCATGCTCATCGGTCCACAGCGCGTCGGAGAGCGCCGCTGCGTCCGCGGGGTTTCGATCGGCCAGGGCGATGATCGCGGCGGGTGCGTACCCGCCCAGAAGTTCGGGGATTCCGCAGGCCAGGGCGTGCTGGCCCATCCGCCACAGCGGCGGCGATCGTTCGAGGAGGCGGCGCCGGAGCACCGCGGCATGCAGCGGCCGCGCCGCTTCGCTGCTGGACAGGTTGGCCGCCATCGCCTCATCTGTACACCACACCAGCTGCTGCATGGCGTCCGCGGCGAGCAGCCGAGCGTCGATGAGCGCCCTCATCGGGGCGCGAAGCGCATCCCGGTCGATCTCCAGGAGGTCCGCCAGCTCATCGAGCGGTGTGGGTTCGCCATACACCGCTGCGGCGAGCGCCAACGGTCGGACCGCGTCTGGGAGCGTGGGCGCGCCCTCAGCGGCCAACCCACGCAGCAGGTGCGCCCGGAGCGGATCCCACAGCCAGCTCAGCGTTCCGCGGAACAGGGCGCCGACCGTGATCGCTTCGCTGAGAAACCGCCCGACCCGGCCCGGCTGTCCTTCTGCATAGGCGCTCAGCGCGTCGAGCATCTGCTCCGGTGGCTGACCGGTCCCCAGCAGCTGCGCGGCGAGCGCGTAGACCTGCGCCTCGCCCATCGGCTCGACCCGAAGGTGCCGCTCCGCCCAGGAGGGGGGGCTCTGGGCGACGACTGCGATGGGCCACCCCTGCTCGGCGCGCGCTGCCAGCGCGGCCTGGAGCTGTGGGGTCTTCTCTTCGAAATCGTCGACGAGGAGCACGACTGGGCCGCTTTGAATCGGCGCGAGCGTCTCTTGTGTGGTGACCTGTTGGCAGTCTGCTCCCTGGGCGAGCCGCTCGGTGAGCAGCCGGCGCAGCAGCCGGCTGCGGCCGACGCCCGCGGGACCGCTGATCGCCAATGCGCCGCCGTGGACGAGCCAGTCACTGAGGATCGCCTCACAGCGGGGGTCAGGCAGATACAGCCGGTCCAGGCGCTGCGCGATGTCCTCAGCGCTGAGCTGGGGCAGGGAGAACCCATGCGCTGCGAACCGATCGGCGAGGATCGCGGCGCCTGGTCGCTGAGACGGCTCGGGGTGGAGCGCTTCATGGAGCGTCTCCTGCAACCACGCGGGGCCCCGCCCCGGCCATGGCGCAGCTCCCAGGCGGGCGTCGAGGTCGCTGACCGCCCAGGGCAGCGCGCCATGGAGGGCCTCCCACAGCACGACCGCGATCATATAGACGTCTGCAGCCGGAGAAGGCGCCGCCCCCTGGAGCACTTCGGGCGCCAGATACGCTGGCGTTCCACCAGCGGCCGACATCGCCAGGCCGAAGTCGATGAGCCGGACCGACAGCGGCCCGGCCGCCGGCCGCGCGACGATGAGGTTCTCAGGCTTGATGTCTGCGTGCGTCACCCCCGCTTGATGGAGGGCACCGGCCGCGTCGAACAGGCTCACCCCCAGGCTCATCAGCTCGCGCTCGCTCAGGGCGTGGGCGTCCATCCAGGTGCGCAGCGGGTAGCCGTCGGCGCGCTCCATGACCAGATACGGCCGGGGAGTGTTCCCGACGTCGAGCAGACCGACGATGGCGGGGTGGGCCAGCCGGGCCAGCGTCCGCAGCTCTTCTCCCGGGGGCGTCGACAACACCTTCAGCGCGCCGCGCCGTCCTTCATGGTCGGTCGCCGCCCACGTCGTACCCTGTCCACCACTCCCAAGGAGATGGTCGAGCGTCCAGATGCCGATTCGGTCACCGGCACATGGGGACGGGAGCGGTGAAGTCATGCGCTTCCGAGAAATGAGGAACACTCTGGAGTTCGGATCTCCGCGGGAGTTTCTTAATGTCCAACCCGCCCCCCCATGGCGCCTCAGCGTTGGTACACTCGACGTAATGAGCCCGCACTCCTACGCACCGGTCGATCTGGAGCACCCACCTTGTCGCTTATGTGGCAGCGAGCGCTTCACCACGGTCCTCGACAACGGCCAGGATCTCAGCTTCTTCAAGCCAGGGCGGTTTCAACTTCAGCGGTGTGATGCGTGCGCCCTCGTTCAGACCCGGCCCCGGCCGGTCCCCGGCGCTGCCCTCGACTTCTATTACGCAGACACCTACAGCGATCCGAAGGTTCGTGCCGGGCTACGGGATTTCTATGAGGGGCCGCTGGGGGAGATGATCAACCAGTTCCGGCTCGTCGCCCTGGAGCGGGCGCGTCCCCTCACCGCGGCCGATCGGGTCCTGGACGTGGGCTGCGGCTATGGACACTTCCTTGACTGGATTCGACGGCAGCGGGGATGTCAGATCGCCGGCATCGACACTGATGCTGCACAGCTCGCCGACGCGTTGGCGCCCGAGGTGTGCTCATACACCGTGGGCACCATCTCGGATTTGCCAGATGATACGCCACCATTCACCGTGATTACCTTTCTGGAGTGTTTGGAGCATGACCCGGACCCGGTCGCGGCGCTCCAGGCTGCAGGACGGCGGCTGGTGGCCGGCGGCCTGGTGTGTGTGGAGGTCCCCAATTGGGATGGGATTTGGCGGATGATCTGGGGACGGTTCTGGATGCCGCTGTTGCTGCCACAGCATCTCGTCCACTTCAGCCCGGACACCCTTCGGGCGACCTTTGTGGCGGCAGGGTTCGAGGTCGTCCACCACCAGGCGTTCTTCACCCTCGCTGAGCTGGTCAGCTGCTTCGAGCGGTGGGTGTATGCGATGATCAGCCCGGGGCGGCCCCCCCCTTCGTGGCTCCGGATGGCCCTGCTGCCGCTCAATCTGTTGCTGCTGATCGGAGTCGATCTGCCGCTTCAGGTCATCTTGCGGTTGCTTGGGCGCTCCGGGCACCAGACGATGGTCGGCCGAAAACTATAAGAAGGACTCGTCGCGGAGCGTCTTGATCATGCGCTCGGCCTGCTCTTCTTCCACGAGGCCCATGGGCAGCTTGACGCTCACTTCGCCAGCGCCCTTTCGCATATAGACGATGACCATGTCGTTTCCAGGCTCTTCGAGCCGGGTGACCTCGTTGTAGATGATCCGGCGCACCCGGCTGAGCGGCGTGGTCCGGGCTTCGATCTCATCCCGAAAGATCGTATACATCGGGCGGGTCCGCTGGAGGACGCCGAGCACAACCGCGCCCAGGCCAAGCCCCCCGGTGATCACAGTGACGGCGATGGGCAACGACACCATCACCGTCGCGCCGCTGAGAACGAACAGGGTCAGGCCGATGCCCAGATAGAGCATCGACAACCACCCCTTTGCGTAGATCTCCTCTCCGCGCATCCGCTTCTCCTACTCCGCAGAGGGCAGCTCGACGATCTTCATCCCCCCGATGAACTGCCGCTTTCCGAGCTTGACGCCGCTGTGGCGCAGGATGCCGTATGCCATCGTGCAGTGGAAGTAGAAGTTCGGCAGCCCGAATTCGATGAGGTACGACGTTGCGGGCGCGCCCCGCCCCTTGAGGAAGGGCAGCTCGACCAGCCGCGTCTCTGCATCGGTGAAGTCTTCTTCGGTGAAGGTCGCCAGGAACGCGAGCACGCGGTCTACGCGCGCTTCGAGGGCGTCCAGGGTGGTCTCGTTGTCCTCATGGCGGGGGTTGTCTTTGCCCGTCAGGCGCGCCGCGATGCCTTTGGCGTTGTCGCAGGCGGCCTGGATTTGCTGGGTCAAGGTGAACTGGTCGAGCTGCAGCCGGGCGTGGGTATAATTGTCGGGATGAAAGCCCCGATCATCAGCATAAGCTCGGGCTTCTTGCAGCCAGCCCTTGAGGTTGGTGAGCATCTTGGTCAGCTGGGGAACGGTCTGTTCAAACATGTCCATGGGGTTGCCTCCGAGAATCCAGTGCAGTCTACGCCCAGGCTTCTATATTGACGGAGTTCTCTTCTCCTCATGGAGCGCATGCGTCGACCGGTCCGAGCGTTGGTGTACGTCCTGTGGCTGCTGGTGGTCGTGCCCCTGGGGTTTGAGGCGGGCATCCGCGGGCTCACCGCGATCCGACACAGCAACCCGGGCTTCTTGACCTACCCCTACGGGGCAGCCCTGGTCGGCCGCACCATCGGCGCCCCGCAGGCCAATGCGCCGCGGAAGATGACCAGCGCCGATGGACGCTTCTTCATCGACCGCGACCGGGATCTGGCGCCGGTGCCCCTCAACGCCAGCGGGTTCCGCGGCCGAGACATCACCACGCCGCGCCAGTCGCAGCAGCGATGGGCGGTGATGGGTGGATCGTCGACGTTCTGTCCAGAGCTATCGGACGAGCAGACCTGGCCCGCCCGCCTGGAGCGGCGGGTCCATGACCGAGACGGGGCCGGTCACGTCGAGATCCTCAACCTCGCCACGGTCGGGTGGTCTTCGGCGGAGGTGGCCCGAGACCTCCAACGGGTCGTCCTGCCCGCTGCCGACCCTCCAGAGCTGGTCATCCTCACCTCGGCCTACAACAACCTGTCCAGCATCGGGCGGCTCGATCTTCGGGCCGGGTTCGCCCCCTGGCATCGTCGGTTGCTCTACCGCCGGAGCCTTGCGTATACGTCCCTGCTCCTCCACCAGAAGCTCCGGGAGATGGGCCGGAACGACCCACTCCGCGTCGCGGCGGATCGGTACGCGGGCGACCTGGAGGACATGGTGACCCGCGGCCAGGCCCGGGGGGTTCGGTTTCTGTTTGTCCTCCAGCCGGTCCTGGCACCCGAGGCGATGGATTTTGCCCAGACCGATGGCCGGGTCGACCGGAAGACCTTCCGTCGGATTCAGCGTCAAAACGCGCAGCTCCTCGAACAGCATGGCGCTTTGCTGGATCGGATGGTCGCGGTCGCCGACGACCTGGGCGTGCCCTGGGTCGATCCGCGGCCGGTGATGCTCGACGCCCCCGGCGCACAGGATCGGTTCTGGGCGTTTTTGCATGTCACCGCAGAAGGGGCACAAGACCTCGCCGCGGCCATCGACGCCCAGGTGCAGGAAAAGTACGGCAGCTGGGCCGAGATCGCCGGCTCGCCGTAGGCGTCAGCGGCCGGTGATGTGGTAGGTGTGCGCCACGACGTTGAAGTCTGCGTCCGGGGTCGGGCTCGGTGTGAACATCAGCGAGCGCCAGATACAGTCAACCAGCGCGGTCGGCGGCGAAACAACGTCATCCCTGGTGTGGATCGAGACCGCGGAGATCTCGCCGAGGACAGAGGTGGTGACGTCCAGGGTCAGCGGCTGCATCGGCGCTGAGGCGTTGGCGTAGCAGGCGCGAAGCGGCGCGACGAAGGGGTGCTCATCGGTGGACAGGTCGATCTGTTGGGGCGGGGTTTCGCTCAGGACCGCGTGGACAACCGGAGCGTCGCCGTCGCTGAGGATCAGGCCCATCGAGGCGGCGACGGCGTCGCGGAGCTGATCTTCACGTGTGGGCCGATCCCAACGACGCATATCGACCTCGACCGAGGTCATCGTGGGGTACATCCCCGCGGTCGCGGCGAGGGTGCGGGCCAGGACCGTGTAGGGGGTCTGGTCTTCGGCCGAGAAGACCAGGGCACGCTCGGTGGGGCTGGCGTCCGCGACGAGCTTCGCGATGCGGGACAGCTCATCGTATCGGTAGCCGTCTGGAGCGCAGGGAGTCTTCGCGCAGGCGATCGTATCGCTGGGCTTCAGCTCCGGGCTGACGCCGCCGGGGCTGAGGATGTCGAAGCCCATGTTGACGACACCGACGAACAGCAGCCCGCTCGAGGTGTCGGCGTTGAGGTCGATCTGCAGCGCCGACCGGGCGCCGGTTTCATCGGCGACCACCAGCTGGACCGCGGTGTAGGGGGTCTGGGCCAGGGTATTGAGGACCTGGCGGACGATGAGGGCGGGCGCCTGGGCGTCGACCTGGAGGCGGACCGTCCGACCGTTGCGGGTCAGCGACTGTTCGACCAACCGCGGGTGCAGGGGCAGAAGCTTCGTCTCTCGCCAGTCGGCATCGCGTTCGGGGAGCGCATACGCCGTCAGGTTGCTCAGCGGCTGACCGTCGAGCCAGATGTGATCGGCGGTGACCGCGATCAGTGGCCCATCCTGGACGAGGGCATGGGTCCCCTCTGCGGTGGGGAGCGTGATATCCTGGCCGAAGGCCGGAGTTGAGATGGCATGATGAACGAGACCGGTCACCACAAACGACCAGAGCGAGCGCACGACGACCTCCGCAGGCGATAGGGGGCCTAGGCGTTATCGAGCAGTTGAAGGCAGATCTTGAACGGGAACGCGCGGGTTTCCGGCCGGGCGTATGAGGAGGGGGGAACCGATGAGCACGTCACAGATGGTGTTGCTCGGGGTTGCACAGGACGCGGGTCACCCGCAGCTGGGCTGTATGCGGTCGTGCTGTGCTCCGGCGTGGGCCGATCCGCGCCGCCGCCACCTGCCGGTCGCTCTGGGCCTTGTTGGACGAGGTGGCCGTCGGTTCCTGGTTGAGGCGACCCCGGCCCTGCCGGAGCAGCTCTATCGCCTCGAGCAATTCTCGCCCCGCGCCGCATCATCACCGTTGCTCGATGGTTTGCTGCTGACGCATGCGCATATGGGGCACCTGATCGGGCTGGCGTATCTGGGACGAGAAGCCGCAGCGGTTCGCGATCTTCCGGTCTACCTGCCGAGGGGGTTGGCGGACGCGCTGCGCGATGCCCTTCCCTGGCGGCTGTTGTTGGAGCAGGGACACCTGCGCTTCATCCCTATCGCTGCGGGGGAGACCCTCTTGTTGGGGCCCGGGCTACACGTCGAGGTCCTCTCTGTGCCCCACCGCCGTGAGATCGCTGAGACGGTGGGGTTTATCTTCTCTGGCGATGCCCGGCGGGTGCTGTTCGTGCCGGACATCGACGCATGGTCGGCGTGGGATCGGGACCTGGAGGCGCTGATCGCGTCTGTGGATCTCGCGTTGTTGGACGGGACGTTCTTCGCAGACGGTGAGCTGGAACGAGACATGTCCGAGATCCCTCATCCGCGGGTCGTCGAGACGATGGCGCGGCTGTCGTCTGCGCCGGCGTCGGTGCGCGCGCGGGTGCGTTTCATTCATCTCAACCACACCAACCCCCTGCTGGATCCGGACAGCGCTGCGAGCGCGCAGGTCCGGCGGGCCGGGTTCGAGATCGGGACAGCGGGCGAAGCGTTGACGCTGGGATAAAGGCGTGCGCGATGGGAAGAAAACGGCGACATCAGCACCTGTTTGAGCGGGCGCTGCGAAAACAGATGGACGGTCGGCTGGATGAAGCGGAGAAGCTGTTCAACAAGCTCCTTCGGGACAAGCCGCGCGATCATGAGACGATCCATCAGCTGGGCTTGATCCGGCTCCAGCAGGGGGACATCGAGGCGGCGACCCGGTTGTTGGAGGATGCAGCGATGATGGTGCCGGGAGAGGCGCGCTACCACGCCAACCTCTCCAACGCCTACCAGTCTGCCGGCAAGATCGCTGCAGCGATCGGCGCGTTGGAGCGGGCGGTTGCCATCGATCCGCGTTCGGCGAGCGCGTGGAGCAACCTGGGCGTGGCGCGCCGCCAGGCGGGGCGGCTCGTGGATGCGATCGATGCGTTGCGGACGGCACGCGCGCTGGCACCGGCCAACGCGGTGGTGCTCCAGAACCTGGGCAGCGCCCTGGAGGAGCAGGGGGCGCTGGACGATGCGATCGAAGCGCTTGAGGCGGCGGCCGAGATCGCGCCGACCGATCCGGAGACCTGGACCGCGCTGGGCAAGGTGTTCGAGGCGCAGCGGCGGTTGTCTCAGGCCGAGTCGATGTACCGTCGGGCGACGCTTTGTTTTCAGGGGCACGCGCCGGCGTGGAGCAACCTCGCGGGCCTGCTTCGTCGGCTCGGCCGCCCGGATGAGGCGATGCGTGCGGCGAACCGTGCGATCGCGGCAGACCCACAGATGCCGGAGCCCTACACCCACCGCGGCCTGCTGCACCGGGACGCAGACGCGCTGGCCGAGGCGGTGAAGGACTGGCAGGAGGGGATGCGTATCCAACCGTCTCCCGACGCGGCCCTGAACCTGGGCGGCGTGTTGATGGAGATGGAAGAGCTGGACCTCGCCGAGGGGGTTTACCAGGAGATGACCCGGACCTTCCCTGCGGACGCGCGTGGGTGGGCGGCGCTGGGCGGGGTCGCGCTGGCGCGGGAAGACGACGACACGGCGTTGGCGTTGTCC
>JBCBLB010000323.1:0-10705 GCA_038520555.1 Myxococcota bacterium | reverse complement strand
CCTGCGCGATATGCGCTGGACGACATCTCGAGGCCGGTCAACGAGACGATGGTCCTCAGTCACCTCTACTGGACACGGACACAAGGCATGTGATGCTTACCACTTTCGTTTTCGTGGCATTTTCGGTTCGGATGGGCGGTGCTGGACATCCATCACCAGCTCGAACTTTTTCTTCTCGAAGCCCCACAGCTCCATCTCCCAGGCGAAAATGAGGCACAAGCCCTGAAACCCGCGGACATACCCGGTCGCGGTCTGGGCGGGGCTGTAGATGGGGAAGAAGAACAGCTCCGCGGGGGTCTCGGACTGAATCGCGAGGTAGGCGCCGAGATCCTCCCAGAACAGCTCCAGGAAGTCGATCGCGCTGCGCTGGCCGGCCTTGTGCATGCCGGCCTTCTTCTGGTCGGCGAACTGCAGGTACCGTCGCTTGTGCAGCTGTGAGTCCAGGTTCAGGTTCACTTCGACGGCGAAGGTGGTCTGAATGGGCTCCTGGTAGCGGTTGCTGATCTCGTAGCTCAGGCGGGTCTGGCCAGAGACGGGGGTGAACCGATACCGCTTGTCGATGCGCACCATCCGACGGATGTTGCCGACCATCACTTCCCCATCACGACCCAGCTCGATGACGAAGTCGCCGTCTTCTTCGCGCTCTGCGCGCGCGAGCTGATAGGGCGCGTCGAGAAAATCGCCGGCCTGGGGATGCTGTCCCAACAACAGGTTCTGCAGTGAGGTCTGGGGCCCGAGAAAATGCTCCAAAAACATCAGCCGACGATGCCGATCGGCGGTGAGCATGTCATCGGTGAGCCCTTCGATGGGTGGCAGGCCCGGCGGCTGGGGCCAGGGCTCCGGATCATCGACGTCGGCGGAGCTGCTGAACTCGGTGGTGCCAGCGTCGATGACCACCTCAGGCTGACCGCCCCCCCCCTTGACCAGCGCAGGCAGTCGGCTGTCCGCCTCCAGCTCTTCGAACCACAGCTCCTGAATCCGGGAGAAGGTGTTGATGAGGTTGCCGACGCCCCACAGCTGCAGCTCGCTGATCGCGCCACCAGCGCTGGGATGAACCACCGCGCGCAGCCGATCGCAGACCACCTCGATCGATTCATCGCCATCACAGGAGATGTCGAGGACCTTGTAATACATCCCCGCGATCCGCCCCTGCTCGGTCCGCGCGGCGTGATCGGCCGCGGTGAGCGCCGCCCACGCCGCATGCCGGATCTGCCCGCGCCGGAGGCCGTTGCTGGGATCGAGGGCGAGCGATCCCTGCCCCCGATACAGGTCACGGCGCATGGTCGCCCATCGGTGTCGGTCGACCCGCTTGTGCAGCCGGGCGACCTGCGCGCTGACCCGGAGCATATACTTGTGCAGCCGGTTGGCGGCGTCGTGGCGGGTGAGCATCGCCTCCCACGGCGGCCCCAGCACCCAGGGCGCGGCCTCATCCAGCACCGGAT
Organism: Myxococcota bacterium; assembly: GCA_038520555.1. Taxonomy (GTDB): domain Bacteria; phylum Myxococcota_A; class UBA796; order UBA796; family UBA796; genus JBCBLB01. Next base: position 9,263 of record JBCBLB010000323.1, on the reverse strand, counting down.
CGTCGCCCCGTTCGAGGAGCTCAAAGGTCCGCTTGAAGGCCCGCGCAGCGCCGAGCGCCAGCGAGGGCAGCGCGGTGTTCGGGGGGGTGCCGGCGATGGGGTAGACCCGCCCGCTGGGCCGTTGTTGTTCGATGAGGCTCGTGGCCAGCCCGGTCTTCAGCCAGCTGGACTGGGAGCGGAGCAGGCGAAAAAACGAGGAGATCCAGCCCTGCTCATACCAGCACCACGGGTGGGAGCCGGGCGTCATCCCGAACCATTCGGCGGGGACGACCACAGAGACGAGGTCCTGCCCGGCCAGCAGCCGCTCGCGGAGCGCCAGGGCGATCTGCCGGGCGGATCCCCAGGGAAACAGCTGGTTCAGCCGGTTCTCATAGGGAAACAGCCCCAGCGTCTGGCCTTCCCGCTCGGTGACATACCACCCCTCTGGAGACTCGATGCCGGCTGCACGCAGCAATCGAAAATCCAGGAAGGTATACGCGATATCCGTTTTCGCCAGCAACCGGGGCATCACCCCATCCCAAGCCCCCATCGGCAGCAGCATGCCCCGAGGGCGCTCGCCGAACATCTTGGAGACGGCTTCGGCGTGGGCCGTGACCTGTCCATGGGCGTCGCGAGGCGGGATGCTGTGGAGGACCGCGTCATAACGCGGACCGCTGAGCAGCTCGATCTGGCCGCGATCGCTCATCTCCTGAATGAGGTCGACCGCACGGGGATCGTTGGCCTTCATCCAGTCGAGGATCGCCCCGGAGTAGTGCAGGCTGAGCTTGACGTGGTGGGCCTCATGCAGCTTCTCGATCAAAGGCCGATACGCCTTGTCCATCGCTTCTTTGATCGTCTCATCGGGTTCGCCGTAGGGCAGTCGATGTTCAATCGCGAGCAGGAGATGGAGAGATCGCATGATAAGACCGCTTCAACACAGGAAGGGAGAGCGTACTCTGGAACGGTGTCTCCAGTTTAGCCCGCGTCGAGGATCGGCGTATTCAGATTCACCGGAGGGGTGAGCCCCATCTCGCGCCACGCGGCCTTGAGATGCTCTCGAAACAAGCGATCAAACAGCGCCCGGTCATCGGTGATGAATTCGGGTCCGAACCACCAGAACCAGTCGCTTCCTTCTGCAGCGGCCAGGTGCCGTCGCGCGCTCTCTGGTTTTCCGTTGGCTTCCCAGGCCAGCCGCGCCTGCGCCAGCCGCCGCCATGCCCGCCGATCTTCAGGGTGACCCGCCCATACGCCCAGGTCGCCGTTGATCCACGAGCCGGTGTGGACCCGCGTCACCTCACCGGCCACCGGACCCGCCGCCGCCTCAGCCGCGCTGACACATCGCCCGGAGCGGAAAAAGGCGGTCAAGAACCCCTCGCCAGCGTCTGGATAGGACTCCCAGGGGTTCTCCCCATCGAGCGCGAGGACGATGGTCCCATCGTCTCCTACGTCGCGGGCATCGGCCATGGCGAGGAGATCCCGAGCCGCCGCTTCGCCGTCCCAGTGTTGATACTCGAAGCCGATCTTGTCGGACAGGGCCCGATCGCGGAACAGGCCCCGGGGACCGTCACGAACCGCCCAGGGCCGATACAGATCCACCGGCGCGGTGCGATCGGCCATCTCCAGCTGGGCCTGATCGGTCAAAAACCACTCAAAGCCTGCTTCCTTCGCCAGCCTGAGCGCTTCCGGGCTGACAGCGCCTTCAGACGGCCACAGGCCGACCGGCCGGAAGCCGAGCATCTCTTCGACGCCGTCTCGGGCCATCTTCAGGTGCCACAACGCGTCCTCGGGCCACTGGAACACGACGGTGTCTTCGGCGGGGAACGTGAGGCTCCGACGTGCATGCTCGAAGTCGACCAGCAGCGGCAGGATCGGGTGATAATATGGCGTACAGCTGATCTGCGGGAGCTGCCGCCAGAGGCCCATCACGCCGTTGACGAGGGCGCGTTGATGGTCCATCAGCGCCACGAGCTGGTCATGAGAGAACCCCCGCTCCTGGGCGAAGAGTTGGCGGATGAAGGGCGCTCGTCGCGCAACCCCGCCCATCCAGGCGAGGTTGCTCCACACCTGGATATCGCGGACATCACCGGCCGTGAGGGCTTCACCCGCCTTCGCGGCGGCTTCGAGGGCCTGATACCGATCCGAGACCTGGCGCATCCGAATGTTGCCGTGGAAGAAGCGGGCTCGGATGAAGGCCTGCTGGTCGTCGGAGAGGTCTTCGGCCCGGATACGAGACAGCCGCTCCCACTCATCGGTGGCGCCGTTTTCATAGCCGAGCAGCTGCTCCAGCAGACTGGGCACGACGTTGACGGTGGCCTGTGCGCCGGTCTCAATGAGATAGGTGGCGACGTCGGTGTATCCCCGAACCGCATGGAGGCGCACCCAGGGAAGGACCGGCTCTCCGCTGTCTGGATGGCGATAGTCGGGTTGATGCATATGAAGGAGCGTTGCAAGTTTTACCGCCACCGGACCCTCCAGAGATCAGCCGTTTGCATCATCGGCATCGGCGCTGGTTGAGAGTTCTACACGAGAACTGCGGACAAATCAAAGGGCCGGTCAGCGCATCATCCAGCTGTCCCGCTCGTCCTGCACGGCGGCGAACAGGGCTGCGTCTTCCCCAACCCGGTACCGGATCCGCTCGGCATACCCTTCAGCGGCGAACCACTCGGCCATCGCGACGGCGGCGTCATCACTGTGGGCGACGATGAACAGCTTCAGCGGCGTCCCCACCGGCACCGCCTTGAATGCAGCGTCGATCTGCGGTCGAATCGCGTCGAGCCGGTTGACATCGCGCCGACGCAGCGGCTTGCTTCCCCGAACCCGAACCGGGGGCGCGGCGAAGTCTCGTCGCCAGACGATGCGCTCGCGATCCGTCCAGAAGCCATCGGTATCCTGGGCACGCACCTGCATCCGAAACGGCGTCCCCTCCCCTGGCGCCCATCGGACAGGGAGCGGAAGGTTCGCCGGATGGTTTCCGAGGGGAACGGTCTGTCCCCCCAACAACGAACCGTCAACGTCATAGATCCCAACGGTCACCTGAACCACAGGGCGGCTGAATTGAACCACGGTGCGACCGGATGCAACATCCAGCTCGGTCGGTTGGATGATGATCTCTACCGGGGCAGTGACACTCACCTGAAAGTCGAGGGGCACGTCACCGAGCGAGCCATCCGCGAAGCTGGCCAGGAGCTGGCCGAAGCATTCGTGGTTGCCGACGGGCACATCGAAGACAAGGCGGGCCCGATCGCCAGCGAGCAGCGGTCCTTGATACTGCTCCGCGGCGGGCCCGCAGATGACCCGGAGAGACAACGAGGTGGCATCGATCAGGGGAGAGACCGTGAGCGTCGGCTTCGCGATGCCCAACGGCGCTTTGCGCACGATCTCCAGACGGAACAGATTCTCTGGCGCGGTCGACGGCTTCTGTGCGTGGGCGCTTGAGGCGACCAGCCCGGCCAAACAGCATAACCAGCGAATTGATCCGGTGTTCACGACGCCTCCGCAGAGGTGCATAACACCGCAACGCGGTATCTCACTCCTCGTCGGCCAGCGCCACGGCCTGTCCACGCAAGGCTTCCACCCGCGCCCGAAGCCGAAATGGCATCCAATCGACCCCGATCGATCGGGCCCCCGCCTCAAGATCATGGAGGGTTTCCACCGGCAGCCGTCGGGTGCTCTCCTGGTCGAGGGCCGTCAACAGCGACACCGCGGCGAGGAAGTGGCGGCGGCGTTCGACCTCACCGGTCATCAACATCGCCCGACGGGTCAGCAGCGCCCCGAGGACCATCGCCCGGCCTTCATCGAGGGAGCCGTCGGGCGCCCGCATCAAGAGAAGCAGGGTGTCCGGGTCCATCTGGGCAGCCAGTGACAAGCGCATGCCCACGAGTTGTTGCCCCGCCTGCTCCAGGGCACGGTGGGCCTGCTCGACCTCACCGGCTTGTTCGAGATTGAGCGCTTGTGTGAGGAAGCGAACGGCCTGCTCAATCAAATCGAGGATGTAGTCCTGTCGAATCACACGTAGAGGGTAAACACCGGAGCCGACCCTTCAACACCGGTGAGCACACCGATGTTAAATGGAGGTATGCCTTCACTGGTCGATCAGTTCTGTCCGAACGTCCATGACGCCCCCATCACCGCCGCGGTCTACGATGCAGACAGCGGCACCATCGCCACCGCCGACGCCAACGGCATCGTCGCCGTCCAGCGCCCCGGGGAAGCGACCCCGCAGCTCACCTTCCAACCCGGCGAAGGGGAAGCGGTCCAGGCCCTCGATCTGATCCGCGGCGGCACCCTTCTGGCCGTCGGCGATGACTCGGGATCCATCGGGGTCTACCGCACCGACAACGGCGCGCCGGTGTTTATGGAGATCCGAGAGGGGGCCCGGGGCCGGGTCCGCGCCTTCCGGGGGGTGGCCATCAACTCACAGGCGAGCACCCTGGCGTCGATCTCCCGCGACCATCTGGTGCGCATCTGGGATCTCACCCGAAATGAACGGGTCGCGGCATGGCAGGGGTTCTCCGGTGATACCGTCGAATTCGACCTGCGCGGCGAGCGGCTGCTGGCGATGGATGATTCGGGGCAGCCCAAGCTGATGGATCTGCTCCGGGTCGAGGCGATGCATATGGACCGGCTGCAAACGCCGGCGGAGCGGGCGGCGTTCACCCGGGACGGAACCATGATCATCGCCGCCGGTCCGTCGGGCATCAGCCTGCTCCGGGTGATCGACGGGGCGTTGATGCACAGCTTCGCCACCCGGGGCGGCTCGGGGATCATCAACCTCGTCCTCGCGCCGGACGGACAGCGCGCCGGGGCGGTCACCCGGCGGAGCGTACACGTCTTCTCGATGCCCGACCTCCAGCCGGTAGACTCGATCAAGCACGGCGCACCCGACCCGACCGAGGCCGCCTATTGGTCGAGCATCGGCATCCGGGTCGCGGGCAGCGACGGGCTGATGCATGGCGGGGGCACGGGCTCCGCCGGGCCCGTGCGGGTCGTCGGTGGGTTCGGCGACCACCGGATCGCGGCGCACTCCGACCAGCTCGCCTACTGGCGCGGCGGAAAGCGCCAGCTCACCGTCGCCACCCAGGACAACTTCCGCCAGATCCAGATCGATCGGGACGGTCGGCTACTGGTCGCGGTCCCCTTCTCAGGACCGCTTCAGGTCTACAGCTGCCAATCTGGAAAGAAGATCTTTGACGGCGGCCCGGAGACCCACAACACACCCGAGGTCGGCGTCGGCGGCGCGGTCGTCGTCGCACGGCTGCAGGGGGGCGGATGCCGCTGGTGGGACCTGGAGCAGAACCGTGGCTTTGAGCTGCGCTGGCCCCAGGCGATGGCCTTGTCCAACGGGGGCACATGGCTCGGGGTGGTCACCCCGAAAGGCTATGTCCATGTCCTCGATCCACGGACCGGGAAGGACGCGCTGGCCCCACCAGAGCCGCTGGCGGACTGCCCGGTCAAGATGCTCGCCTTCGTCAACCGGCGACCGGACCTGCTGGTCCTCGATGAAGACGGCGTACTGGGCCACTACGATCTGGCGGCCTCTGCACAGGGCGGCACCCCCGCGGTGGGGCGGGACGTCATCACCATCAACGTCCCGGTGGACCGCATCTGGGGGATCACCGGCGGACAGTACTGCGCGATGCGCCTGCCGGAGGGCGAAGGATGCAGCATCCTGTTCGTCGACATCCACGCCAGCGAAGTCGTCAGCGAGGTGACCGGGCTCCCGGCGGACGCATGGGTCGACGCAGAGAACGGCCTGATCCTGGAGCCGGCCCGCTCGTCGGCCATCCTGGAGCGGACCATGGACGGCCGAGAGCGCCGGGTGCTCCGGAGTTTGCCTGATGAAGAATGGATCAGCTTCAGCGGGCGCGGCATCATCGAAGCCAGCGAGGGCGCCGCCGGCGGTCTGCTCTGAACCCTACTTCAGATCAAACGACTCACCGCAGCCGCAGGGCCGCTTGGCCTGAGGGTTGTCGATCTCAAAGCCGGACTCCATCAAAGACTCGGTCCAGCCGATGGTCGAGTCCTTCAGCTGCTCGATGTGCTCGGGGTTGAGGAAGACCTTGACACCGTCGAAGTCGATGACATGGTCGCCCTCATCAGGGCCGCTCTCCAGCTCAAGGACGTACTTATAGCCCGAGCAGCCGCCGCCAGTGAGCCCGAAGCGGAGCCCGAAGTTCGGCGCGTCGTATTCCCGCTGGAGGCGCTTGATGTTCTCCACTGCCAGCGGCGTCATCTTGATCAGAGAAGACATATGGGTGTCCTCCAGAGGAAGTCAAAAAGGGAGTGTTCATGACTACCTAACCCTCTATCAATCCCCGTCGAATCCCCACCCTTACGCCCGACGATCCAGGGCTTCCTCAGGACCCATCGGTGCAAGCAGGGCCTGCATCTCATGAAACGTCCGCCGGGTCTGTGTCAACACGGGCCGCCGCAGCATCGAGAACCCGATCAAGAACGCCGTCAACGCAATCAGCGCGTCCAGGGCGAACACACCGCCCAGGACAACCTCCACACGGGCGCCGGGGATCAAAAGCAGCAGCGCCACGGCGACCGCGTGCAGGAAAATGACCGCATGAAGCGAGAACACGGCGCCGACAACACAGAACACCACCCCCGTACCGAGCCGACGGGCGTCCCGAGCGGCTTCCCGCTGAGCATCTTCCGCATATTGTCTGGCGATCCGACGGCCCGCGAGAAACAGCCGCATCGACAACGTATCGATGGACGCATCACTTGCCACGGGTCAACCCAACCACCAGCCCGACGAGCATTCCAAGCCCCAGGGCGGCCAACACGACCGTCCACACGTTGTCCTTCATCTTCTCTTCGGCTTGTGGGACCACCTGCCGGACCTCTTCGATGACATGTTTGCCTTGCTCACCGAGCTCACGGACGGCTTCGCGCGTCCGCTCGGCGCGCTCCTGCAGCCCGGCGGTCTGCTCCAGCTGGCGGATCAGCTCCAACAGCCGCGTCTCCAGTCCCGTTGCCCCCACCCCGGCGACCTGGGCGATCTCAACGAGGTGCTTGCGGATGAGGGCCCGAGAGTGATCGGTCTGTGCAGCGATGGCATCGACAACCTTTTCGGGATCGCCCCCGGTCTGGCTGAGGGCATCGGCGCTGAGATCCGGCCACTCCTTCAAAATCAGGGGCTGAACCGAGTCCGCGAACGCGGTGACGAACATCTGGCGATCGAAGGGAAACGAGTACGACGCCGACGCGGTAGTGTCGGCTTGGGCATTGGACATCAGAAAGCTCCACGACGAAGGATGGAGCGATTATCGCACACCTCCGTTCACGATTCGCATCCACCACCGAAGATCCTTCGGTACGGCTACCGCGCCCTGTTGCCCAGCAGCCGGTAGGCGCGCAGCGGGAGCTGACCGGCGACGAACACATAGAAGATCGGGCCGAGGGCATGCATCCGAAACGCTTCCAGGATCTGACCGTGTCCCATAAACGTGAAGCTTCGGGTCAGGCCGCACCCCGGGCACGACATCCCGAATACCCGGCGGAAGGTGCACAGCTCAGGGATGCGGAACCCAAACAGCGACACCGCCTCTGCTGTGGGAGACAGGACGATGCTGGCGAGGACCACCACAGCGCAGACGACAAAGATGGTGCTGTGATACAGCCGAAGCGAAGATTGTGAGCCCATGCCCCTATCTTATCGCCGGCGGTGGCGACGTCCACCACGCCCCGTCTCCGCTGCGATCCGATCGAGGATGCCGTTGACGAACGACCGGCTGTCCTTGTCACCGAACCGCTTGGCCAGCTCGACCGCTTCATTGATCGATACGCTCGCCGGGATATCCGGGCAGTCCACCAGCTCGAAGCTCGCGAGCCGGAGGATGTTTCGATCGACCACCGGCATCCGGGCCAGCCGCCAGTTCAAACTCGCGGACTCGATGAGGACGTCCAGCGCGCCGCGCCGGTTGTCCACCCCCTCCGCAAGGCGGCGGGCGAACGCCACTTCCTCCGCCTCCGCCGGGCGGTTGGTCAGCTCCTGCTCCTCGAGCTGCTCCGCCCACAGGTCTTCGAGCGCGCGCGACACCGGGATGCTCGCGATGTCCGACTGGTACAGCGCCTGGAGCGCAAATTCTCGGGCTCGTCTTCGACTGGCCACGGCCGCTACTCCTCTTCCTCGTCTTCACCGATGGCTTCCAGAAGGTTGACCATCTCCAGCGCGGCGCTCGCTGCCTCCGCGCCCTTGTTGCCCATCTTCGTGCCTGCCCGCTCCAGCGCCTGCTCGATCGAGTTGGTGGTCAGCACCCCAAACGACACCGGCAGATCATAATTGAGCGAGACATTGGACAACCCACTCGAAATCATTCCAGCGACATAATCAAAATGCGGCGTTCCGCCACGGATCACGCAAGACAGCGCGATGATGGCGTCGAACCGGTCCGTGTCCGCGACCCGCTGTGCGAGCAGCGGCATCTCGACCGCGCCCGGCACCCAGAACACTTCAACACAGTCTTCCACCGGCGCACCCGACCGCCGGAGCAGATCCAACGCCCCCTCCAGCAGCTGTCTGGTGATCAACTCATTGAAGCGCGAGACGATGAGCGCGAAGCGCCCGCCCCGGTAGGTCAGATGGCCTTCCATTGTCCGCGGCATAGATTCCCTCAACTCCATTTCGTAGAGCAGCGGTGTATCACGTTCCAGCCTTCACGTTGGGATCCGGAATCAGGTGCCCGAGCTGGAGCCGGCGGTTCTGCAAGAACGCGGCGTTCTTCTCGGACACCGGCACCTGCAGCGGCACCCGCTCGACGACCTCCAGGCCGAAGCCCTCCAGCCCCATAAGCTTCCGCGGATTGTTGGTCATCAGCTTCAACCGACGGGCGCCCATGTTCACCAGGATCTGTGCGCCGACGCCCAGCTCACGAAGCGCGCCGGGACCGCTGCCCGCAGACGAGCCGTCCTGGTCGGCCAGCCCGAGGTGCTCCCGGATCTGTGCGAGGGTCTCATCAACGGTGTACGACCCACTGACGTGCAGATACAACAACACCCCACGGCCGGCCGACTCGATCTGGCGAAGCGCCAGCTCCAGCTGCAGGTTGCTGTCCGACACCCCGCCTGACCCGAACACGTCGATGACCGGAATCGCAGCCTGGATGCGCGCAAGGACAGGGGGATCCCCCGAGATGGACCCCTTCCAGACGGCCAGGTGCAGCCCACCGTCGTGGGCACGGTAGAGTCGACTGTTGAACGCACCGATGCCCGGAACATCCAGCGGTGTCTCCAGCACCGGCTCCACCAACACCTCATTGCGCATCCGCCAGCGG
>JBCBLB010000547.1:0-6816 GCA_038520555.1 Myxococcota bacterium | reverse complement strand
CGGTCGCCGTCACCGAAGGCGACCAGATCCTCCTGCCGCTGACCCTGAGCAATGAGCGGGAGCGCGGCACGACCGTCAACGTCTCCGCGCAGTTCGGGGACCTGTTCTCGCTGAATGAGGTCCCGCCGTCGCAGGTCAAGCTGGATGGCGAGGCCCGGAACAGCGCATACTATCCGGTCGATGTCGTCGGCAAGATGGGCGAAGCGTCCGTCTCGTTTGAGGCGAGCGCAGGCGGCCTGTCCGATGCCTTCGAGCGAACCGTCGAGGTGGCCCCGAAGGGCTTCCCCCAGGTCTGGGAGGCCAGCGGCGAGCTGGCGGACACGGTCTCCTATACCATCGACCTGGGCGAGGCGATCAGCGGGACCATCGATGCCTCGGTGCGGCTGTACCCCAGCCCGGTCGCCACCCTGACCCAGGGCATGGAGGGCATGCTCCGCGAGCCGGGAGGGTGCTTTGAGCAGACCAGCTCCAGCAACTACCCCAACGTCATGGTCCTCCGGTACCTCCAGGAGCACGAGGTCGCCGATGCGAACCTGCTGACGACCGCGTCGGGCATGATCGACCGCGGCTATCAGCGGCTGGTGGGCTTCGAATCCCCAGAGAAGGGCTATGAGTGGTTCGGCGGAGACCCCGGACATGAGGCGCTCACCGCCTATGGACTCGTCGAGTTCAAGGACATGACCGAGGTCTACGGCGGGGTCGATCGAGAGATGCTCGACCGCACCGCGGCGTGGCTCAAGTCGCGCCGCGACGGCGACGGCGGCTTCCTCCGGGACAGCAAGGCCCTCGACAGCTTCGGTCAGGTCTCGCCCGCGATCACCGACGCCTACATCACCTGGTCGCTGACCGAAGCGGGCTACACCCGCGACTTCCAGAAGGAGATCGCCCGCTCGGCCAGGCTGGCGCAAGACACCAGGGATCCCTACCTGCTCGCCCTGGCGGCCAACACCCTGCTCAACGATCCCGAACGGGTGGGCGAAGGCCGAGAGGCGGTGCGGCGGCTGATGAAGATGCAGCACGACGACGGCGCATGGCACGGCGAGACCCACAGCATCACCCGAAGCACCGGCGCAAACCTCAACATCGAGGCGACCGCCCTGGCGTCGATGGCGCTCATGAAGGCCGATCGGGGCGAGGGAGACGTCCGAGAGGCGATCGGATGGCTCAACAACAATCGCGGGGGGTTCGGGCAGTGGGGCGCGACCCAGGCGACCGTGCTCGCCCTCCGGGCGATGACCGACTATGCGTCGCAGAGCCGCAAGACCCGCTCCTCAGGCACCATCGAGGTGCTCCTCAACGGCGAGGTGGTCGACACCTTCGACTACGCCGAGGGCCACCGCGGCGCGATCGTCTTCGAGGGGCTGGGCGAGCGGTTCCGTCCAGGTCAAAACACCCTGACCCTGCGGCACTCCGGCGATTCGCCGCTGCCGTTGTCGGCGGCGGTGGAGTACCGCTCGGTGCGGCCAGCGACGAGCCCGGACGCCACGGTCTCGGTGGAGACCCGGCTGGCCAAAAACGAAGTCAACATGGGCGAGACGGTGCGGCTGACGGCGACGCTGACGAACGTAACGGAGGAGGGGCAGCCGATGACCCTCGCACGGGTCGGCCTGCCAGGCGGGCTGCGGTTCCAGACCTGGCAGCTCAAGGAGCTGCGCGACAAGGGCCTCATCGACTTCTACGAGACCGGCGCACGTGAGGTGGTCCTCTACCTCCGCGATATGGCGCCGTCCGAGACCGTCACCGTGCCCCTCGAACTCATCGCCGAGGTGCCCGGCCGATACACCGGCCCCGCCTCCTCCGCCTATCTCTACTACACCAACGAGCACAAGGCATGGACCGACGGCGTCTTCGTCTCCGTGATGCCCTGAGCGAGAGACAGGATGCTGCAGCATCGGGGATGAACCACAGACTGTCGCGGGGGGCAGGCTTCTGAGCCCACATGTAGAGCGCACAGAGTTACGCACAAGAGGAATCGTCTACAGTCTTGTGGTCGAAGGGCTCGGTCAACATGGGCGCTCTTGATGTCTGTCAGGGAGATGCGAGACGTCTACGGCATCGCAGACTCCAGATCGGCGATGGCGCCTGGGATCTCTTCCAGCCACCCGTCCAGGGTGCCATCTGCCATGAACGCAAGGTATCTGCGCAGGCCAAGTCGATCCGCGCGCGACTGATCGTCATCGGAGAGCTTAAGATCGATGGCCGCTTGAAGACGATCCTGCATCTGATCCCCGTCGAAGTCATTCAGCGTTGAGATGAGAAGTGCGGTCGATTCAACCGAAAAATCGACCCCCACCATCTGCTGGTCGAGGACGTAATCCGCCATCTCCAGCGCGCCATCCAGCCGGGCGAGCTCGTGCAGCGTCTCCTGATAGCCAGGCACGCCCGATGGAGGGGTAGAGATATAGTACTCAGGGACAGCGAACGGGTTCCGCTCCGGATCATCCCATGCAGAGAGCCCTGGATGAATCATGGAGGGCACAATCGGAGCATAGTGCTTCATCATCCCCCTCTTCGCGCGCAGGATTCGACGAGAAGTCACCCGATCGCTTCGCTTGCAGAGCGCTTGCAAGAACCAGCTCATATCACCCATTTCATCACATGCAGAGGGTTCATGTCGCCATGCGTGAGCTTGCATACTCCATATGCAAGACCAACCCAACAGTCCGATGAATAGAAGTCGCTTCATGTGCTCTCCTCCTGGTAGGGCTGTGCGCGTCTGATACAGACGATTGGAGCCTTCAGATCGAGTGGGTTTCTGAGGAAACCCATCTGCTATGTCTCGATCCGTTCGAGACAGTGGATGGATGCAGGTATAGAATCGCCGTTACGCCATGAACCGTCGCTGGCCTCTTCTACGCGAATCTTTGAACCAAGACGAACACTTGGGAAGTAAGCCATGTGCCTTCCCGTTCCCGTTGACTCATTGATGGTGACATGTCGAGCATTGTTGCGCCCCACACCCCATAGGAAGTGGTGTTCTTCTGACGTTTTCCATGAATTGACGGCGCGATACCCCTGTGGTGCTGAGGATCCCCGTACTTCAAAGAGGACTGCAGGCTGATCGCTGTTCGAGGGAAAGTAATGATAACGATAAGATTCCATGATGTTGATGCTTTCCATCCTGCCAGATCCTTCTGGGCAAAGAACAACCTTGTATAAGATGTTTTCCCTGTCTGGAAGATCCTTTGGATACCCGACGACCATCGACTTCGGCAAGCGGCCGCAAGCCGTGAGCAGCATCAGCAAGAGTAGATTACGGTTCATTCTTCGCTCTCTTAAAATGATTTGAGTTTTCAGGGGTATGCATCTGAATTTATAGATGGTGAGATCCGAAGGATCGAATCAGATATGAATGGTTTCATCCTCTGAGAAGTGGATACGTTCAGAACAGCAAGATCCATTCCACAGATTGTCTTCAGAAGATGCTCGGTTATCGATAGATCTCAAGGGGCGTGACCGGGGCGGCGGGCGGGCGCCCGGTCATCGGGTCCTCAAACAGTGCTTTCATGATGCGGTGCAGTGGTTGGATACACATGGGGGCTTGAACACCGAGTCTGTCGAAAGGCTAAAAGAAGCGCGCCCGATGCGCACTCTTGACGTTGAGGACGTGATTCCGGGTCATGTGCTCAGGTCTGCTGGCGTCACCCTTCGCGTGGAGCAGGGGTCTCAGCGTCAGATCTCCGACGCATCCTGAGAATGTTGATGAAGATGTCCCGAAGGGGGATGTTTATTGACCGTGATATCGACTTTTGTTGCGGTGCAGCATATGATTGTTGCATCACTGGAACAGTCACCAGAGGTGGATGCAGGGTGGTTGACTTGTGCGTCTGCGACGACGATACGTGCCCGCTCTGCCATCTCCGGGCGTGGAATACGCTTGGAGTGAAGACGGTTCAGCTCGATTGTGGTTCGACAGGTTTGTGGGCTATACTCTTCAAAGATGTCTGCGAAACGGAACATTCTCCTCGCGGCTGTGCCCATCCTCGCTATCCTGGGGGGGCTCTGGTTCAATCGACGCGCATCGATGCAGGCCTCACCCCAATCGCTCCCTTCGGTGAGGGCCACTCAAGCGCTGAGTGCCCCTGAGAAGGTGTCTGATCCTTCTCCAGCGGGCGCGAGCGCACCGATCGAGGACGTTGACGAAGCGAAGGCCGAAGCGGTCGGAGATGTGTTGGAAGCGATCGTGGGTGCGTCGTTGTCGCCGATGGTGAGCTGCACGATCGACGCGCTGCCCACGGACGATCAGATCGAAGCGGTCCTCATCGAAGATCGTGAAGGCGGCGGCGCCTTCCTCACGGCGTCCGTGACTGACAAGCGCTTTTCCCTCCCGCGGGCCGCGGTGTTCAACGCCGGCGCACCGGACCAGACCGCCTCATACACGTTCATGGCTCGCGCAGGCGGCGTCGGAGTCACCGCAACGTTGGGGTGGTCGAATCAGGAAGCGTGTCAGATCACCGCGTTTCAGGTCGAACCCATTGATGAAGGGGAGATCATCTGCCCGTTTGTCCTCGATGACGACGTGGTCGAGACTTCTTTCTTCTCCACCACCCCGTTTGTCGAAGGCGAGCATCGCGACGGTGCGCTGATCATTACGGGAGCCGCAGCGGGAGAGGGCGCGCTTTATCTGACCTTTGAAGGGGAGGACGCGATGGGCGCCTCCGTTGATGTCTACTGGGCAGATGGGCGATGTGATCCAATCGAGATGATCGAGCCCTTTATTCTGACCGGCGAGATCGTCCCGTTCGATCCGACACAGGCGTATTCGCTGAACCTCTGTGGTGTGCAAAGCCCGGTTAAGACCTCGCGCTTCTCCAGACACCTTACCTTCGAAGCGCAGCCCTGTACGTTCACGGCCGCGCGCATGGATGGAAAGCTTCGGGCGCAGAGTGCACCGGTGACGATCGAGGTCACCCCTGGCGGCGCCGCGTCGGTTCGCTTCGAGCTGCCCATAGAGCAGATCGGTGGGATGGGCATCGGGATCGCATCGGTCGAGGACGGCGTCCAGGTCACCCAACTCCACGCCGACACTCCCGCCGAGCGTGAAGGGCTCGCCATCGGTGACGTGATCACGGCCATCGACGGGATCTCGGTCGCGGGGATGGCCGTCGCGGATTTTATCGCCAATGGTACAGGTCCCATCGGGAGCGAAGTCACGATCACCGTCCGTCGTGGCGAGGCAGAGGAGCAGCTCACCTTCCGGCGTATGTTTATTGAATAGTCGGTTTATTCCAATATGACACGCCTCTAATATACAATGAAGCAGGCATGACACGTGCGATGCCCTTGAGCCAGAGACATTGTTGTAGAAAGAGCGTGTCAGCGTCGCGTTGGCTGGTGGTTCTGTGATGTTCTTCGACCCACGTTCTTCTTTGAGAGCATTCCCTGATACGATGATTACGACAACATGCACCGGAATCTCAGGGCCGGCAGTGGATGAAGGGGGGTGCCATATCCGTCGTGAATGGCGTGGCCTGCACGGGCTCTTCTCGGGGGCAGCCCAGACAGAACGATGCTCAGAATTCTGCCTGTGTGGTGTGGTGGATCCACGTCCTTTGCCGCCGATATTTTCAAACCGGACACGTTGCAACAGGGCAGGCGCTTTTTTTGATCGGGTCGCGCAGTGTACAACGCCAGATATGTGGTTTTTTCAGATGGCGGCGTGTCTTCCGGGTATGTCTGATGATAGAGGGCAGGCGTTTTCGCTGCAGCTTGATGTCGAGACGCCCCTCAATCAAACCGACCTCTTGAATGAGATCGAATCACTCGATCTGATCGTCGAGTATGGCAGCGGCGCGCAGACGTTCTCCCTCTCCTCGGTTGATGCAGGCAGCAGCCCCGAAGTCCTCGCGGTGGATCCGCTCGAAGACGTCACGGTGGCGCTGGCCGGCTATCGCGATGATGAACTCATCGCATTCGGGCGCTCGGCTCCCATCACGGCGACCCAGGACACCATCACCGCCAACCTCGTGCTTGCGCGGGTCGATGACTTTATCTGGTTGGACATGCCGGAGCCGCGATCGTTTGGTGCGGTCGTACCTGCCGGTGATGGGCGCTTCTGGATTTCCGGCGGCATCACGGATGGTACGATTCGCTACAATCGGTCGCAGACGGTCACGGACACCTGGGCAGTGGCCTCGATCGTGGACGGTCTGCCCACGATCGAACCGTTGGACTTTCCACCCCTGCCGCCCTTATGGGAAGAGCCGAACAATCAGGGCACGTCGTTGGAGATCGCCGGGCGGGCTGGCCATGTGATGACGCCGTTGGCCGATGGCGCGCTGCTGGTTGGTGGGGGAACCGCTGCGTTTATGGATACACAGCTCACATCAGAGTTGAATTACCGCTTTGATCCCTCTGAGCAGACCTATACACCGCTGGCAGCGATGAACCGAGCGCGATCGTTTCACCCGGCCATTCCGATGGGGTTGGGTGAAATCCTGATGGTCGGCGGGATGGGCTACACCGGTGAAGTCGAGTTCTTCCAATTCACCGAGGATATGGAGGTCGTCGATCCCACGCTGGGTGCCGCGGGGCCTTATCTGACGCGGCTGGTGTCCGGGCCAGAGGGCGCAGCCGCTGCATCGGTCGGTGAGGACGGGGTGTTGGTCTGTGGTGGGTTCTACACCACCAGCACATCGCTGCCCTTCGTTCCCGTACACGGCTGCGACCTCGTAGGGCCCAACGGCGATCTGTCCGAGGCGACGGCGATGGAACACGCCATCGTATATGGGCAGATGGTGCGCCTGGGAGATGGTGGGATGCTGGTGACCGGCGGCGTTGAGCTTGCCCATGAGGAAGGTCTTCCCAACGATCGGG
>JBCBLB010000345.1:0-10263 GCA_038520555.1 Myxococcota bacterium | reverse complement strand
CTTCCAGGATCCATGGAACATCTTTGACTTCACGATCGTGGAAGTATCGCCAGGGACGCCGACCTTCAGCGCCCATTTTGATGACCACCTCGGCCACAAAAATCGCCAGAATGGCGATGTCCAGGACGTGAAGCAGCCCTTCAATGTGCTCGACCAGCGGGGGGTAGGTCTCAAGCCCAACCACCACGCCAGCGAGCAGGATGACAGCGGTGATGAAGTTCTGGAAGCGACGATCTTCCGCAATACCTTTGAGAATAGCGGTCACAAGACACCTCAGGGGGAGCCACGATGAGACGGGGGAAGTCGAAGGATGGGAGGGTTGGGATAGCTTCGACGACAGCGCTCATGTACGTATGGGTGTCTTCCACCACGAGCAAGAGTCATATTGTCCCGCTTGTGTGATTCGGACAGGTTCTGACCGCATACCGAGGCTGCCTGCATCGTCTCTCCCATGACGCACTCTCGGAGTTCCCATGTCTCCATCGATCGATCTGTCCCCGATTGAATCCCTTACACAACCACTCTTGACCGATCCCGTCTCCACCGATCTCTTCGCCCGCATCTGTCGGCTGTGGATTCATCATGGGCACGCGCCACAGGCCCAAGAAGTCCTGGTCGATCGTCTCCAGGGCAGCCACGGCGCCGAACGATGCGTCCTCCTCTCCACGATGGCCTGTGCCATGTTCGTCACCGGCGCTGACCCGGAAGCTGCCCTCGATGAGGCGGAACGGATCGCACAAAACTGTTGGATGGACGCCGAGCCTGCCTGGACTGCCCTCGGCGGGGCGCGCCTGTTCTGTCGACGACGGCTCGACGCCCATGCCGCGTTGACCGGCTCCGACAACCCCTATCAATTTGAGGCGCTGCCGGCCCTGGTCGACCTCGCCCGCGCCCATCACCGCGCGGCGGATTGGGAGCGGCTCCAAAAAGCGCTCGAACACATTGGCCCCGGTCATGACCAGGCCGCCGCACTTCGCGCGATCGTCGACGATGCCCTCGATCGCCAGGCCCTCCCAGCCGCCATCACCGCCCTGTGGTGGATTCCCGAGCCGCTCCGAATTCCGATCCTGTTGCGACAGCTGCTGCGGCTGGTTGTCGCCGGAGAGCTGGAGCGGGCCTGGCGCTTCGAAGCCCAGTGGGATGGCCTCGTCGGCGCAGACGCGTCCCGCGCCCTCGCTCGCGCCCTGCTCGGAGACGTGGGCGGCGCTCGCGATCTCATGGCGCCGCTGCTCGTCGGCCGGAAGAGCGCGGGCCCCGCGCGTGACACGATGCGGTATCTCGCCGCCGCCAGCGCTGCCGTCGGGAGCGTCCATCAGGCGCGTTGGTGCATCGAGCAGATCGCAGGGGTGCGTCCTCGGCTGCGTGCAGTGTGCCTGTCCATGCGGGTCGCCGCTACGGACGCATCGCCGCTGCTGGGCTGGGCGGTGAGCCTCGGGGAAACCGAGGAAGAGCGTGTCGAGGCCGGCCGCGTGGTGGGGATGCTGGAGGTCCGGTCCGGCGAACGGCCCGCGGGTTGCGCTCGGCTCCGTGCGATCGCCGACCTCGCTGCGGACATCGATCATCATTACCAGCGCCGGTTGGCGCTTCAGACGGTCGCCCACGCCCAGATCGCCTCTGGAGATGTCGACGGTGGCTTGGAAACGGCCGGACGACTCCGCTCTCGGCGGTTCGGATACGAGCACCTTCAGGCCGCTGCGCGGACCGTCGCGATGGAGGGGGCGACACGACGCGCGGCTGCGCTGCTCGGGCGGTTGCCTCCCCGGCCGCGCAGCGCGGGCGCCGTACAGATTCTGGAGACGTTGAGCGGGGTGGGCTTCTCTGTGTCGGATGAGATCGGTTTCTGAGCCGTTCGCTACTCATCGTCGTGGGCGCCGGTAGAGTGCGGATGTGAAGTTTCTGGTGCCCAACGCTGTGACCGCGTCGTCGATGATCCTCGGCCTCGCGTCTGTGGTCTGCGCGGCGCAGGGACAGCTTGAGCTGGCCGCCTGGATGATCGTCTGGGGGGTGCTGCTCGACACCGTCGACGGCGCCGCTGCACGGCTGCTCGACGCCAGCTCTGCGTTGGGCGCGCAGCTCGACTCGTTCTCCGATTTTGTGGTGTTTGGCGTCGCGCCCGCCGCCCTCGTCTACTTCGGGTGCGCGTCGGCGGGGAACCCCAACCTGACGGTCATGGTGGGCGCCAGCGCCTTCGTCGTGTCCACAGCGATCCGGCTCTCTCGGTTCAACACGGCGCCACCGCCGTATGGGCCGGGCTTCTTTAAGGGGATCCCCTCGACCTCGTGCGGCGCGTTTGTTGCCTTGACCCATCTCGTCGCCGGCCGACAGGGGGTGTTGGAGGGGTGGCGGTTTGTGGCGCCCCTTATCCTGGGCCTCACCATCGTCGCGATGCACAGCCCGATCCGCCTGCCCAAGCTGCGCCCCGGTAAGAATATGCTGTTGAACTTTTTTATGGGGATCGGAGTGGTGATGGCCTATACGCTGGGGCCGCTGCAGATGTGGCCGGAAGCCCTGCTGGGGCTGGAGGGGGTGGCGCTGATCGGTGGCGCCCTCTGGGCGGGGCTACATCGGTCGCGCATCCTGACTGGCACGCCATCGCAGGGCCTCCGGTAAGTTGCGCAGACGGACGCCGCTCTCTCGAATCCAGACCTCTTCCAGCGCCGGGGCCTCTGCCAACGCAGAGATGTCGGTCAGGTTGCGGCAGAATCCGATCTCCAGCAGGCGCAGGTTGGGAAGCTTCGCCAACGCAGAGACGTCGACCAATGCGTCACACCGGTTGAGTCGGATCGTCTCCAGGCTGACCGCCTCGCCCAGAGCGTCTCCAGTGATGATCGCGGACTCCGAGAGATCCAGCTCATGCAACATCGGCAGCTTGCCGAGGACGTCCAACCCCACAAAGCCCGCGTCCGCACGCAGCGTCAGCGTCGACAGCCGCGGCAGCCGATCGAACGCGCGCAGATCGACGGGCCCCCTCAGCCGGCTCGCCGACAGGATCCGAAGCTCGGGGAGCTGCCGAACGCCGGAGAGGATCTCTGCCGGGCAGCTCGCGAAGTGTGCCCGGACCATCTGAGGATGGCCGCTGAGGGCCCCCCCATCGGACAGCTCCGGCGCATGGTCGATGTCCAGCCGGGTCAACGGGAGATCCCCGATGCCGTCCAGCGATCGCAGAGGACTGCGGGTGATCTTCAGCCGACGCAGCCCGTCTGCGCCGCGCAAGGCGGCGAGGTCATCGAGCTTCGCCGCGTTGATGATCGCCAGCTCCTGGACCTGGGGAGGCGGGGCGCCGTGGAGCCCGCGGGGGCGAACCAGGGCGAGCCGGCGAAGGTGCGGCAGCGCCCCCAACGGCGTCAGATCGATCGAGAGGGTGCCGCCGCCTGGGACGTCGAGCTGATCGATGGCATCGCGGAGGCTGTGGTGCCCGTTCGAGCCGGCGAGGGCGGCGAGCAGGGCTGCGGTGAGGTGTGGCAGCGCGCCCCGGGCGCAGTGAAGCCGGAAGCTCTCCTGAAGGCGTGGGCTGTGGTAGCTGACCCCATGCAACATCGCATGGAGGGTCTTCTGGGACAGCCCCGCCGTAAGCATGGCGGTGATGGCCTGGATGTCTCGCTGTTGGATCGCGTGGATGAGCTGCCGGGCGTCCTCGGTCATGGGGGGGAGGGCGTCCGGAGGGTCTCGCTGGGCGAGCTGTTGAAGGCGCGGGTTCTGGCTGGCTGTGACAGCCCATCGGACCATATGGGGCAAGTCGGTGCGTCGAAGACCGCTACCGTGGATCGCCAGGACGCGGAGCCGTGGGAGGACTCCGACCTGACGGAGGCGTGCGCAGCCGCGCACATCCAGGCTGTGGAGCTGGTCGAGCGAGGACAGGTTGGGCAGCGAAGGAATCGCCGCGCAGCCGCGCAGCGACAGGGCGCGCAGGCCGGTGAACGTGGAAAGCGCGTCGACATCGACCAGTGAAGGCAGATCAGAGAGGTCCAGACGCTGAAGCGCCGGATCCAACGCGACGGTGGGCAGCGCTTCCAGCGATGCGCAGCCCTTGAGGTGCAGCCGCTTCAGCGCTGCGTTGGGCATCGCCGGCAGGTGTTGGAGCGCCCGGCAGCCTTCGATGTCCAGCTCTTCCAGCGGCGCGTCGAGGTCCGGCATCGTCGGCAGCACACGCGACGCCCCCAGCCGCAGCCGGCGAAGGGACTTCAGGGAGGACAGCGCCCGCGCGTCGGACAGGCCAATGGCCTGCTTGAGGTGCAGCTCGTTGAGGTTGGGGGCGCGCTCCAGGCCATCGAGCGAATACCCCTGGTACATCTTCAGGCGGAGGACCCGCAGGTTCGGCGTGCCGAAGGTCTCTCCCAGCGACGCCACCGGAGAGCGCAGGTACAGTCGCTCCAGGTGGGTCCACTCCGACAGCAGATCCAGCGATGACAGCGGACGCCAGTCGGTGCAGCGAAGGCGAAGCTCTCGACAATCGGGCAGCGCGGGCAGCCGGGACAGACCGGTCAGGGAGCCCGTGTCGATGACCAGCTGGTAGAGCCGGGGAAGTCGGGTCAACACCGAGAGATCGTCGGGCAGCTCCGGCGCTTCGAGGTGCAGAATCTCCAGGTTGGACAGCGCGCCGAGCGTCTGCCAGCTCTCCAGGCGGTTCCAGTTGCGGATACACAGGGCGCGCAGCGAGGGGAATCGGTCGAGGTAGGCCAGCGAGGTCAGCGAGGTGGGCTTGTGCGGGGGCGCGGCCGTCATCTCGCCCAGCGTCAGCGAGGTGATCTTGTCGCGCATCCGCGCAGCGGTGGTTCCTGCCGGCGCCGCCGCCAGCAGCGCCAGCAGGACATGCTCGATGTGGCCGGCGCGGCTGGCTCGGGCGAACCGCAGGTTGGGCTCCAGGCCGCCGAAGGACTGCTCTTCGTGCTCGATCATCTCCGGGGTGTAGTACACGTTGGCCAACAACAGGTCGAACAGCTCCGGGTCGTCCAGCGAGGACAGCAGCTCGACGCCCTGCGCGACCGAGGCAGAGTCCGGCTCCAGCATCAGCGTCTGGATCTGGGAGAGCAAGCGAGACTCGGACATCAGTGGAGCGGATATCACAATCCAACCACGCGCAAGAGACTTCCTTCGCCTCATACGCGGTGGGACGATTCTGCACCTTGCTTCGGTCAGGGTCGGCGCTGCGTTTTGGCGTAGACGCGTTAGAGGCCCAGTCTGTTTGACCCCGAAGTGGAGATGGCTCCAATGAGTGATAAGAACTATCAGGACGAGACGCGCCGCCTGCTGGGCCTTCTGGGAGAGATGCCCTCCGAAGAACACCACCGCTGCGCCCTCGAAGTGATGCGCAGCCTGGACCCTGGTGGCCGTCGGGATGTATTCAACACCTTGATTCAGGAGCGGAAGCAGCGTGAGGCGAGCAAGGTCAAAGAGCTGCGCATGCTTCCCAACTCACATTGGAGCAAAGTCGCGCTGTTGGATCGGATTGAAAACCCCACGCGCGAAGCCTATGAACAGAAGGTCCTTATCCCTGAGCTGACCTTCCTGGGGGTCGCCAACCAGCCTGACTTCGGGGCCGTCCTGCTCACGTTCTACCCCAATGAGTGGACCATTGAGCTGAAGAGCCTCAAGAAGTACAAGGACGCCTTCCGTGATGTTATCGTCAGCTATGAGCGCCTCGCGAACGTCATGTTTGAAGACTTGATGGAGGCCTACGCCCCCACCCGGCTGCGGCTGATGATGCAGCTTCGGCCCCGCGGTGGCATCTCGTCGTGTTTGACGATTGATTCGGACTGGGGCATCCGCGGCGGCAAGGAAGAGTTCCGCGACTGGACCAACAACACCGATCAGTTCGGCTTCGACAAAGAAAGCGCGATGGTCATCTGACCCCGGCCGAGCGCAGGGCTGCGTCGAGCTGCGTGTCCGCGTCGGCGCCATCCATCGCCGCCCGGCGGGCCGCGCCCAGCGCTCGGCCCAGCTCCGGTCCCCGCGGTACGCCAGCAGCCATCAGCTGGTGGCCGTCTACCGCTGGGCGGATGGCGCGCCCCTCAGACAGCCACCAGCGCACCGTCTCCAAGACGTCGTCTCGTGCCGCGGCGGCGACCAGCTCGGCTGGCTCCAGTTTGTGCAGCGCGTCCGCGTGCGCGCCACGGCTGTCGGTCCGATCGAGCGCGCGCAGTGCCTTGCGGACCCGGTCGGGGCCCTCCACCCATCGCCGGATTCGGCCCCTCGCCCCTGCCACCAGCCGCTGCGTGGTCTGGCGATCTTTTGGGGGGATCGACCACCCCAGCGCGATCCAGAGCGCCTCACCGGCGTCGGGGAGCGCGGCGGGGGCTTCGTCCTGGAGCGCGGCCCAGGCCTGCTGGGTCGCGGTCAGCCGCTGGAGCAACCCGCGATCGGTCTCCAGTCGCGGGTGGATGCGGCGCAACAGGCCCCATTCGCGGAGCAGTCGGACCGCCTCTGCGGTGCGATCTTCCAGGAAGATGCGGTGCAGCTCTGCGCCCAGGCGCTCGTCGGTGACGCTCTCCAGGACGCCGCGGCGGAGCGCCTGCTGCATCAGCGCCGCGGTGCCCGGCGCCAAACGAAAGTCGAACCGTGCGGCGAACCGAGCCGCCCGCCATGCCCGCGTCGGGTCGTCATCGAAGCTCAGGCCATGGACGACCCGTAAGGTGCCCGCTCGCAGATCGCTGAGGCCATAGAACGGATCCACCAGCCGACCCCGCTCCTCTGGTGAGATGCCCATCGCCATCATGTTGATGGTGAAGTCCCGCCGATAGAAGTCCTGGCGCAGATCGCCCACCTCGACCGACGGCAACGCGCCCGGACGCGCATAAGATTCGGTGCGGGCGCTGGCCAGATCCAGGGCGTTGCCCCGCGGGCTCAACCAGTGAGCGGTCCCGAATTCAGGATGAACGTGGACATCTCCGCCGAAACGTCGCGCGGCGGCCGTCGCCAGAGCGGGCGCGTCTCCCACCACGACCACGTCGATGTCGTTCGAGGGCCGCTTCAGCAGAAGATCGCGGACACAGCCGCCGATGAGCAGGGCCCGAACACCAGCTTCTGCCGCGACCGTCCCGAGGTCCGCGACGTCCAAAGCGGCGGCGCCGAACAGCGTCTCCGCCCGCTTCCACAGCGCCGTCGGCGCCGGCGGGCGCACCGGATTGGACAGCGGCGGATCGAGCGCCTCTGCCCGAAACACCGTCGAGCGCGTGATGACGCCAAGGGCCTCCTGCAATGTCCCCACCACGAGCAGCCGGCTGGGGCCCTCCAACAATGCCCGTCGTACAACGTCCACGTCGGCATCAGGGGGCACCGTTGTGGGGGGGCCGACGCTTAACGCGCCGGCAGCCGCGCTCGACAGCCCGTGTCGGATCGCCTCATCGATCTCTCTTCGGGAGAGCACACCGGCGATGGTGCCTTCAGCGTCGCGCAGGGGCAGGGCGTTGATCCGATATCGGTGCAGGGTGTCGTTGGCGTCGGCGATGGTCGCGTCCATCGGCAGACTGAACACCGTCCGGCTGGCCATCGTCGCGGCGGTCAACGATCGGCGACTGGACTGGAGCGCGGCGACGACCCGGGCGCGGGCCTCTATCAGGCTCACCCCGCGAAGCGCCGCAGAGGCGGCCTCAGGGTGGCCGCCCCCACCCAATCGTCGGCACAGGGCGCCCACGTCGAGGGCCCCATCTGAGCGGCCGATCACCGAAATGCGACGATCTTCCGCGACCAACACGATCGCCGCCGGCCACCCTTCTCCGACCCGGAGCTGGCCGAGCAGCACCGACAACGCGGGCACCCGCGCGTCCAATTCCAGCGCCATCAACGCCACCCAGGAGTCACCGGTGTCTACGCGCGCCATTGACGCGACCATCCGGCTCATCAGCCGCAGCTGCGTGACGTCAAGACCATCGGGCAGGTACCGCTCAAGCCAGCCCAGATCGGCCCCCCACATGAGGCACTGCCCGGCGGCCTGGTGATCGATCGGGGTGGTTCCGGCGTATCGCAGGTGTCCGGTGTCGCAGTGGATGCCCAGCAAGAACAGTCCCGCCTCTGCGGGCGTTGGGGTCTGCCCTTGTTCGGCGATCTGGAGGACCATCGGAGAGACGGTCGCCCCGGCGTCGGGCAGCGGCTTCAGCGGACCGTCTGCCTTGCCGCCGTGGGTGTCCCAGATCTCGACCTGTCGGGCGTCGTCGAACAATCGGCCCAGCGGTCCCAGTCGCTTCCGGCGCGCCGTATCCACGATGATCAGCTGATCGAGGGGTTCTCCCTGTTCAAGCCGGCGGAGGACCGCACGGGTCGGCACGATCGGTCCCAACGCCTCGCCGAGGTCGTCCCAGACCCGGCGGCAGGAAGGATCCATCGACCCTGGAAGGACGAATTCGAGGGCGGCATCCACCAGTCGGCGTGCGGCGACCATCGATGCCAACCCATCCAGATCCGTGTTCAGGTGAGAGGTGACCAGGCGCATGACTCAAAGATAGCGCGCTACAGACAGTCGTTGAGGGCTTCACATAAGCTCAGCGCCCGTGGAGAGCGCAAGCGGTGTGACATTCGGTTCATCACATAGCCGATGGACAGCCCCCGATCCGGATCGGCGAAGCCAAGCGAGCCGCCGGCCCCGGGGTGGCCGAACGCCGATTTGTTGGGCGAGAACAGGGTGGTCTCTTCCTTCATGAACCCCTGCGAGAAGCCCACGGGCTTGAACAGGACCCGATCGGCGTCAGACCAGCTCTGCCGCGCATAGAGGGGCGTCAGGACATCCGCGGGCAAGAAGCGGCCGCGTTCGTGGCGCCCTTCATTGGCCAACGGCGCATAGACCCGCGCCAACCCCCGCGCGCTGGCCAGGCCGTTCGCGAAGGGCAGCTCCAAATCCTGCACCCGCGGGCTGTCGTAGTTTTCGAGTCGCATCATCCCCAGCTCGCGGGGGTTGTGCACCGCCCGGTGTGCGGCCGTGCCAGGGGTGAGGATCGCCTTGAACATGCGGCTCTCGTAGTCTTCGGGCATCCGGCCCACGCGAGGGATGATCCGGGTCAACACATCCCACAGCCGAACCGGAAGCAGCCGCGCGGTCCGGCCGCGGAGCGTCGCACGACCGCCCAGGTAGACGTCTGCGTCCAGCCGATCGGCGACATCGCGCTGTAGGAAGGTGCCGACCGTCTCTCCAGCGATCCGATGGAACAGCTCCCCGCCGTAGACCCCCATGCTGATCGGGCCATAGCCCTGATCCTCGCCCGCGCGCCACAGCGGGACCTGGCGAAGCATCGCCTGCTGGAGACGGGCCGGATCCTCAAAGTCTTCCAGGGTGAGCGACTGATCGATGGCGCACAGCCCCGAGCGGTGGTTGAGCAGCTGACGGATCGTGATCGGCCACTTGCCCGCGACGCCGAACGCTGGCCAGTGGTCAGTGACCCGATCGTCCACGTCGAGATCGCGCTGCATCAAGAAGGCCAGTGACATCAAGCCCTTCGTCGCGGAGAAGATGACCCCCAGGGTGTCGCTGGTCCACGGCTGTGAAGACACCGGATCGGCCATCCCGCCCCATAGGTCGACCAGGGGCCGACCGTCCTGTATCACGCAGACCGCCGCTCCGATCTCACCATGCTTTTCGAAGTTTTCGGCGAAGGCTTCGCGGACAGGCTCGAACCCAGGGGCCACCGAGCCATCGATCGTCACCGATCCGGGGTAGGGGGCGCGGCGGCGCAGGCGGAAGGCTCTTCGACGGGGCAAGATCGGGCTCCTCTGCAATCATCACCCGAACAGGAGACGTACAGGGTGATTAAGACCTGTTCGGACGCCGTGTTTGATCATTAGCCGTTTTTTATGCCCCGGGCAGATTGACGACGATCAGGAGCCCAGCAACCGATCGCCATCCTGAAGCAGGGCCTCATGGCGGGCCAGCCATGAGGCCAGTCGACGCACCCGCTCCTTGGACAGCTCAAAGGTCCGCGCCACTTCGCGAATGAAGGTCAGCTCCCGCTCTGTAATCTTCTGATCAGAGCGGGCGAGGCGGAGCAGCTCCAGGATCGCGATGGCGCGATCGCGCGGGGTGACAAACCAGTTGAGCAGGACGTCGGTGTTCTCCCAGGAGGGGCGCCACGACGGCGGAAGATCCATCTCCTCGCGCATCTGAATGATCAGGGCGAGTTCGGCATCAGAGGGCGATCCGTCCGCCGAAGACAGCCGCGCGGCGAGCGTTAAAAACGCCTGTCGCTGGGGCTCGGTGAACTCATGGAGGAACATGGGTTGGCTTCTATCCACGTTGATCGGTCGGTCAGGTTCATCTCAGCACAGTTTTGGCCACTGTGG
>JBCBLB010000291.1:0-11242 GCA_038520555.1 Myxococcota bacterium | reverse complement strand
CCGGCCCGCTGTGGCCGGCGCACTTCGCCGCTGGGGCCCACCTCCGGATGATCAAGGTCGCGATGGCCCTGGCGAAGCCGTCGATGGCCCTGGCGTGGATGTGGCCGGTGATCCCGGGGCTGTTCGTCGTCAGCCTGGTCGCGGTGCCGATCGTCTCGGTGGTGGCGCTGAATCAGCTGCTGCCGACGCCGCTGCCGCTCGACGTGTGGACGGTGCTCGCTGTCGGGGGCATCAGCTGGCTCGTGGGCAACCCCAACAGCGTGAAAACCGACGAAGACGAACAAAAGGCCGCATAAGGGAAGTCTGTATCAGTCGTCGCCATCCGCTTCGAACACCGTGTCTTTGCGATGAATCCGATAATTCCAGGTGGTCGACGCGTCTTCACGGGCACCGCAAAAGTCAGCGCCTTGAAAATACCCGAACATCCGCGCGCCGCGAAGGTCAGTGTTCGAAAAATCTGCACGTGAGAAGTAGCATTGCAAGAAGTCGGCGCCGCGGAAATCGGCGCCAGCAAACAACGCCTCATGCCCACGAGAATCCTTCCACCTGGTCTTCTGGAAGTTTGCTCCTCGGCAATCCGCTTGATCGATGTATGAATGGCTGAGGTCGGCGCCCTGGAAGTTGGCGCCTCGGAGATCGGCGCGTGTAAAATCCGTTTTGTATAACGTGGCGTTTGTGAAGTCCGCGCCGCTCAGGTCCACCTCAGACAGGTTCTCTTCTGAGAGATCCGCACCGACGAAGATTCGCTTTTCGCTGTCCGATGCTTTTTGGGGGTCCACGATCTGCTTTCGCTGTGCTTCAGAGAAGCCCACATTCTGGCGGCAGATTGTACCGGTGAAGTCTGCCCCCTCCAACTTTGCATCCCGAAGGCGGGTCTTTAGCAACGTGGCGCCGCGCAGGTTGGCGTCTCGAAGGTCTGCTCCTTCGAGTCTTGCGCTTCGAAGGTTGGCGCCCTCCAGGTTGGCATTTCGCAGGTTGGCCTCTCGCAGATCAACGCGCCGGAGGTTGGCCCCGGCGAGGTTTGCCCCCGAGAGATCGATCCCCTGAAGCGTGTTCTTAGACACGAGGCTGCCCGGACCGATCAGCGGTACGCCTCGAAGGTCTGCTCCCGGAACGAACAACAGGCTTCCCTTTGGTTCATATCCTTCGGGCCACCTTGTTAATGCGTCACAGTATGCGCCCTTGACCACAGCACCGTCCAGATGAACGGTGCGCAGATCGACGCCACGAAGATCGGCCCAGCTCAGGTCCGCGTTGGTAAAATTGGTCTCCTGGAGGTCGGTCTCGCGCAGGTTGAGACCCTTGAGTTTGGCGCCAGAGAAGTCTGCCCCTCGAAAACAGGTTCCTTCTACCCTGGCATATTCGAGGTCCGCTTTCCGAAGATCGGCCCCGGTGCAGTCTGCGTTCTGGAGACGGGCCCCGGTCAGCTTCGCCTTTCGAAGGCTCGCGTCCGTCAAATCGGCGCCTTGGAGCTCCGACCATTTCAGGTTGGTGCTGGACAGATCGGCGCCGTGCAGCTGTGCCCCCATGAGGTTCTGTTTCTCCAGATTGGTGAATATCCTCTTCCCAGGAGCGATTCGACGCCCCACAGGCGTGAATCCCTGGGGCCATCGGGTCCGGTCATCGTAGAGGGCTTCACGAAGGATGGCGCCGTTCAGATCTGCCCCAGTGAGATCTGTACCACGGAGGTTGGCCGTCTTCATATTTGCCCCATTCAGATCGACGCCAGAGAGATCGACGCCTGACAGATCTGCTTCGGACAGGTCTGCCCCCGGCTTCACCAACACGACCTCCTTGCGGGGCAGATTTTTGGGCCACAGCGTCTGTTCATCGGTGATGGCGCCGTCCATGGCCGGCCTGGCGGTATGGTGGCAGCGAAGGTCTGCGCCGAGGAGCGCGGCTCTTCGAAAGTCGACGCGTGACACGTCGGCGTCTCGAAAGGTGGCGCCCCTCAAGTTTGCTTCCCGGAGATTGGCATTTGTGAGGTCCATCTCTGAGAAGTCGGCCCCAACGAAATTCTCTCCCTGGGCCAGCAGGATCGCACCCGCGCCGTCAGGGAGGAAGCCCTCTGGCCAGATCGTCTTCTCTGAATACACCGCGCCGGTGAGGTCTGCGCCGGTCAGCGTCGCACCGGTGAGGTCTGCTTCAGATAGGTTCACCCTGAGCAATCGTGCGGACTGAAGGTTGGCGTTTTGGAGCGATGCTTCTCGAAGAGAGGCCAACGTCAGATCGGCGCCGGTGAGGTTGGCCCCGCTCAGGTCGGACTGCGAGAGGCTTGCCTTCTGCAAATCAGCACCTTCGAGGTTGGCTTCTGTGAACGTGGTTCGTTCGAGGATCGCCCCCTGGAGGGTCGCCTGTTGAAGCTGTGCGCTGGTGAAGTCGGCGGTCTTGAGGGTTGATTTCTTCAGGTTGGCGCCCCGAAGGTCGGCCCGCTGGAGGTTCTGACCGTTCAGCTCGACGTCCTGAAGAGGGGCGTTCCTCAGGTCTGACATCGGCGCGATGAGCAGTGTGCCCTGCGGATGAAACCCCTCTGGCCATCGCGTCTTCACATCCACCAGCGCTCCGCTGAAGTCGATGCCATCGAGTTGGAGCGCAGAGAGATCGCGCCCACAGAGACTCACTCCCACGAGCGGATGGCCCGGCTCAAGATGCAGTGCGTTCTCAGGCTGGAAGTCTTCGGGCCACCTGGTCCGTGAATCATAGATCACGCCAGTGGTGGTGGCGGCGGCGTCCAGATCGGTCCCGGTGAAGTCCGCGCCACAAAGGTTCGCACCATCGAGGTGCGTATCGTCAAAGCTTGCCTTTGAGAAGTTCGCCCCCACACAGGTGGCATCGGAGAAGCCAGCACCATCCAGGTTTGAGCCAGAGAAGTTTGCCCCGCTGAGATCGGCTTTATCAAAGTCGGCATAGGAAGCGTTGGCGTCTTCAAAGTTCGCTTCGGCTAAATTCGCCTTGGAGAAGAATGAACATTCCAGATTTGCTTTCATGAAATTGGACCGCTTCAGAACTTCTCCGGAGAGGTTGATCCCGGACAGCTCCCAACCGGTGAAGTCTGTCTGTCTGTCGTCGCCGGTGAAGAGTGTAAGCCTGGAGCGGCTCTGCGCCTTCTTCGTGAGATGTGACGCAGGCCACTTCGTCCCGGCGTCCCAGTATGCATCTCGTAGCTCGACTCCTTGAAGATTGGCATTCGACAAATCGGAACCGTGGAGCCTGGCTTCTGTGAGGTTTGCTCCAGAGAGGTCCGCACCGCACAGTGTTGCTCCGGACAGGTCTGCTTCCAGAAGGTTGGCGCCTTTGAGGTTTGCGCTCTTGAGGTTGGCTGCCTTCATATTGGCTTCGATGAGGTTCGCTCCCTCCAGATCAGCACCTTCAAGGTTTGCTTCAAGAAAGCGAGCCTTTTTGATGCCGACACCGGCCAGGTTCGCCCCTTGCAAGTTGGTGCGATAGAAGTACGGGGAGTGATAATCTGTTTCATGAAACGTTGCTTTCGTCAGATCGACGCCTCTGAGATCGGCGTCTTTGAAGTCGACTTCCGCGAGGTTGGCCTTGTCAAAGTTAACGTCTGTGCAGATGGCACCGCGTAGGATCGCCTGCTTGAGCCATGCCTCGGAGAGGTTTGCTCCGGTCAGATCGGCGCCCATCAGATCGGCGGCATAAAGGCTGGCCTTGATCAAGGTTGCCCCTCGGAGGTCTGCGCGCACAAGGTCTGTGTCTTCGAGCGCCGCTTCGTTGAGGATGGCGCCGCGAAGGCACGCCCCTTCCAGGACAGCGTCGCTGATGAAGGCGTCTGTGAGATTGGCCCCTGTGAGATCGCTCTCTTCGAGGCGAGCACGCTTCAGATCGGCGCCCTGGAGCTGCGCCTCTCGAAGGATAATCCGATGTCCTTCCACTGAGGAGAACGTTGCTTTTTTCAGATCAGCTCTACGAAGGTCGGTGCCCGAGACGTTCGTGGAGGTCAGGTTCGCCTCAGAAAGGGTGACGCCATGGAGATCGATGTTGGAGAGGTTGCGGCTCCGGATAGAGACGCCGCTGAGGTTCATTTTCGGCTTGAGACGCCGGGCGTCGGTGGGCTGAAATCCGTCTGGCCACAAGGTCGTCTCATCAAATAGCGCTCCGGTGAAGGTGGCTCCGGTGAGGTCTGCGCCCCGCAGATCGGCGTGAAACAGAGTCGTCTCCGAGAGGTCCGCGCCTGAGAGGGTCGCGCCCTTGAGGTCTGCGCTATGGAGGTCAGCATTGCGTAAATCGGTGCCTTCGAGGTTGGCTTCTGGCAACTGGCAGCCTGTGAGCTGTGCGCCCTTCATGTGCGCACTCTTTAGATTGATTCTGGTGAGATCTGAGGTTGCGAGTTGCGCGTTTTCCAGGTGGGCGCCTTCCAGGTCCAGCTCCCGCAGCGAGGTTCCGGGGCCGATGAAGTGTGCGCCTTTGGGCTTGAACTGGAACGGCCATATGGTTTTTGTGTTGTAGAGGGCAAACGTGAGCGTGGTCCCTGACATGTCCGTGCCATAGAAGCGTCCGCCCTGCAGGTTTGCCCCGGTCAGGTTTGCCCCGTTGAGCGAACCATATTCGAATCTGATGTTTTGAAGGTTCGCCCCGGTTAGATCGACATTGACCAGCTGGGCCTTCGTGAGACCTGCATCAGAGAGGTCTGCATTTCGTAAGGTTGAACCTTCTAAGTTAGACTTGTCGAGGGTGATGTGGTGAAGGTTGCCTCCATCAAAGCGGCATCGCTGGAGGTCTGACTCGGTAGACGTGACAGAGCTCAGGTTGGCGCCTGAAAAGTCCGCCTGTGAGCCGTTGAGGTCAGACATGCTCGCGCTGGTGAGGTCCGCATTCCGGAAGATGGCGAGTCGGCAATCGCACCGCCACATCGTTGCGCTCTCCAGCTGTGCACCGGTGAAGTCGGCGGCGACGAGGTTCGACTTCTGAAGGTCTGCGGAGCGCCACGTGCTCTCTTTCAGCCTGGCTTCTTGCAGGGAGATCTCCTGGGCGTGTGCGCTGCTGAGGTTGGCGCCTTCGAGGTTGGCCTGTTCGAGGTTGGCCTTATTGAAGAATGCCCTCTGAAGACGGGCACGCGCACCGTTCACCTGTTGAAGATCTGCGCCCTTCAGGTGGGCACCGGCGAGGTTGGCCATCCGGAAGTCTGCGCCGCTGCAGCTGGCTTCCGTGAGCTTTGCGTCTGTGAGAATGGCCCCCCGAAGGACCGCTCCGTCCAAGCGAACCCGATCGAGCCTGGCATTGGCAAAATTGGCCTCTCGAAGGATCGCGCCGCTTAGATCGGCATCTGGGAGGTTGATGTCTCGGAAGTTGGCTTCGCTGAGGTGCAGGGGCACGCCCAGGCTTCGGCACAGCTCCTTCGCCTGCTGGATGTGTCCTGCCTTCACCAGGGCAACCAGCTTCACTTTCAAGGTCTGCTTCTCGTCCAACGTCTCCTCCCATGCGAGCTGATCTGACACGCTGTGGGGAGATATCACCGTGAGAAGATGTAGCGGGTGACTTCATGGGGGACCACCCGGGGCTTCGTTTGTATGCGATGAGTGAATCGGTGGGGACGCGACCAATCTTCACGGCTGACCTGTCCTTCATGCGGCGCACCATTTTGCATCGCAACATTACAGGGTTTACTGATCTGTACACCTGGAGGAATTTGACGTTCAAGCAAACTCTTATGGATGTGGTTTCTGCAGCCGGGCCTGCGCTCACGTCTCGCTCAGGTGGACTGCGAATCCGCTTGAGGGGGTGTTCCGCAGAGCTGGAGGCGCTTCGTATTGGGCGTTCCCGTTCGAACGGTTTCTGATTTGATGTTTCCGAAAAGAAGATTCTTGCGGTCATATTTGACGCAGATTGCGGCGCTGGCGCTCGATTGTGGAGGTGATAAAGTCATAGCGATTCAGAACGCTGAGGCATGGTTATGCGTACAACAGTTCTATTGGTGGGGGTGTTGATCACCTCTGCCTGCCGCTCGACAGATGACGGTGGTGGGGGGCTCGACACCGGCGCGCTGCGCGTGGACGCTGACGGCGACGGCTATACGGCAGATGATGACTGCGATGACAACGATGCGCTGGTGAACCGCGCCGCGCCTGAGCTGTGCGATGGTCTAGACAACGACTGCGACGGTGTTGTTGATGAGGGCGTCGTCAGCGTCTTCTTCGCGGACGCGGACGCCGACGGGTTCGGTGATGAGAGCCGTCCCACAGAAGCCTGTGTGTTGCCTGCAGGCCACGTTGTTGTGGGGAACGACTGCCATGACGACGATGCGGAGTCCTACCCTGGCGCGCCAGAGCGCTGCGATGCGTTGGACAACGACTGTGACGGGGACGTCGATGAAGGCGTGCAGACCGACTGGTTTGCCGACGCTGACGGGGACGGCTACGGTGACCCGGGGGTGATCGAGCCCGCCTGCGATCCACCGACCGGCTACGTCGAACGCAACGACGACTGCGATGACGACAACGCCGCAGCGTTCCCTGGTGGTGTGGAGATCTGTGACGAGGCGGACAACGACTGCGATGGCCGCGTCGATGAAGCGGTCACCACGACGTTCTACCAGGACGTCGATGATGACCGTTACGGCGTCGCCGACATCACCGTCGAGGCCTGCGACGTTCCTTCCGGGTATGCAGCGTTGCCCGGTGACTGTGACGATCGTGACGCTGCGGTCTCGCCGGAGATGACGGAGCTTTGCAACCGGGTCGACGATGACTGTGATGGCACCGTTGATGAGGACGACGCTGCTGACGCATCGGTCTGGTACGCTGACACGGACCGCGACGGCTACGGCGACGAAGACAGCCGGCTCATCGCCTGTGCGGCACCAACCGGCTACGTCAGCGATGACACCGACTGCGACGACGTCGAAGAGACCACCAACCCTGGCGCGGACGAGCGCTGTGACGCTGTCGATAACGACTGTGACGGCACCACCGATGAAGACGACGCCGTCGACGCAGCGACCTTCTACGCAGACGCAGACGGCGACGGGTTCGGGGATGCCGGCGTGACCGACGCCGCCTGTGCGGCGCCGACCGGCTACGTCAGCGATGACACCGACTGTGATGATGCAGCGGTGACGACCTTCCCTGGCGCCGATGAGTTCTGCGACGATGTCGACAACGACTGCGATGAGACCGTCGATGAAGACGACGCGGTCGATGCTCCCACGTGGTATGCCGATACAGACGGCGATGACTTCGGCGACCCGGATGCGCCGACGCGGGCCTGTTCGCAGCCGACCGGATACCTCGCAGACCGCACCGACTGTGATGATGCAGCGGCGACGACCTTCCCTGGCGCCGATGAGTTCTGCGACGATGTCGACAACGACTGCGATGAGACCGTCGATGAAGATGACGCGGTCGATGCCCTCACGTGGTACGCCGACAGCGACGCGGACGGCTACGGGACGTCGGTGTCGACGGTGGCCTGTGCGCAACCAGCCGGGTACGCCGGCGAGGCGGGCGACTGCGACGACGGCGAGGCCCGCGCCAACCCCGGGACGGACGAGGTCTGCGACGAGATCGACAACAACTGCGACGGTGAGACCGATGAGGGCGTGACCACCATCTACTATCTCGACGCCGACGGCGATACGTTCGGAGACACCGACGAATCCGCGGTGGCCTGCTCGGCGCCCTCCAGTCGGTATGTGACCGCCAGCGGGGACTGCGATGATCTCCGGTCGAACGTCTATCCCGGCGCGCCGGAGGGCTGCGACGGTGACGACTACGACTGCGACGGGGACATCGACAACGACTTCGACAAAGACGGCTACACGGACGCGAGCTGCGGCGGGGAGGACTGCGACGACCGGGACGCGTCGGTCGAGCCAGAAGACTGCCCGGTGGGCACCGACTGCGACAACATCCTCGACAACGACGCCTCCGCCTCGGACGGCTACTACCTCATCGACGTCGACGGCTACGGCACCGGCGAAGACACCGAGGAAGTGTACTGCGACATGACGACCGACGGCGGCGGCTGGACGCTCATCGCCACCAACGCCGACGATGGCTCCTGGACCAGCAGCACCGTCATCAACAGCACCACGTTCGGCACCGTCTCGCTGACCAAAGACTACAAGGCCGAGGCATGGAACACCGTGCCGTTCACGGATGTGATGTTCGACGATGGCACCGACTACGCCGTCTATGACGACGTTGGTGACGGGACGGCGTCCTGGGACGATGAGCAGTCTGCGGTGTCGGTCCACAACTGCAGCGCCAGCTATGCGATGAGCGCCGGGACCTTCTCCGGCGGTCGGCTGTGCACCACCACCCTCTACCTCCACCCCATCGATCGGGACGGCGGGCTCAACAGCTCCTGCTCGTCGAGCTGGATCTACTCCGACCACGGCTTCGGGCCGACCTGGAGCGCCCGGAACAACAACGGCTGCCCGCTCGATGATCCGTCCGTTACGGGGTTCTACAACTGGAACGCGTCGCTGGTTCCCTGGTCATCACCGCTGTTGATGTTCGTGCGCTGAGCATCCCCAGACGCCTGACCTTGACCCCTCCCAACGAAACGCAGGGCCGCTGAGACCAGCCAACATCATCAATTCGCAGGGACAAAGGGACGACATCGCAGTTGCGGGGTATGCGTTCGGGATCCTGGTTTGCCAGGTTCAGTACGATATTTCAGCTTTGTGTACGGGTGTCTTGCCATCTCGCCATTGCCCAATGTCGAGTGTTGGCCTTTGATGGTGATGCAGGATGTGAAGCGCGCATGGAATCGGCGTCTTGGAGAGCTGTGGCTTGTATCGTGTCCAATTCGCTCGACAGATGGGTGATCATGCACAGGATTCATATCTACAATTCGATTGTTCCAGATATGAAACAGTTGGAATATAGGAGCTTGAACGACCTCGATCGAGGGGATCGAGGGCGTTCAGAGAGAAGCGGCGTTTTCGGACCGCGGAAGGTTCAGCTGCGGTAGCGCGCTTCGTCGATCCACTCGGCGTGGAAGCCGAACGGCACCCGCCGCTTCATCGGCACCCGGGCGATCGGCCCGGCGGCGACGTCGGTCGCGTCGAGCACGAGCAGGGCGCTCTCACCGGTCTCGGGGTGGGCGGACATCATCACCAGCCAGCCGTCGTCCTCGACGTCGCTTTCGGGGCGAGGGGCGAACACGACCTCCCCACACAGAAACCCATCCGAAAGGGAGAACCGGGTCTTGCCGCCGGTCTCCAGGTCGTACTTGATGACGCCGTCGAAGGAGAGGGTGGTCCGCGGGGCGACGGTGGGGTGGTAGGCGTAGCGGGACTTTACCCCGAGGAAGTTGTCGTTCATCCTTGGGAATTCGGTTAGGACGTCATCGAGCTGGGTCTCTTTGACGAGGCCGGTGCGCAGGTTGAGGTCCCACCGATGCAGGACGGGGTTCATCCGCAAAAAGTACAGCCGCGGGATGTGGGGCTCATCTTCATGGGCGGTGGTGGGGATGGGATTCTCGATCCGGCAGGCGAGCAGGGTGATCATGTCGTCGCCCTGGTCGTTATTCCACTCCCAGGCGTTGACGGTGTGGTAGCTGTAGCAGGGCTCGGCGAGGAACCACCGGACGTCGCCGCCGTGCCGGGGTAGCACCCCCAACCGCGCGGGGCGGTCGGGGTCGAACCGAACCCGCCGCTTGCCCTGGGTGAGCTTGTTGGGGTCCCACATCATCGGCATATCGAGCAGGATGGTGTGGTTTTCGGTGATGGCGACGTCGTGGAACAGCGAGGGCAGGGGGATGTCGATGTCCTGGTGGTGGACGAGCCGCCCATCGGCCGACGCGACGCCGTACCGCAGATAGGGCTTCTTGTAGGCCGAATAATCGAAGAAGATCAGCTCGCCGGTCCGGGGGTCGACCTTGGGGTGCGCGGCGACGCCGATGGACAAGGTGTCGTGGAGGGTCTCGACGCCGTGGGTCTGCAGGTCGGGGAGGCTGAGGGCGTAGGGCTCGCCGCCCAGCCACCACAGCGCCTGGAGCGACCCGTTAAACCAGATCAGATCGGTATTTGCGGTGTTTCGGTCGGGCCGGTGGTTGGCCGGGTCGAACGGCGAGAGGATGCCCGGGGAGGGGATCTGCCCGGCGGCCTGGGCGGCCGTGTAGGCGTGGGTCTGGACGTATCGGTTCCGGTAGGTGGCCTTGCCATCGGCGATCTGGACGCTGTGGATCATGCCGTCGCCGTCGAACCAGTGATAGGGCTGGGGCGGTCCGAAGGGCGGGTTGGGGCTGTTCTGGGCGAAGACGCCGGCGAGGGCGTCGGGGAGCGCGCCTTCGACGGCGAGGTCTTCATCGGTGCGCTCATCGGAGACCGGCCCATACAGGCCGGTGTGGTAGGTGTCGGTGTTCAAGAAAGCCATTCGATGTCCTCAGTGGACGTTCTGGTGGAGCATGACCACGGCGGTTCGGTCATCGCCGCCGAGGTTCGCGGTGAGTCCGACGGTGGGCGGGGTCGGCATCTGGTAGTCGCCGGCCTGCCCCTTCATCTGCCGCCAGATCTCGAGGATCTGTTTGACGCCGGTGGCGCCGACGGGGTGTCCGAACCCGAGCAGCCCGCCGCCGGTGTTGATCGGCAGGCGACCGTCGATCTCGGTCTGGCCGTCGGCGAGCATCCGGTCGGCCCGTCCCAGCGCACAGAAGCCCAGCGCCTCCATCATCATCAGCTCGACGACCGAGAAGCAGTCATGGACCTCAGCGACCTGGACGTCTTCAGGCGTCATGCCGGCGTCCCGATAGGCGATCCGGGCGGCGTCGGTGACGTTGGTGAGCTGGGTGGGGTTGTTCTCTGCGCCGAGGGCCTGGACGGTGTGGCCATAGGCGAGGATCCGGGTGCACTGCTCGGGAGGGATGCCCAGCCGCTTCAGGCCGGCCTCGCTGGCGAGGAGGATGCAGGAGGCGCCGTCGGTGAAGGCGGTGCAGTCGAGCATCCGCAGGTGCGGCCGGTAGCGTTCGTCCTCCAGAAATTCCGCGTTCCGGCGAGAGGCCGTCGCGGCGTCTTCGAGGGTGACGGTGGTGGCCTTGTGGAGGGCGAAGGGGTTGCGGCGGGCGTTCCGATACGCCTTCTCGACGACCCGGGCGGTTGACCGGTCATCCAGGCGAAAGGCGGTCTTATATGCCCATGCACGGCGGCCGAACAGGTGCGGGAAGGTGAACTTCGACAGGCCCCGCTCACGCTCATAATGGGCGGCACGGGCCATGTATTCGACGCCTTCCCGGCCGCGGACGTTGGTCTCGACCTCTGCGCCGGCGACGAGGGTCACGTCAT
>JBCBLB010000474.1:0-7829 GCA_038520555.1 Myxococcota bacterium | reverse complement strand
CTGGGATTCGTTTAGACGCGAATGCTACGACGAATGATCGGTGCGCCAGCATCGCTGAGCCTGTCCAGGACAACAGTATCGGCCTGGACAGGCTCTTCCCTGGTAAGCATGAACATGTTAAAGTCATTATGTTGCATCGCAAAATGGTATGCCACTCTTGAAGTGGCACGAAGCATCAAGATGACGCGTCAACGCTGAGCCGCCCATCAGATCGGGAGGTAGACGGACTCTCCCTGCCGTTCGAAGTAGTGGCGGAGCGCGTCGTGGAACGCGCCGGTCTGACCGGTGTGCTGGCAGGCGCTGATGACTTCGTGGAGGTGTTCATCGATGAAGTCCTCGGTGATCGGAGCGGATCGCCAGGTCGGGATCGCAGCGAGGACATCGATGTCTGGACGGCGGTAGCCCTCCATCGCCGCCCACAGCAACACCTGCTCCACCTCCAGCGGCATCGGCCCCGGGTTCTCCTCGTGATCGTTACGCGAGCCGAGATGACCGATATACTCTTTGAGGATCTGCAGGACATTGCGGAGCGGAATTCGCTCGGTGACCACCATCCGCAGCATCGCCTCTGCCCCCGCGAGGGTGTACGCTCGCACAGAGATGTCCCCTCCAGTCCAACCCGTCGATGATCTCCGCCAACCGTGGAGATCGTTGGTATCTTTTTCATCGGAGACCTCACTCAGCGTGGCGGCGATGAGATGGGCTGAGAGGTCGCCGGCGACGTCACCCCGAGCAATGAGCGAGCTGTAGCCGTTGTGGCCATAGGCGTGCCGGATGCGAAGCGAGCTGAGGGTGTTGGGGCATCCATATGCGTCCCCCTGCTCACGGAGCCGGGTGAATCGGGCGGCCAGACAACGGCGCGCGCTGATCTGGTCTGGCGTGCCCGGCAGCGTACGCGCGACGCGCTCGCCGGTCTGCAGGTTGAGCAGCGCCTCTCCGTGCCAGGGGACGAACCACAGGGCGCGCTCATGGAGCAGGACGTCGCCCCGCCCGGTGTCCCAGAGATCTCCGGTGACGACGGCGTGCGCGAAGGCGAGGTGGTTCGCAGGTGAGAGCGTCGCGCCGTCGACCGTCCACGCCGTCCCCGGCAGGGGAAACCGCTCCTCCTCCACCGGTCCGGCGAGCGCCGCAGGCAGCGACAGACGCACGACCGTCTGCGCGTCGCGCTGCACGGCCAGCACGTCGCCGGCGCGCTGCAGCGGCGCGAAGCCCGCGACAGAGAAGCGGGCTGGCGCGCCCTGCGCGGGGAACACCACGACATGGTTGGTCTGCGTTCGCCCGTCGAACATCACCACCATCGACCGCTCCCGGTCCGGATAGAGCCGGATCGTCGTCCCCAGAGCAGTGACGACCGTCGCGGTGAAGGTGATCGTGGCCGGCTGCTGCGGGTCTGACAGGATGCCGCCGAACAGGCGATGGTTTCGATCCAGGATCAAGAACGACCCGTCCGGAGCCAGCTCGAAGGCGAACGTCGAGCGGTCGGGCAGATCCGGACGCGCGCCCAGCGCCCACGTCCCCTGATCGACGGCGCCCGTCTGGGGATATGGCTCTGTGGTGGAGCCGCCCGCTCCAGAGACCGCGAGGCGGATCTGTGGCTGGGCGTAGTGAGTGTGACAATAGACGGTGTGCTCACCGTCGGGATGGAGGCGACGATCGTTGCGTTCGTACCGTTCGACTTCGGTCATCTCGGGGAAGCGGTAGCGCCAGGACGGCTTGGGGTACCCATCGCTGCCCTGAACCAGGAGCCTCTCGCCAGATGCAGAAATGGACAGTGACGACAGCAGCCCGCCGGCGACGTCGACGCGCTTCTGCCGGCCCCCGACAGTCAGGCGGAGGAGGCCGTGGGCGTCCAACCAGGCGAGGTGGGTCCCATCGGGAGAGAAAGCGTATCGCATGGTTCAGTCCTGGAAGGTGGCCTTGATGGCCGCAGAGAGGTGGGGAGAGGCGGCCAGCGCGGACCGCCCCTTCGCGGTCACGCCGACGTCCTGTATGGTGAGGGTCTTCAACGACTTCAGCGCGGCGCACTTCGCCAGCGCTGCTGCCCCGCTGTCTCCGATGCGGTTGTTGCGGATCGTCAGCTCGACCAGCCCGGTGAGGTGAGGAGACTTCAGCAGCGCCCCCAGGCCCGCGCTGGTCAAGCCGTTGCGGTCGAAGGTGAGTCGACGCAGGCTGGAGAGCCAGGGCGCGGCGGCCAGGTGCGGGGCGGCCCGGTTGAGGTTTTTGATGTAATCCAGCTCTAACGTGTGAAGATTCGAGAAGTGCGCAGCGCTGGCCATCACGATGGCGTCTTCTTCTTCGAGCGACTGCGAGCCACCATAGACCCGCAGCGTCCGCAGGTTGCGGAGCGCAGAACATCCCGCGATAGGGGACAGGTCATGGCAGCTTGCGTGGGCGATACATCGGACGAGGCGGAGCATCGGCAGATGCACCCCCTCATCTTTGAGCGCATACAGCCAGGGGCGCTGCGCCCTCCGCAGCGCGTCCGGCCAACCGGCCAACAGCGCCTCAGCCTCGTCGATGACCGCTTCCTCGGCCTGGATCGGGTTCTTCTTGTGTGCCTCATCCAAGAAGAAGCAGACCCGATCCCAGGTCTTCTCGCTGGGTTCCATCTCGGCGGCCTTCTTCAGCTTGGCCCGGATTCGAGAGATGTCGACGTCTCGCTTCGATTCTCGAAGGGTGATGGCCTGCTGGAGCTTCTCCAACCGGCGGCGGATGGTGCGCTTCTCGTCCTCTCCCAGCGGCGCCCAGGCCAGCAGGGCCTCGCACGCTGAGATGTCGAGAGAGGGATCGTAGGCCTTCAGCTTCACCTGCTTGAGGGCAGACAGCTTCGAAGACGTCGCCAGGGCGACGCCCCCAGCCGCGCCGACGGTGATGGCATAGAGGTCAAGCTCTTCCAGCGCCGGCCCCATCGAGGCCGCGTCGGCCAACGCGACCGCGCCGGGGGCGCCCCAGTCGTTGATGCCGAAGTCCACCTTGCGCAGCCGTCCCAGATGAGGCGACTTCGCCATCGCGATGATGCCTTCGTTGCCGATGCTGCACGTGCGCAGCGCCAGCTCCTCGACCGTGGCCAGGATCGGAGATGAGGCCAACGCGACGATGCCCTTGTTCTTTGGCTTGTTGTCCTTGAGGTGAAGGGTCTTGAGCTTCCGGAGGTGCGGCGATCTGGCCAGCTCGATGAACGCACCGCTGCTGAGGTTGTTGTCGTCGAGGATGAGGTGCTCAAGGTTCGAGAGCCGGGCACACTGGGCCAACGCCTTGATGCCCGCGACGCGGATCTTGTCCCGCGCCACCCGCAGGTAGCGCAGGTTACGGACGTTGTCTGACTCCAGCAGCGCGATCAGGCCGCTGTCTTCAATGTTGTTGTAGTAGAGATCGAGGGTCTCCAGCCCAGAGAAGTTCTTCGAGCGGGCGATGGCTTGTGCGCCATCCAAGCCGATCGACCCAGGGAGGCGCAGCACATGAAACCGTTGAATCCCCTGAAGATATGGAGAGTCTGCCAGAATCTGCACGTGCGTCCCGCGGATCTGGTAGCTGCGGGTCGCCATGTGGATGCCGGTGATGCCAGAGAGCAGCGAACAGTCTGCGAGCGCATGGACATGGGCGTCCTCCAGCGGGAGCAGCCGGTTGCCATGCTCCTGTTGATAGACGCTGGCCTCGCCGAACGAGATGGTTCGGGTCATGGGCAACGCGGCCGGGGGAGCGCCGGCGAAGATCGACTCTAACCAGGGGCCGGGCACCACGCGCTCTTCGTCCGACCACACCGCAGCGATCCGTAACTCCCACCCCGCCGGATCCGCCCCGGATTCCGCCATCCGCTCACAGAAGGTCAGCCAGCCCTCTCTACGTTGGAAGGAGTATTCAGGCTGAAAGGTGGAAAGAAACTCATCTGGGGTAACGCTCATACCGACTCCATGCCGACTCCATGCCGGCTATGGCATCACTCGATGAAGGATGTTCCGCAAGATGAAAAGAACACGGGATCGACGACGGCACGATGCGTGTGAGGGCGGACCATTTATCGCCGGATCATGGATAAGATACGGCTAAGATCCGGTTTCGGGTGATTGTATGATAACCATTACCAATCCTGTGCTTTCAGCTGAGCCAGGCTGCTCGGGCGAGGTCAATCATGCGTACATTCTTGCTGATCCCATGGATATGGTCCTGTCAGGATCCATCTACAACATCTCCGGCAGACGAATCGGAGGATGCTGAAGAACAACCCGAGATCCCTCAACGTGCTCCTCCCGATATCGCGGTCATCGGCGAGTTGGATTTTGGCGGGGTGCCCAAGGGATGCACCGAGACCCGAACCCTTTCGATCGAGAACCGCGGTGAGGAGCCGTTGCAGATCGAGTCGATTACGGCTGTTGGCAACGGAGCTTCGACGATCAATATTTTCTCGCCGTTCAACAACTTCCTGGCTGGGGGAGAACAGGACGTCATTGAGGTCGACTTTACCCCCTCCGGTTGGCTCAGTTACTCGTTTGATCTGCTCATTGAAATCAATGATCCCGATGAGCCTCAGGTCTGGATACCGATCGTTGGCGAAGGTGAACGTCTTGAACCGATCACAGAAGAGTTTGTTGTGTCGGTCTCAGAGTCTCTGGACGTACTGTGGGTGGTGGGAAACAGCGGCCCATCGCTAAGCTACCTTGAAGATTATCAAGAAAATTTGACCGGTATTGTCGATGTTCTTGACGCGCAGGCGATCGACTGGCAGGTGGCCGTCCTTTCAACGGATACCAGCGAGAGCGGGCGTTTCCGTGGGCCCATCATTCGGTCGGGTGCGCCGGATCCCCATTCCATGCTTGCCCAACAGCTCGAAGGCCTCACGCCACGCAGCGATGAGGATGGCTTTGATACCCTTGCGACAGCGCTCCTCAACCCTTCCCGTCCCGGCTTCTTTCGGGAGAGCGCTGATCTGGCGGTCATCTTTTTCGCCGAAGACGAGCAGGGAGGAGACGCGAACGGTGTCACCGATGCGCTG
Source organism: Myxococcota bacterium (assembly GCA_038520555.1). Classification (GTDB taxonomy): domain Bacteria; phylum Myxococcota_A; class UBA796; order UBA796; family UBA796; genus JBCBLB01. The sequence goes on along the minus strand of JBCBLB010000474.1, from coordinate 2,839 downwards.
TCTGGCCTGGGACGTGACGCGAGCAACCTCTGGGTGCTTGGGCTGATGACTGGGGATCCATTCAACGACCTCTTCTCGATGTATTCCCTGGATGATCTGGTGAAGGACTTCCATGGCGAGGTCTGGGAGCTGGAGGACGGTCATCTCCACACACAGATCGAAGAAGCGCACCTGTTCACAGTGGGCTATCGAAGTATGTGCTCTCTCAGTGAGCAGCTGGCGTCTCTCGACGATGTGACGGTCACCATCAACGAGGAGCCCATCCCCCAGGGGCTGAAGGATGGATGGACCTACGACTCGGCCGAAAACGCCATCCTCTTCCATGGTGACGCGCGACCGGAGCCTGGCGCGTCCGTCTCGGTGACGTTCACCCCTGAGGCGGACTGCGGGTGACAGCCACTCGCCTTCGAGGCGCGCTTCGACTCGGATGGATGGGGTCGAACGCGATGAGCCGCGAACCGAGATCCGCCGACCGGTCCTGGCTCGCTATCGCACGTCTTCAGGCACGAAACTCAGGAACGAAACTCGGCAACGAAACTCGGCAACGAAACTCGGCAACGAAACTCGGCAACGATGAGCGCTGCCCGGCCTGCGGGGCGAAGCGATGGGGGTTTGACGCGGTCCTGGGCCCGTGGCGGGTGCGGCGAGAGCTGCTGGCGCTGGGCGCTCAATTGGGGGTGAGGGTGATCGGCCCGTCCTCGCTCGCGTCCCCGGTCAGGATCTTGAAGCCGGTGACGTCGGTGATATAGACCCTGGGGTCGTCCGCCCGCGCGGGGAGGGTGAATTGCACCGTCTGCCCGGGCTCGATCGGCCACCAGCTCTCCTGCTGAGGGTTCCCATCGGTCGAGTAGTCGATCCGCACCCCATACTGGCCTGGCAAACAGTCATCGAGCCGGAGCGCAGCGGAGATCTGATCGCCTCTCTTGTGAACGTCCATCGGCGGGTAGGCGAACGACAGCGGCTGATGAATGCTGTACTCTGGCGCATCAAGGGCCGTGCGCGCCCAGATACCATCGAGCGGGTACACCCGCTCGATGGTGAAGCTGTGTCGGGCGCGGCCTGGCGGCAGGCAGGTCTGTATCTCCGTCCACTCCTTGCCGTCGAAGCTGATCTCCAGGAGCGAACCGATCGGCCCGACGTCGGCGTCGATGTCGAAATGGAGGTTGCCGCAGCCGTCGAATGTCGGCGGGGTGGTGAACGACAGCGGCGCGCCTTTCATACGAACCCTCGTGTTCTTGTCCTCGTCGATCCCCGGTCGGAAACAGCTCAAGTCACGCGGCGTCGCGATGTCCAGCCGACTCCGCACGATGTCCGCGTCCGCCTCAGTGAGCGTGCCATCCTCGACGGCGTAGCGGAACACCTCAGAGAAGGAGGGGTGGCTCATCCCGCGTCCGTCGAACGCGATCGTCCGACATTGCGCGATCAGCGCATCGGCGCGTTGCTTATCCGCGTCGGAGAGCCCGTCGGCGAGCGGCTGCATCTCGTCACACTGCGCGGCGGTGAGCACCGTCACGAACCCATTCAACAACCCACCGCAGCCGAGGGCAAAGGCTGCGATCACAACAATACTCCACCGCGCTGTTCTCATCGACACCTCATGGGAAACCTGAGCCATGGCGCGCTGTTTTCTGAGAGCAGCTGCGATGGACACCTCTGCGAGGAGTTTACCCTGCGCGCTGCTATGGCTCGGTTTTAACGGCGGCTCGATCGGTTCAACGGATCATCCCTCGGACGCACTCTGGAGGAGCACCCCGCCAAATGCGATTCGTCCTGCAGCGGGCCATCGCTGTGGTGCGCACGTCAGCGACTCCGGCCGGGCCTCGCAGGCTGAGGAACGACGGGTTGACCGACAGCATCAGGCTCGCCTTCGCCGCACGCCTGCGCGGAGCGCATCGATCTACCCCGAGCTTCTCGGCCGCTCAAAAAGTGACCGGAAACCCCTCTCTTGAGGCCGTGGGAGAGGAGAAGGGAGCCGGAGTCGCCCGACAACCCCACCTCAACCGACTCCACCACAGACGAAAAAGGACGCTCAAATTTCCTGTCGTCTGCTGCACCACCAACCGCGCAATGAGACCCAGTCTGTGCTCATCGCAGAGCTCTCCATCTCGCTGCTGACCAACTCGTTCAGTCTGCGCGAGGTGCTGCGCAGCATCCTCATCTCAGGCGCCTACAACCGCATGGACGTCGCGTCGCGCTTCGTGAGCCACAAGCAGAACCTCCACATCGGACGCATCGGGCAGTCAGCGATGTGTGACGGCGTCATTCGTCGAGGAGAGCTTTGGCCTCCGCGATCTTCTGGGCCAGCCCCCCGTCGGGGCCGATGTTGATGTCCTCTGCGATCTGCTCTGCTTCGTCGAGGGCGGCGACGGCAGCGTCTGGGCGATTGGCGAGGTGCTCGGCCCGTGCGCGTTTGCAGAGCAAAAAGCCCAGCTGAAGCGGGTCGTTGATCTCGCGGAGGATGGCTTCGCCCTGTCTCAGAACCGTCAGGGCGTCCTGCGCCTTGCCGTCCATCACCTCGATCAGGCCTAGCTCTCCCAGCACGATCCCCTCGCTGCACCGGTTCTCGACCTCTCGATGGATGGCCAGCGCGTCGCTGAACCGCGCCCGGGCCTCGTCCAGCTGGCCCTCCATTCGATTCAGGGTGGCCAGGTTGCCCAGCGCCTTCCCCTCCGCGCCGCGGTCTCCGACCTCCTGATGGATGGCGAGGGCTTGTGTGAAGTATGCCTGCGCCACCCTGAATCGAATGGAGGGCCAGCTGGACGAGGCCCGGGCGCGGTTCAGCGACGCGCTGGCCATCCATCGAGAGGTCGAGAACCGGTGCAGCGAGGGGATCGTGCTG
>JBCBLB010000094.1:0-19231 GCA_038520555.1 Myxococcota bacterium | reverse complement strand
CTCGGTGATTCGGCGCCATGTCGATGCTGCCGAGCAGGCTGAGGGGTGGACGACGATGCTCGAAGACTACATGCTCGACCAGGGCTACCTGGGCGACCTCACCGATGAGGCCCGGTTCATCACCAAGCGGGATCTGAGCCGCATCGGCGCCCGGGTGGCGATTGACCTGTTCTTTATGACGGGTGATCGTCGTTATCTGGACGTTGGTCGGGATGTTGACGTCTCTGATCCCGATCCGTTCGTCGCCGCGGGGCGGTTGTTGAAAGCGGTCACCGGGTTCACAGACGGGCGGGTGCAGGCAGAGCTGAACTGGTACTCGCAGGAGCGGGCGTATCCGCTGAGCTATCTGACCGGAAACGTCCTGGTCTGGGAGCTGAAGCGAGATGTGCAGGCTGCGAAATCCGGTGAGGACACGCTCGACATCGATCGGGCGTTCCACCGTACTTTTCTGGAGGCGGGGAACATGCCGATGAGCTTCGTCCGTCGGGTGTTTGCGCATCAGGGCCTGATCGCCTGAGCGGGTTGTGGAATGTTGTCCTGCGTCCTTGTGGAGATGGGATATGCTTGCGAGTCTGTAGCGAGGACCAGGGAAGATGGAAATTCCCGCGATCACCCGGATGGCGTTGTTGGGACAGGCCGTCGGCGACGCGTTCGGCGCACCGTTCGAGTACAACCGGTTCGCCCGGGCGATGGCGATGCGCTCCCTCGCTGAGGGCCGCTACCTCGACGCCGTCGCCGATGTCGGTCAGAAGTCTCGCTGGGCACGCCTGCCGGGGCTGTACACCGACGACACCCAACAGGCCCTCGCCCTGCTTCGCGCCTGCCATCGGGCCGACGACTTTCTGGACGGCCATCAGGTTGCCGATCACTTCATGAAGATCGTGATCGAGATGCACGACGCTTATGTTCCCGGGGCGCACTTCGGCGTCCACCGGGGCACCGGCCGCAACTTCCGCGAGAGCGTTCGCCGCGGGCAGGCGGTGCACACCGCTGGCCTGGGTGCGGCGATGCGGATCGGCCCAGCCGCGACCTTGATCCCGGAGCTGGGGCAGGTCCTTCCCTGGGCTGTGCAGGTCTCTCGGTCGACCACCACCCATCCCATCGCCTTGACCTGTGCCGCGATCTTCGGGGCCTACTGCCACGCCGCCGCGATCCAGCGAGAAGATGGCCTCGTCGAGCGGATCCTGGAGTGGTTGGACACGCCCGAAGCGAACGAACTTCGGATCGAGCGAGAGGCATGGCTGGAGCCGCTGCGGGCGGCGGCGGTGCTCGATGCGATGGGGGAAGCCGAGCTTCTCGCCTACGCGCAGGCCAGCGGGCACTCGAACAAGACCCTCGACTGTGCGGCCAACGGGTTCGCCCTCACCGGCACCCCATGGGTGCTCCACCACGCCCGCGAGGGGGCGCTGACCGACGCCTTGTTTGGGGTGTGCGCCTCAGGCGGGGATGCAGACACCGTCTGCGCCATGGTGGGGTGTCTGACGATTCTGCGCCTCGGTGAGCGGTCGGTCCCCCGCTGGATGCTCGATGGACTGATCGGCGCGGAGTATGTCCGGGATCCGATGTCCTGGGATCCGATCGACGCAGAGGCGCCGCTCACCCAGCGCGAAGAGTCGCTCCGCCGCCAGGCGCTGCTCGAAGAGCGCGCCCAGAAGAAGGCCTCCCTCCTCGAAGACTCTCCATGGGACTTTCTGTTTGCAGACGACGGGGAGGATGGGGACGATCCGCTCTCTGGAGCGTTGGATGGTCCTCAGGAACAGCTCAGCCTGTTCACCCCGGATTCATCGGACAACACCCCCTGATGTCCACTCCGGTCAATCGGTTCGCCGGTCTGCCGCAGATGGAAACCGACGACCCGCCGTGATGGTTTCAATGGGGGGATTTCGCCGCTATACTGAAAGATAGGGACGGAGGCGCCGGATGTTGTGGATCTTCCTGGGAGCGTGTGGCGGAGCCGACTGGTGCGAGCGCTTCAACCTCGCCTGCGATGCGTCTGTGGACGTCGATCCTGGCGAAGACAAGGACAACGACCAGTGGTCCGCGGAGGATGAGATCGACGCCGGCTGCCTGGGCACAGACGTACAGCCCGATCCGGACGAGCTCGAGATGATCTATCCCGGCGCCTATGAGCACTGCGACGGGCTCGACAACGACTGCGACGGCGAGATCGATGAGGACAACCGCCGGGAATACTGGTTTGACAACGATAACGACAGCTACGGGGCTGGCGAGCCGATCGTCGATTGCCAGAACCCACCGGGCTTTGTCCCCTATGAGCCCGGCGCAGAGGATTGCGATGACGCGGATCCCTACACTCGGCCAAACGCTCCGGAGCGGTGCGACAATAAAGACAACAACTGCGACGGTGACGCCAACGACGACTACCTTAAGCAGACCTTCTACCGAGACGCAGACGAAGACGCCTTCGGCGACCCGGAGCAGCGCGCGCAGTACTGTGAGGATCTGGTTCTGCCGGGGTGGGTGAGCAACTCGGGCGACTGTGATGACGATGAGCCCCTGGTCAACGCTGGCATGAGCGAGCTGTGCCTGGATGGCGTGGACAACAACTGTCAGGGACAGATCGATGAGCAGGCCTGCACCCTGGACGCGGCGTTGTTCTCTCGCCCGGATGACGCATCGGGCATCGTCCTGGGTGCCTTTGGCCACACCGTCACGGTCGCAACTGATGTGACCGGGGACACGAAGCCGGATATCGTCTTCGGGGATCCGGTTAACAGCAGGATTTACCTGTTGAGTGGCCCGGTATCGGGCGGCGCGGAGCTGCGCATCGCCGACGCCATCCGCGGCGACGACGCCACCGCTGCGGCGGGGTATAGCCTGGACGCAGCCGGTGATGTCAACAACGACGGCATCTCAGACGTCCTGTTGGGGGCGTTGGACATTGAAACCGGCTTGAATCAGAAGGGGGGCGTCTATCTGTTGACCGGTCCGCTGACCGCGGGCTCCATCTTTGACGAAGACGACTTGATCATCGCCCAGGATCAGGATGGGGTGTCTGGGCTCGGTCGGCAGGTCGCCTGGGGCGGTGACGTTGACGCAGATGGCCGAGATGACATCGTTGTCGTCGATCCAATCGATGGTGTGTCGGCAGCGGTGCGGATCTGGACGAACGTGCCCACCGATGCCGCGTCTCCCGCTTCAGCGGACGCCACAATCCTGGTCGAAAACGGCGCGTTGGAGCTGAGCCTCGCCGGTCTGGGAGACGTCACAGGTGATGGCATCGATGACCTGGGCATCGGCTCACCATATGCCGTGAATGGGGCGGGCCGGTCGGGGCGGGTGTTTCTGGCCGCGGGTCCGCTCAGCGGTGCCCTCAACGCCAGCGATCTGATCCACCTCACGGGCGGCAACAGCGGCGATGAAGCCGGTCGGTCGGTCGCTGGGATCACCGACTACAACGGTGACGGGTATCGTGATGTCCTCATCGGTGCCCCAGAGATGGCCGGCGATGCCATCAGCAGTGGGGGCGCGGTGCTCGTCTATGGACCGATCACCGGCGATCAGGACCTGCGCCCGGGGATCGGGACGTTCTTCTATGGAGAGCGCTCCGGGGACGATGCGGGCGCCCACGTCGCCGATGGTGGCGATATGGACGGCGATGGGTTGAGCGAGCTTATCATCTCTGCGCCGGGGCATGTGCATGAACGCTCGGCCCTGGACCGGGGGGTCAGCTACATCATCCCGTCTGCGGGGGAGGGGATGTCGCTTCGGGACGCCAACGCCTTCGAGCTGCGCTCGCTGGAGCCTCGGCTCACGGCGGTTGGCGGGTTCGACCTGAACGAAGATGGCGCCGACGATGTGATCGTCGGCGCCCCCAAGTCCCTCAGCGGCGACTTTGGCGCGATCCAGGGGAGCGCGACCCTGCTGTTCGGCCCCAGTCTATAGGGGCTCTTCGTCGATGTTGATGGGCAGGGCCAGTGGCGCCCGGCTGCTGGACTGCGAGCGCTGTGGGGTGACGATCTGACCGGTCTCGGTGTCCCAGCCCGTGTCCCATCCGTCATCGGGCTGCCAGTCTTCGATCTGGGCGCCTTCGTATTCGGTTTCCGTGACCCAGTAGCCGGGGATCCATTCGTTGCCATCGAACCAGCCGGGGATCCAGACCTGGCCGTTCAGCGGCTCGGTCGGCTCCCAGTATCCCGTATGGAAGATGCCCTCGGTGTCATACCAGGAGGAGATCCAGACATAGCCGGCGCGGAACTCTGGACGCCAGAAGCCCTCTACCCAGGACTCGCCGTCGAAGAAGCCCGGCTCCCAGACATAGCCCTCCGGACCCGCTGCGGTCGGTCGCCAATGCCCGGAGACATAGGTGTTGTCCTCCAGGTAGTACCCCTCGATCCACTCCCAGTCCCCGTCTTCACGCTGATCGGGGCGCCAGTAGCCCTCAACATAGAGGTCGTCCTGCCAGAAGCCCTGTTCATAGACGTAGGTGGTGTTGTAGACGACGGGCGCCGTGCGGTTGGGCACCCAGTAGCCCGGCTGCCAGAAGCCGAAGGCATTATAGTACCCTGCGACCCACACCCACCCGCGGCGAGCCTGCGGCGTCCAGGCGACCGACCACGGCCAGGGGCTGAAGCCGAGGTGGACGACCGAGACGGTCGAGTAGCAGCCCCGATAGTAGGGGTGGACGTACCACCGTGAGTAGTACGACCGATACCCATAGCGGTTGGGCACCGGACGGCCGCGATACGGCCGGACGTTGCGGTGGTAGGGCCGCGCATACCGATGGTCCAGAGAGCGGTGTGGCGGACGCTGATAGCCCCGCGTCGGAGAGTGGTGGAAGGACCGCGTCCCCCCACGGACAGTGTTCCGCGTTCCTGTCCGGCTGGCCGCGCTGTAGGTGGACGGCCGGGTTCGCTGGATTCGAGTCGCGCTGGCGGCGCGAGACGGACCGTTGGCCCGAGATGCGCTGAGCGAGCTGCCCTGCCGCGTCGCGCTCATCGATGGGCGGTTGGTCGCACGCGGTGAGGCCTGCAGCGCGCTGCGATCTGCCCCAGGCCGCGGCGAGGACGACCGACTGGAGCTGCGATTCGGCGAGGTCACCGGCCGCGAGTTCGACCCGGACGTCGTCCCACGGCTCGGGCCAGTGGCACGAGTGGTCGACGGGTTCCGGCTCGGGGATAGGCTCCGGTTCGGTGTCGCACTCCGACTGGGTGTCGCACTCCGACTGGGTGTCGCAGACCGGCTGGGCGTCGCAGACCGGCTGGGCGTCGCAGACCGGCTGGGCGTCGCAGACCGGCTGGGCGTCGCAGACCGACTGGGCGTCGCAGACCGGCTGGGCGTCGCAGACCGACCCGCAGAAGAACTCCGACTGGGTGTTGCGCTTCGGCTGGGTGTTGCGCTTCGGCTGGGTGTTGCGCTTCGACTCGAGGAAGAGGATCTGCTGGGGGAAGAGGATCGACTCGAGGAAGAGGATCTGCTGGGGGATGAACTTCGGCTTGATGAAGAGGATCTGCTTCGGGAGGATGAAGAAGAGGATCGGCTTCGGGAGGACGAAGAAGAGGATCGGCTTCGGGAGCTTGACGAGGATGATCGGCTGCGGGCGTTGTGAGTTCGCGGCTTCATCTGCGTGGTATCAGGTGCTGCTGCGGCCAGATCGGGTCCCAGGGTCCAGAGACTGGCGAGCAGCATGTAATGGATGGGCATCTGTGTTTTCCCCTTATTCACGCTCTTGGACGGGTTCGGGCCAGGAATATTCAAAGAATCCCGACGCAGAATGTCGTCTTCTTCACTCCATATTGTAACGGCCCTCCCTGCATGCGTATTCAATGAGACAAATTCCGATCTGTTCGGGAGGAGGAGAGCATCCCATTTCAGGTCGTTCCTAGAGGAAGGGTGTAGTTTGGTGTTGATGCTTGAGATAGCGTTGTGTGGTCGTCCGGAACGGCGCGGTGGAGGCGTCAGGCAAATGGAAAGAGCCAAAAAATCCGATGAGAGGGTGTATCTTGTCCTGAGGATGGCTGTTATCATGGGCCCGCTGTCGGGGGGGCCGCCAGCGGTGTGGAGCATGGATGTCAAACAACGCAGTCAATCTCGTCAATGCCACAGACGAAGAATTGATGGCGTTGTATGTGAAGCAGGGCCAGAAGCCTGCGTTCGAAGAGCTGTTTCGCCGTTATGGGAATCGGCTGCAGGGCTATTTTATGCGGGTCACCGGCAGCCCGGAGCTGTCGCGGGACATGGTCCAGCAGACGTTTATGCACGTGCATCGAGCACGAGCAGATTTTCAACATGGCCGCCCGTTTCGGCCCTGGTTCTACACCATCGCTCACAACGTGCGGCGGGAACATTTTCGCCGCAAAGCCCGGAAGCCAGAAACCCACTACGATCCCGATCGCCACGGCGAGCCGACCAGCTCACCAGACGTCTCCACGGCCAAGGACCGTGTGGTCCGACGGGCCTTGGAGCAGCTCGATCAGTCGCAGCGCGAAGTGTTGATCCTTCATTGGTATGAAGGGCTGACCTTCCGCGAAATCGGGGAGACCGTAGGGGCCTCGACCTCAGCAGTGAAAGTTCGTGCCCATCGCGCCTACAAGAAATTGAGAGCCATGCTGAACGGGGAAGGGTAACCACCTTCCCATCGGCGGCATACGCTCACTCAGAGAAGCCCATGTCAGACGAATTCACCATCACCGACCCCGACCTCGACGAGGATCGCCGCCGATACCAGGCGCCGTTTTCGTCGGCGGATTTCGACGCGATGTTCTCGGAGATCGCGCAGGAGACGGTGGACGCACAGCCTGGCCTGCTCGATCAGCTCCGCGAGCTGTCGACGCCGGCGCGGGTGGGGCTTGGGGTCGGCAGCGGGCTCGCCGCTGGGGGTGTGGTGCTCACCATCCTGGGCATCCGCGGTGACCTCGCCGATGGGGGCATGTTGATGGCCTCGGTCCTGCTTGGCACCGCGGCCATGGGCGGGCTGTCCGTCGCGGTCAGCCTTCGTGGGATGCACCAGCGTCCGCTGGGCAGCGCCGCATGGCTCATCGTCGGGTTGGCGCTGCTCAGCCCGCTCGCCCTGGCGGCGGTCCCCGGGCTGTGGCCCGGCGAGCCGGCCCCCTTCATGATGCCCTGGCAGTCGGGCTGCTTCTGGTTTGGCAGCGCGGTGGCGGTCGCTTCAGCGAGCGTGGTGGCCCTGCTGCAGCGCAGCGCAAGCCCCCCGCTGTGGCGGGTGTTCACCGCGGCCGGCGCGGGCGGGTGCGCCGGCTTCGTCGTCCAACAGCTGTTCTGTCCGGCCAATGACCTCTGGCATCAGGTCACCGCGCATGGCTTTTTGGGGCTGCTCGCTGGCGCCTTCCTGCTTACCATGCTCCGGATTCGAGAGCTGTCTCGCCCCTGATTGCCTGTTTAACGCTGTGAACCCTGTAGCGGCCTGTTCGGACCCCGGACAGGCCGCTTCAATTGCGGATCTTGAGGCGGTCGTCCATTTTTTCAAACCGGCGCTGTAACCTTTTTGCCGTTCGTCCGTATTGAAGGGTGTAAACCCTGCTTCTCCATCCCTCCGGGGAGGAACACCGATGCGCAGTCGCATCCTCGATGTCATCCTCGCTGCCCTCCTCGCTGGCGCCTTGTCTTTGGCGATGGGCCTGGTGCAGGCCATGCTCTGGCCGCATCACATCGATCATCACTCCCACCCCGCCCACGTGGAAGTCACGGATGGCGCTGCGGGCTGAAGTCCGTCACAATACCTCCGTGCTGTATCTCGCGACGTCATGTCTTCAGGGGCGTGCAATCGTCTCTGCGACCCTCGACCTGCTCCGGCTCCACCCGGACGGGCTCCAGCTCTGCCCGGGGAATCACCCCGCCGATGGGTTTGGGGCCCTGCTCAGACGGGTCACGATCCCGCTTCGGTACCATCATGGCTTCTCGTGGCGCGCCTACCGTGCGCCGGTCTGGTCCCACGCCGGCGACCTTCTGGTCGATCCGCAGCATCGCTCTGTGCATCCGCCAAGGCAGACGCCGACGATCGGCTTTGAGAAGTGGCTTGAGCGGGTCGCAGCCCAGCAGATCGCTGTGGAGATTATGCCGCCGGGTTGGATCCTCAGCGATGAGCGGTCTATCGACGCTGCCCTGGATGCCCGGGTACCGCTCGCGGTGGATGTGTCTCATCTGCACATCCTCCGAGAGCAGGGGCGGCTCACGGACACCGGGATGCGTCGTATACTCAACGCAGACACCATCGTTGAGGTGCATGTCTCTGACAATGATGGACGGTTCGACCTGCATCGACCGATCGGGCCGTGCTCGTTTGGGACGGGCTGGGCTCGGGAGCGTGCCCGGGATGGTCTGCCGGTCGTTCTGGAGTGCTACATGCATCGTCTTGATGAGGACGAGCGGCGGGCGCAGGTAGAGAGGTGGCGATGAGATTGCATGGGGGTCGCTCTTCAGAATTGCGAGCACACTACCTTCGCTGGGAGTTCGCGCCGATCGCGGCGGAGCTGTTTCGTCAGTCCCCGCGGTGGGCATCGGTGACGCTCGCCGTTGCCCAGTACTGGTGCGATGAGGCTCACGACGCGGTACACACCGTGATTATCCCATCAGAGCATGTGAACCCGGGCTGGCCGACGCCGGAGCTGCGCGCCGAAGAAGGCGATGATGAAGCCGCGGTGGCGGTCGCAGACGACGCGAACGCCGCTCGGTGGGCCGCCCGGCAGTCTCTGTGGGGCCACCGGGTCGGGCCATTCTACGGCGATAACTACGACTTGATCGTGGCCTTTGCGGCATACTGCCTCCCGGGCTGCCATCAGGAGATGGACTACAGTCAGGCGTATCGGCCGTATGCGATCGCGCGCCGTGGCCCAGACGCATCGATGGAGATGGAGATCGTGGGGCGGATGGTTCAGCCGGAGTGGGAGGATCGGTTCCTCAAGCCGTCTCGGGCCGGCGACCGGCCGGATCTTCCGCTCCCGACCCCGCGGACAGAGCGGTTGCGGGCGGGGGAGTCGATCTCTCCAGAGGATCTCCTGGCTTCATTGGAGTCACCCGCCCGGCTCGCGCAGGGGATCGCGTTGGGCTGGCGGCTGGTCGATGCCGCCCGGCGACAGCTCAGCGGTGAGGCTTCGGCGGACCAGGAGCTGTACGCTCAGGTCGAGCGATGGCTGCGGACTCTGGAGCTGTCGCCATGATCGGGCCGCTCAAGCTGTTCGGCCAGGATCCTGCTGCGCTCCGGGAGATGGCCCGGACCTGGTGGGCACGCCCGCTGGCCGGCGCGTTGATGGCGGACCGGCCGCAGCTCCAGGAGCTGGTCCTCGCAGTGAAGGGCATCGATGAGCAGCGGGTGATGGGGCGACTGTTTCCCCGGACGCGGGTGGGGCAGATGCCGCCCAGCTGGCAGGCCCGGCTCGCCGCCGCCAGCCAGCAGCTGTTCTGCGCTCCGGTGGATGCGATGGACGAAGATGAAGGGTTCGCTCGGGCGTTTGCGCCATACTGTGTAGAGGGGGCGTGGGCACCGGTCATCCTCTTTGAACGCAAGCCTCTCCGGAACGCTTCACCGAATCGGAAGGGCGACCGGCGGTTCATCGTCTCCACAGAGTGGATCGGGGTGGCGCAGTGTAAGGACGCCGACAGCCCGCCGGAGAAGCTGCGGCGGAAACGCCTGCTGGCGACGCCGCTCGACCCACAGGTGGAAGCGCTGCTCGATGGCATCGAAGCGCTCGACCAGCTTGACCGGCTCAGCGCCGCCATGCTCTCCCTGCTCGACAAGCTCCGATACTCTCACAGTGACCGGTATTTGAGAGAAGCAGCCGGTATCCTACAGGCTCGATTGGAAGAACTCGATTAATCAAGGAGTGAGATAGGACGTTCGGAAATATTCCGGTCGCTGGTTCGTCCAACGACCGGCTCTGATGACGATGGAGGCCCTCGATGCGTTCCCCCCGCACCCTGATTCTGCCAGCCCTGCTGGCGATGCCCCTGACCAGCTGCGACAATGAGATCGTTGATAACGCCCTTTTCGGCGTCTACTTCATCGAACTCAACGCAGAAGCCGCGGAGGTCGCCGATCTGGCCAACTCGCTGGCGACCCAGTTCGACCTTGAGATTCGACACATCTACGACTCTGCAGGTCGGGGCCTGTCGGTCCGCCTGCCTCGGCTCGTCGTCCCTGAGCTGGAGCAGATCGACTATGTCCGCACCGTCATCGAAGATCCCGAACGGGAGTACGTGCCCGACGATGAGCCGCTGCCCGACTTCGAGTACGGCGACGGTGAGGTCACCCCTGACATCATCCGCATCGGCGGCCCGGTCGGCAACGGCAACTACTCTGACGTTCACGTCGCCGTCATCGACACCGGCATCGACGGCGATCACCCTGATCTGAACGTCGTCGGTGTCTTCGACGCGGTGGGCATCAGCACGCCGAACGACGCAAACGACGGCGACCCGAACGGGCACGGCACGCACGTCGCCGGGACCATCGCGGCGCTCGCGGATGGAAGCGGCGTCGCAGGCGTCGCCCCCGGCGCGTCTTTGCATGCGGTCCGGGTCCTGGGCACCGATGGTTCTGGCTACTACTCCGATATCATCGCGGGGATCGAGTATGTCCTCGACAACCCCCAGATCCGCGTCGTCAACATGTCCCTCGGTGGACCGCTCAGCTCGGCCACCGATCCCCTCCGCGACGCCATTCAGGAGCTCCTCAACGCCGGCGTTATCGTCTGCATCGCCGCTGGCAACGAGTCTCAGGACACCGCAAACGTCGCCCCTGCCGGCTACGACGACGGTGTCATCGTCAGCGCCTATGACGCCTCCAACGGAAGCGACAACGGATTCGCATGGTTCTCCAACTTCGGCGATGAAGTCGACATCGCCGCACCTGGCGTGCAGATCTACTCGACCTGGCCCGGGGGCGGGTACGAAGCCCTTGATGGGACCTCGATGGCCACCCCCCACGTCGCTGGCGCCGCGGTCGTCTTCGCCTCGACCCGGCCCAACGCCGACAACGCCGCCTTCCTCAGCGCCATCACCAGCAACGGGGAAGACGGATACTCCGGCCAGGGCGGCGACCACCCGGAGCCCCTGCTCGACCTCAACGCCGTCCAGTAAGCCCCTGCAGCGATCCCCCGAACGCCCGCTGCATGTCGCAGCGGGCGATATCTTTTTGAGGTGACTCGTGGAGTTTGACCTTCGAGCCCGTACCATCCTGCTCACCGTCGCCGGCAGCCGTGCCTATGGCATCCACACCCCGGCCTCGGATGTGGACGTCAAAGGCATCGCCGTTCCGCCTGCGTCCTACCTCCTCGGGTTTTTGAAGTCCTTCGAGCAGGTCGACGATGCTGCCCGGATTCAGATCTTCCGGGACACCTTGACCGCGGAGGAGCAGGCCATCTGCGATGAGATCAAGCTTGAAGGGTCGGTCTACAACCTCATCAAGTTCTGTAAGCTCGCCGCCGACTGCAACCCCAACATGCTCGACCTGCTGTTCTGTCGAGACGCAGAGGTGCGGCTCATCACCCCCCTCGGTGAGGTGCTGCGGGAGCATGCGCCGATGTTCTTGTCTTCACGGGCCAAGCACACCTTCTCTGGCTACGCCGCCTCGCAGCTCAAGCGCATCAAGGGCCACCGGCGGTGGTTGCTTCACCCGCCGAAGACGAAGCCCGCTCGGGAGGACTATGATCTTCCTGAGCGGACCTTGATCCCAGCGGATCAGCTCGCCGCCGCACGCTCTGCGGTCCGGAAGAAGATGGATGAGTGGGCCATCGACTTCGGCGATCTCGATGATTCGTCGGTCGTCTATGTCCAAAACCAGATCGAGAAGTACCTCTCTGAGGTGATGGCCACCACCGACGCGCAGTGGAAGTCCGCCGCACGCGGGATCGGCTATGATGAGAACTTTATCGCTTTGCTCGATCGGGAACGACGCTACACCTCCGCCATGAGAGAGTGGCAGCAATACCAGTCGTGGAAGACGCACCGCAATCGTGATAGGGCCGCGTTAGAAGCGGAATATGGCTATGATGTCAAGCATGGGGCGCACCTGATTCGGCTGCTGCACATGGGCCGCGAGATCCTCACCACAGGCCAGGTCCATGTCTGGCGGGGCGATCGGGACGGAGAGATGCTCCAGGACATCCGCGCCGGCCGCTGGGCGTACGATCGTCTCGTTGAACATGCCGAGTCGGTCGACGCCGATCTGGATCGCATCTTCCGCGAAGGTCGCTATGTCGTCCCCAAAAACCCTGATCGGGCCGCCCTCGATGAGATGGTCGTCGATCTGGTGAAGCGAGGAATCCGTTGACCTCTCCCCAACTGCTCGTCGCCACCGTCACCCCATTTACTGCAGACAACCACATCGACTATACGCTGCTCGATCAGCACGTCCGATGGCTGGAGCGGTGCGGTGTTGACGGTGTGGTCCCAACCGGCACCACCGGTGGCTTTTTATACCTGACCACCCATGAAAAGCGCGCCATCCACCGTGCGGTGATCGGGGTCACCCGAAACGCTCGGGTCATCCCCTGTGTTTGGGATCCACAGCGCAAAGAGACCCTCTTCCTCGCGCGGCAGGCAGCGGTCGATGGAGCGTGGGGGGTCATCTCTCCGCCGCCGCTCTACCATCGCGTCTGTGAGGCCGCGATCGTCGAGTGGTACGCCGCCATCGTCGACGCCGTGAAGATCCCTGTCCTCGCCTACCATCACCCACGCACAGGAAACCCGCTCTCGATCGCGCTCATCCGCAAACTCATCGATGATGTCGGCTGTTGGGGGGTCAAGGACTCCTCGAAAGATCCAGAGCGGGTTCGGATCCTCTCCGACGCATACCCGGAGCGGGTCTATGTGGGCGGGGACAACTTTCTTGGACAGGCTGAAGCGCTGGGCCCCATCGCCGGTCATGTCTCTGGCTTCGCCAACGTGTACCCCGAATCCGCGGTCCGGGGCATCCGTGGCACGATCCCTCGGGACGCGCTGCTCGCCGCGATGAACGCCGTTCGGGCCGCTGGGGGTCCCCCGGCGATGGCTGCGCGGTTGGGGATGAAGCATCGCCCCCCGCTGCACATCTTCGATGCCGACGCGGTGGCCGCCCTCTCCAAGCCGTCGTTCACCCCGCTGGGAGGTCTACTGTAAACGCCGTCTCTCCTGGGCGGCTGTCCACCGCGATCCGACCGCCATGGGACTCGACGATCGTGCGGACCAGGGCCAGCCCCAGGCCTGTGCCATGGGTCCGATCGGTGGTGAAGAACCGGTCGAACAGGCGCGCCTGGTTTGCTGCGGAGATCCCCGCCCCTGCGTCGATGATGGAGAAGCTGACGCGATCGCCGCTCGTGGTCGCGCGCACCCGCACCGGCGGCGACCCGTGCTGAAGGGCGTTGTTCAGGAGGTTCTTGACCACGGCTTCGATCTGGCGGGGGTCTGCCCGTATCATCGCCGCCTGACCGTCCAGGAGGACGCCGGGGTATCGATCGACGAGGTCCTCCAGCAGGGCGGTCAGATCGAGCGGTTCGCGGACCGCAGCCTCTTCGGCGCGGGCCAGGTCGAGCAGGCCGCTGACCAACGCAGACATCCGCTCCAGCTCCTGTAAAGCGTTGTTGAGGAACCGCGCCCGTTGTGTGGGCGGCATCTCCTCGTCATCTCGAATCAGCTCGATCGAGCCGCGGATGGTGGACAGCGGCGTCTTAAACTCATGAGACACGTTGCTGGCGAATTCTCGCACATAGCGGAGCCTTGCACGAAGCCGCTCGCTCATCGACGCGAACGACCGCGCGAGGGCATGGACTTCAGAGATTCGAGAGGCCTGGGGCGTCTCCAGAGTCCCTGCTGCGGAGAGATCGCCGTCCGCGACGCGTCGCGCCGCTGTTGCCAGTGACTGGAGCGAGCCGGTCAACGCCCGGCCCAGCGAAATGGCGCTCAGGACCGTCACCAGCAGCGCCACGGCCAACCCGATCGACAGCTGCGTCGTCATGCTCCCCAGCGCTGCTGCGGCCTGGGCGGGCGTCCGGCCGAGCAGCACCACGCCGGTGACTGCGCCGTCCTGTAGGATCGGCGTCGCCACGGACAGCTCGATCTCTCCCTGCCGAAGCTGCCAGGCGGACAGCCCACCGAGGGCCATGCCCACCTCGACCCGGTCGGTCATCGGCGCCCCGATCGCTGGCGGTGGCGCTCGGGTAGAGGCCAGGATCCGCCCCTGTCCGTCGAGCAGCGTCACCGTTGAGTGTCCGGCGCCGCCGAGGGCTTCGGCGAGCGCGGCGGTGTCTGCTGAGGTGTCGAGGGGGACGGCCCGCTGCTCCAGCATCAACGCGATCAGGGCGCCCTGGTCGAGCATGACCAGGCGGGTCAGGGTCAGCAGCCCGGTGCTCAGGGCGCCGGACCCCAACAGCGCCAACAATGGCAGCGCCAGCACCAGCAGGTGACTGCTGACCAACCACTGCCGCAACGGTCGCCGGAACACTCAGCCTCTGATCAGGCGATAACCGACGCCGTGGACGGTCTCAACAGGCTCGGCCCCGGCGTCCCGGAGCTTCTGGCGGATCCGGCGGACATGAGAGTCCAACGTCCGCCCCGAGACATGGTGGTTCTCTCCGTAGGCCTGACGGGTCAAATCCCCCCGAGAGAACACCCGACCCGGGTGCTCCAGCAGCACCTGCAGCAGCTTGAATTCCGTCGCCGTCAGCGTCACCTCGACCGCGCCGACATGGACCCGGTGGGCGGAGATGTTCATCCGGACCCCGCCCGCTTCGATCTCATCGCGTGGCATGGGGTGCGTACGGCGCAAGACCGCCTTGATCCGGCTGACCAGCTCTCGTGGAGAGAAGGGCTTGGTGACATAGTCGTCGCCGCCCAGATCCAGGCCCAGGACCCGATCCAGCTCCTCGCCGCGTGAGGACAGAAAGACCACCGGCAGCCGCGAGGTCTGCCGGATCCGGCGACAGACCTCGATCCCATCCAGCTCGGGCATGAGCACATCGAGGAGGACGAGCGCCGGCTCTTTCTCCGCGATGGCGTCGAGCGCAGCCTGGCCGTCGCCGGCTTCACGGACGTCAAACCCTGCCCGGGAGAGGGCGTAGCGGACGACCTCGCGAAGCCGCGGATCGTCATCGACAATCAGGATCTCCTGTGCAGCCATGCGCCTTTTTTTATCTCCGGGTTTTTGCAGCGGGTGTGCAGAGATACAACAGTTCCCCCTGTAACAGGAGCTGAAGATGGCCCGCGGACGCGAACGATACCAACAGCGACAGGCCGCCGTCGCCCGTCTGGGACGGGGGTTGTCTCGGCGAGCCGGCAATCGGTGTGAGCTGTGTCGGACATCCGGATCCCTTTCCGTTGTCGAGATCGCGCCGATCGACCCGGAGGCGCCGGATCCGGCGCGTGCGGCGATGCTGTGTGCACGATGTGCTGGGCTTGTTGGGGGTGAGAAGATCCGAAACCCCGATGAGTTGCGGTTTCTTGAGGAGGCGATCTGGTCGGAGGTCCTCCCGGCGCAGCTGACAGCGGTCCGGTTGTTGCGGACGCTGATCGGTCAGGGTGTCGACTGGGCCGTCACGGCAAACGACGCGCTCTATCTGGACCCGGATGTTCAAGAGCTGGTCTGAAGTAAGAACTTGTTTATGTCGGTTAGAATAAGCTAATCTCAAGTTGAGCGATGAGCCGGCTGGCTTCTGTTCAAGACCTTCGGGTTCCCGTCGATTGTACCCCTGTTGGAGCGGAGCGAGGACCATCATGGCGCGGATACTTCTGGTTGAAGATGATCAGCTGACCGCTGAATCTCAATCTCATGTCCTCAGACACGAAGGATTTACCGTTGATGTTGCCCCTGACGGCGCCTGCGCGCTGAACATGATGCAGAAGCGTGGCATCGGGCAGAGCGGCTACGACGTCATCGTCAGCGACATCCACCTGCCGCACACCGACGGGATGACCTTCTTACAGAAGGTGCGGACCTTCAACCAGGACATCCCGTTCATCTTCACCACCGGCGCCCCTTGCCTGGAGACCGCGATCATGGGCATCAACCATGGGATCGCCGGGTATATGATCAAGCCGGTCGACAACCAGGAGTTGGTGAGCAAAATCCGCGAGGCCAGCCAGCTGCACGCCCTCGCCCGGCTTCAGCAGCAGGCGCTGCTGGCCAGCTCCGGTCTGCCCAGCGGCAACCTCGAGTCTCTGACAGACACCTTTGAGTCTGCCCTCGGGTCCCTCTGGGTCGCCTTTCAGCCGATCGTCTCCTGGCGAAAGCAGAAGGTGTACGCCTACGAAGCCCTGGTCCGAAACAACGAGCCCGCCCTCGCCCGGCCCCCGGAGCTGCTCAGCGCCGCCAGCCGCCTGGGCCGCCAGATTGAGCTCGGGCGGACCATCCGTGGCGCCATCGCCGAAGCGATCCGAAGCGCCCAACGGGCCGGGACCCTCGAAGAAGACACCCTCATCTTCGTTAACCTCGACCCCATCGATCTCAACGATCCTGAGCTCTGCCAGTTCCAGTCCCCGCTCTCGCCCATCGCAGAGCGGGTTGTCTTTGAGATTACAGAGCGGGACTCCCTACAGAACGTCAACGACCTCCAGGGGGTCCTCACCAACCTTCGCCAGCTGGGCTTTCGGGTGGCCATCGACGACCTCGGCCAGGGCCACGCCGGACTGAACACCTTCGTTCGCCTCAAGCCCGACTTCGTCAAGCTGGACATGTCCCTCATCCGGGGGATCTCTGAGCACGTCCTGCGCCAGCAGGTCGTGCGGTCGATGGTCTCCCTCTGCCGCAGTCTTGAGATCCTCCCCATCGCGGAAGGGGTCGAGACCGTCGCCGAGCGGGACACCCTCCTCAGCCTCAGCGCCGACCTCCTGCAGGGGTATCTGTTCGCCCGCCCTTCCCAGGCCTTCGTGGTTCCCCACTTTGCGCACCGGTGGTGATGGAATCGATCCGATCGATTGTCATTGGCTCTGGGCGACCTCGATTCTGCCCACACGGGTCGACAGCGCCAGCGTCCCGGCCGCGCTCCCCGGATCGGGGGCCGGCATCCGGTTGACCAGCTGGCCCATCTTCGTCGTCGCCTCCACGAAGGCCGGCTCCGGTATCTGAACGGTGATCGGACCCAGATCGTTGCGGGCCACGGTCTCCCCCCGAAGCGGCTCCACATAGCGAAGATCGATGGCCCCCACCTTGACCTGGGCATCCACCGGTGAGCGCAACCCCCACAGACGAACATGCGCCTGCTCGGCGGCGATCGTCGCTCCCATGGCGCCGATCTCACCCTCAACGGTGCCCGACGTCATCGACACCGTCACGGCGCCGTCCACGGGCCACAGGTGGATGTCGCCCATCCCCATCTCCAGCGTGATCGCCGTGTCCCCCGCCATAATCAGCTCGATGTTCGTCTTACAACCCAGCGCCCGGCTCGCGCCGTCCTTCTGAATCTGGACGACCGCCTCGCTCCGATCGCCGCCATAGGTCACGCTACACTTCGATCCCCACCGCTGCGGCGTCAGAATCACTGCGGAGCGCTCCGCGCCCGTCGCGGACCGAACGAACACCTCGGCCTGGCCTGCTTCGATTCGAATCGCGGGCAATCCCCGAGGCACCGTCCGGTGGATGGGCGCCTCCGCCAAAGCCGTAGACAGCATCAACCCGATCCCGATCATTGCTCCTCCCACTGTCTACTTTGACACCACAACCCTCAACGGTCGTTACCAGCAAGAACAAACTCACCCACCGACGCCCAGGTCTCTGCCGCGCCCGACGTCTCGACCACTGCCAGTGATGTCAACGCGATCGTCGACGGCCACGACGTCACCATGGACACCGCCGCAGCCTGCTCCGCCATGCAGAGATCCGCGTACAGCAGGCTTACATGGGGCAGATACGCGTCCGGCGCGACCTGGAACGCCTCAAAGACCGACTGGCGCAGCGCCAACAACGCCGCTGACGCCGCCACCCGCAGATACACGCAGCGATGGTACCGATCCCCCCCCTCCGGGCCGATGACCGGCACCCGCATCGCTTCATGCTGTTGGGCGAAGGCGGCGATTTCATCAAGCATATCTGCCCGGGCGGGGAGCGCGCCCATCACCGTGAGGTGAGGGGAGAAGAGCGGTCCGCCAAAGGCCGCCCGAAGCGACTGCGTCATCTTGTGGAGGGTGAGGGTGTCAGCCTGCGCGGGCATCAGCCATACGGATCGTCGAGGAGCCATCCCCTCCAACGTAAATCAGCCCGACGCGCGTTGCCGCTGCATCAGGCTGAAGACGAAGACAGATGTCGGTCGATCAGTCGGCCAACAGGTAGCCGAACAGCGACTCGCCGACGTGCAGATCCGGTGCCTCCGCGGCGTTGGCCGCCTCACGCGCATAGCGGATGCCGCGGATCAGTTTGTCGATCCGCTCCAGGATGATCTGTTTGCGCGGGACCGGGATGGCACCGGAGTGCTTGACCGTCTCCCAGTAGCCCACGATCACGTCTTCGGTGATCAGCTGGGTCTGGGCCGGGTGGTGCTCGGTGGCATCGTAGAGCACGATCGGACGCTGGACCTTCTTCGTCTTGTGCGTCGTGATCTTCGGCGTCCGGAACAGGTGGCTGTTCGGATCCGACTCCCACTCCTCAGACTCGTCGAGGGTCGGCATCTTGTCGATGAAGGTCCGGATGTCGCCGATCTGCTTTTCGAGGAAGAGCAGATAGGTCACCGGCGCCTGCTGGATCAGGGTCACCCCGTCCACGACCACGTCTGCACGAGCGTCGCAGTTCGCCCAGTCCTTGGTCGCGGTCACATCGAACAGCTCGGATTGAAGCCGAGCCACCTCACGCAGCACGTCCCGGGCGATCAGCTGAACCTTCTTGCGTTCAGGCGGGTAGTCCTCACCCTCTTCATCGACCTTGCGGAAGGTCTTGGCGAAGCCGTTGTAGGGGTCGATCTTCTGCGCCTGCTTGTGCAACGCAGTGATGCGGCCGTATACCCGGGACTTGATCCCCTTCTCGACGGCGATAATCTGGTTGAGCTTGGACATGAGGTCTGCTCCCTTCTTCCTGATATAAAACGATCCTGAGTGTTCCATCCCGGAGGGGACAGATGGCGACAGGAACAACAGACGATGAAGCGGTTCTGGTCTGGATGCTCCAGATTCTTCATCAAGCGGCCCGCTTCGAGCAGAACCTGCCCATCGACAACGGTGTCGATCGAGAAGCCATGCGTGCAGCGGGAGTAGGCCAATATAGTCTGCCCCGGAGGGGCGGCAAACCCGCAGAGTTGTCCGGCACCCAACAGGGTCGGGAGGGCCTAGGGGGGGGGAAGGGTGGGGTACGGCGGGG
>JBCBLB010000089.1:0-19641 GCA_038520555.1 Myxococcota bacterium | reverse complement strand
TACTAGTCTCCCCTCTTGGATCAATCAGCGACCATGTCTCGCCTCGTGACAGGTGAACAGGATATCGGACAGTGTGGCAATTCAGATGCGTCAGTACAATGAGATAACTACCATGCTCAACAGTGGTGTCCCGAATCGGAGTCAATCCAAGCTCTCTTACGAAGACGGACTTCAAACGCCTATCTTCTTGCATATATCGATATAGACGCGCGCGTGCACCAGGCGGATCAGTTTGCAGAGAAAACTGGGCTTCACCTTTTAGATAACTCTTATGTATACCGCGATCATGAACGCGGAGCCGTGACTCCAAGCGCAGCGCCTCTGCTCGGCGCCCTTCTTCTTCTGCGCGATAATGTTGATGCTGGATCAAATCTGCCAACAATGAATGCGTCTCATCCAGATCTGGTGCCTCTGACAGCATCACATTTAGTTCCCGTTCAAGATCAATCTCTGCGAGCACCATCTGCTGCTCCATCGCGTCGGCCTGATCCTCGATCGCCCAGAACTTCTTCTTTTCAGCGACAGGCAGATGCATCGGGGTTTCTCGTCGTGCCTGTTCAGCGTCCAGCCGCGCCTGTGCGACCTCAGCACGGAGACGATCCAGCGCCTCCAGCGTGCCGTTCAACCCTTGAAGTTTGGTCCGAGCGCGACGACGACGTTCCTCTCGTCGCCTCCACTGCCGTAACAGTGCTGCAAACGCAGCAGCGCTTGGCGGGCGCGCAGCGGGTTGCTTGCTCATCGCTTGGAGACACAGAGCGATCAGGGTTGTGGGCTTCTCAAAATATGATGCATAAGCATGGATATCGGGCACCGGCGCGAAGCAGATCTGACCAATAAGATGGGGGCCAGGTGAGAATGGAACTTCTCCAGTCAGTATCCGATATAGGATCACACCCATCGCATAGATATCCGTGTATGGACCGAGCCCGATACTCTGCGCACCACTCCCAGAGAGCAGGCGGGTCTGTTCAGGTGCCATATAGGTCGGGGTTCCCATCAGGTCATCGAAGCGGGTCTGATCCAACGCACCTGCGACGCCCAGCGCACGGCGCTCAGCTTCATTGGCACGAAGGTGCGCGATCCCCCAATCCAGGACGAAGACGTCCCTGTATTGATTGATCATCACATTCGACGGCTTCAAGTCCCGGTGGATGACCTTCTGGCCGTGGGCGTAGTGAGCGGTATCCGCGACTTCACAGAGAACATCGATAAGTCCGATGAGATCTGGAGGCTCATCGCCTGGAGGGGGTCGATGCAGCGCCTCGATGAGTTCATCCAGCGTCTGCCCTTCGATCAAGGGCATCGCAAACCACGGCAAGGCCCCGAAGCGTCCCAGATCGTGAATCGAGACCACGCCGGGGTGCTTGAGGACCGTCGACAACCGCCGCTCGGTGATGAAGCGATCGACCGTCTCCTCAGACAGGGCGTCTGGACGAATGATTTTGATGGCGACGACGTCTTCGACCCGCAGATCCCACGCTCGCCAGACCTCACCCATCCCGCCGCGGCCGATCACCTCCTCCAGCCGATATCGCCCATCTAAGATCTCTCCACGCCGTGGTGCCCGCTCCCTGGCTCCCATCTGCATCTCCCCTGAGACAACGCAGTCTTCATATCCGAAGCGTCTCATAAAGGATTCGAGGGAAGCGTTCTTCACCTCGATCCAACAGGAAGGATGTCTCTGGAGAGAGAAACGACCCGGAATTTTCAAGATTCCGGATCTGCGGGTCGGAAGGCAGCGCCCGCCAACGACGGCGGACTTCACTCCCTCACTCAAACACGAGCGTTATGTTGGACTCCGCCCAGTCTGCGAACTGAAAGAAGGCATCCACATCATCCTCACTCTCTGGATCGATGATGCCGAGCGGCGAAGTGTTGAGTGCGATCTGGTAGGTGCTGTTACCCGCGGGCCAGATGTGTGGGTTGGAAGGGTAGCTGTATGGCGTCCCGCCGATCGCATAGTCGATCGACTGGATCACGAGCGTAGCGTTGCCCGGATCGCCGATGTTGTGAACATCAGCCAAAAACGCTTCGAAAGTAGCAATATCACTCGGCACCCCCTCGACCCGGTAGCTCATCCGGTAGACCAGGGCGTCCAGATACGCGCCATCCTGGTTGGTGAAGCTGATGGCAGAGGGCGTACCGTAGTTGACCATTCCATACAGCACAGCGGCCCACATCAGGTTCGGATCGGCACCCGTCCCCGGCACCATCCCCACCTCAAACCAGCAGCCGTTGATGGTGGGGTTGGCGATGTTCTGTGTCCGGTTGAGGCGATGGACGATGCTGTTGTTGGTGTTGGCGATGGTGAACACCGTCGAAGAGTGCCCCCCTGGCGGATTACTTGCGTTGAAGGCGGTGGTGCAGTCGATGACACCAGTGTGAGTTGCACCAAACGGTGGCGGAGGAGGTGCTTTGGGCAGCGTGTCGTAGGTGTAGCAGAGGTTGTCGAAGATGTCGGAGTCTGCTGTGCCATCTCCGTCCATATCGATGTCATAATCCGGCAGGAAGTGGATCTTGTTGGTCAGGGCGGCGACGGCCAGCAGATCCACGTCCGTATACATGGGCTTTGTCGCCAGATCCAGACAGTCCGGGAAGCTCGAAGGCGCGAGTGCGTAGTCTGTATAAGGGTAGACGTCGATGCTGACGCTGACCGAGCAGCTCATCTCTGTCCCATCATCGTTCATCGAGCAGGTCTGCGTCGTGACGCCGGTCACGGACGATGGCGGGATCTGTGCGTCGGCGCCGCCCTCCCCGTCGTTAGAGGCCTCATCGGGGCGCTCAGGAGCGCGCGCGGCGTCGCTCGCTCCAACTTCGCCTGCGTTGGTGATCGTTCCGATCTCGATCTCATCGTACAGCCCGTCTGTGGGGCCGCACGCCGAGAGGAGCGTGAGGATGAAGCTGTGGCGGATGGCTGTCATCGGTGTGTCCTATGTGTTGGTTGGACGGGGAGTGGGGAGCGGGGAGGAGCGATCAGCTCTTCGTCCAGAGCAGAGAGGTGGTGTGCCCCGCCTCATCGAGAAGCTTCTCGATCTCGCGGCGGAGCTGTCGGCGGGCCGCCTGCAGCAGCACCCGCGCCTTTCCGGCCGGCAGGTCCATCTGCTGCTCGATCTCCTGGTAGCTGACCTCGTTGATGTGAAACAGCTCGAAGGCCCGCAGGCGATCTGCAGGCAGCTGCGACAGCGCCCGCATCAGCAGCGCGGCGCGCTCCTTGCGGCGCAGCATGCGGGGCGGCCCTGGCGTGGCGGACGCCGGGTACAGAAGCCGATCGTCGTCGATGAGCTGCTCGCGGATCTTTCGGCGCGCGTTGAGGATCTTGAACCGCGCGATCTGCATCAGCCAGCCCCGTACGCTGCCCGCGCGCTCGAACGTCTCCAGCCGCTCCAGCGCCGTGCTGAAGACGTCCTGAGCGATCTCTTCCGCCTCCTGAAAGGGCAGGGCGCGGCGGCACTGCGCCAGGATCGCAGCATGGTGCGTCCCGAACAGCCACTCTGCCATCGAGGCGTCGTCATCGCCCGCTGAGCGACGCTCAAGGTGCCGTTGGATGCGATCGTAGTCTTCGGTGGAACGACTCAAGGTCAACACACGCTCTCCGGCGCAGACATTGTCTACATGTCGTGGCGTGTGGAGAGTTCACAGCCCATTTAAATTTTTTCTGAAACCCATCCATGAGGCCGATGATGCCGTGATGGAAGGGGTTATCGGGCTATAGGGATGAGAGAAGGAAGGATCATGCTGCGTGTGGGGCAACCGGTCGCCGAGCGGTACGTCGTCGTCCAACAACTGACCCAGAAGCAGCCCGGGGTCTTCGTCGTGCGGCACCGCGCGTTGGAGCGGCTGTTCGTCCTGAAGCTCCTGACCGTTGGCAGCAGCGCGCCGGTCCGGCAGCAGCGCGAGCGGCGCGCGATGGCCCGGCTACGGCACGCCAACGTCGTCTCTGTGGTCGACATCATCGACGCCGCACCGCTCATCGATCGGCCCGGGGTGGGCCTGATCATGGAGTATGTCCCCGGGGTCACGCTGCGCTGGGTCATCTCGGATCTGCGGGTCGCCGAAGACGAAGACGAGCTGTCCGTCTCTCGGGAAGAGCGCGAGGCGCTCGGAGCGCAGATCCTCCGCGGCGTCGGCGCGATTCATGCGGCAGGGTTCATTCACCGAGACCTCAAGCCCTCGAACATCCTCATCTCGGATGAAGACGGCGCGCTGCGTGCGCAGATCGCAGACTTCGGCCTCGCCAGAGAGATCGATCGGCGGGCGGCCTATACCCCCATCGGCGCCACCCTGGGCACCGAGCGATATGCCGCCCCGGAGCAGGTCCGCGACGGCCAGGCTGCCGACGCACGCGCCGACATCTTCGCCCTCGGCGCGGTGCTGTATGAGCTGTTCGACGGCCACAGCGGGTTCTCAAAACCCGCAGACTTCTACCAGTTCGCCTACTCCGGCCAGCCCGCGCCGGCGCCGCTCAGCGGGCGGCGGTTCCCGATACCGGACCGGATACGACAGACCATCCACAAAGCGCTCTCCCACGATCCCCATGAGCGGTTCTCTTCTGCGCAAGAGATGCTCTCGTCGTGGCTCGGCCGCCCGCTCCCAAAGCGCCGCCCGCTCCCAAAGCGCCTCCTGGAACATCCCGACGATCAAGACCTGTGCGCGCATCCCCTGCCGGCCTGGGTCGACTCACATCTTGAGATCTGCCTGAGCTGTGCCGAGCGCTACGATGCCCTCATGAACACCTCATAACCAACGCGCCCCGAACCCCCTCACCGCGTCGAGGAGATGGCCTGGTTGGCGGGAGACTGCGCGGTCTTCGCGGCGAGGTTCGTGAGGAAGCCGTCCTGACACGCCTGCCACTTCGGCTGGAGGCGGTTGAGGTAGTAGCCCTGGACCGGCCTGGGCGGCGGCTGGATCCAGGTGTGCATCTCAACCGACGTATACCGACCGTCGGTGTGGACGTCGAAGGTCGTGACGAACCCCTTGCGACCTGGATGATCGATGGAGATGCGCTGGTGGTTGTGGTTGGCGATGACCGCAGCGAGGCGACGGTTCCAGCCAAACCCCGGCGAATAGGTCATCAGGGCCGAGGCGCCGACGCCAGTCGTCTTGCCGCCGAAGTCCCAGCGCGTCACACAGCCCTCAGGCCACAGCTCGGCATGGGCTTCCAGGTCAAGCAGCGTCTGCTCAACCACCGACGGCGCAGCGGTGACCTGAAGTGTGGAGACGACGTCACCGTCAGGGAGATCAGCGCCGGCGTCATCGGCGAGGGCCGCCGCAGAGAAGAAGGAGAAGGAGAGGAGGAGGGAAGTGAGCATGCCAGGAGCTTAACACTCTTGACATGACAAGTCTTCTCCACTTCCTCTCTCCCACAAATCCCCCTGCTCATCGCTTGACCTGCTGATTGTTCCAGCAGGGGAACAATGGGTGATCTACTGATATAGATCAGCAGAAAACGCCCTCCACCACACCACAAGCGCAAGAACAACAGCAGGAGCCGTGTCCGCGGCCAGTCCAGGGCCGTCTCTCCACGCCTGACGTGGCGGCTTGTCCTTTCTCAAACAGCCCCTGAGATCTGGAGCCCGAATCCGATATGCATCGGCTACCCCGGTTGAGGTTGAAGAGAGCCTCGAAGGGCACAAACGATGAGGAGAGATGATGGATTCCAACACAGTTCCCGCTCCGGAGATCGGACCGATCCTCAAGGGCCAGATCGCGATCGTGACGGGCGGAAGCTCGGGCATTGGTCAGGCCATCGCCATCGCCCTGGGGAAGGCCGGCGCAGATGTTGTCGTCAACTACCGTAGAGACGCCGACGGCGCCGCCACTTCGGTGAAGGCGATCGAAGCCGCCGGCGCGAGGGCCATCCCCTACCAGGCCGACGTCTCTCAAGAAGCGCAGGTGCAGGCCATGTTCGCCCACACCGTCGAGACCTGGGGAGCGGTGGACATTTTGATCAACAATGCCGGGTTGCAGGTCGACGCCGTCACCCATGAGATGACGCTCGCCCAGTGGCAGCGGGTCATCGACGTCAACCTCACCGGGCAGTTCCTCTGCGCCCGTGAGGCGATCCGCTTGTTCAAGACACAGGGGTTTCGCCCTGGGGTTTCACGGGCAAAGGGCAAGATCGTCTGCATCAGCTCCGTCCATGAGCGGATCCCATGGGCCGGCCACGTCAACTACGCCGCCTCCAAGGGCGGCGTCATGCTCATGATGCAGACCATGGCCCAGGAGTACGGCCCCGAGCGGATCCGCATCAACAGCATCTGCCCCGGCGCCATCCGGACCCCGATCAACCACGACTCCTGGGGGACGAAGGAAGCCTACGACGCCCTGATGACGCTCGTCCCCATGAAGCGTATCGGTGAGCCCGAAGACATCGGACACACCGCAGCATGGCTCGCCTCCGACCTGGCCGACTACATCACCGGCGCGTCCATCTTCGTCGACGGTGGCATGACGATGTACCCGGGCTTCGAAGACAACGGCTGAGCCTTATCCCGCGAACCGCGGCTTGAGGCAGCCCCTCACCCCAGGCTGGAAGGCGAAGACGCTGCCCGCCATCGGCGCGGCGGCGAGCTGTTCCGCGGTCAGCTCATCACGGGCCGTGGTCACATAGAGGGTGCGCATGTCCGGGCCACCGAACGCGCAGCAGGCCGGCTGGGAGACCGGCATCTGGATGATGCGATCGATGCGCCCATCGGGGAGATGCCGCACCACACACCCGCCGCCCCACCGGGCGTTCCAGATGCCCCCCTCCTCATCGACCGCGGAGCCATCCGGTACCCCGGCCTCATCCTCACCGAACGCATAGAAGATGCGTTCGTTCGAGATGGTCCCGGCCTCCACATCAAAATCGTAGGCCGAGATCGTACGCGGCGTCGAATCACCGATCAGCATGGTCCGAGCATCCGGGCTCCAGACGACGGTGTTGGGGATGGTCATGTCTGACCGAACCCGGGTGAACGAGAGGTCAGGGCGAACGCAGTATGCGCTCCCCGCCCCTTCGACGAGGGGCATCGCGATGTTGTTGGTCATGGTGGTGACCCAGAACCGCCCCGCCGAATCACAGCCCCCATCGTTGATGCGCTGACCATCCCCCGCTTCCAACGTGACCGCCAGCGTGTGTTCCCCCGTCGACGGGTCAAACCAGGCCAGATCCGCCCCCTGCGCCACGAGCAGCGTGCCGTCATGGCGAACCGCGAAGCAGCCCATCGGGCGCGGAAGCGACCAGTCCTGACGGTGGCCGTCCGAGGGCCGCCAGCGGTGAAGGATCCCCCGACGAACATCCACCCAGTACAGCATCCCCGCTTCTGGAATCCATTGCGGACTCTCTCCGATCAGGTCCTGGGTGGGCACCACCTGCACGATCTCGGGGGTCTCGATCTGAATCATTGAAATCAACTCCTTGCGGTCCGGTCGATGAAGCCATGCGGTCTTTGCATCTGTATCGGGCCTGCGGCCCGCCGTGAGCGCTTCGCTCAGGGGAACACGAACTGTGCCCCCAAAGGCCGCAGCGCATCCAACAACCGATCGACGGCTTCAACCGTCGCGACGCGCGCGTATCCATGGGCCTGCGGCCATGCGCCGGCGTCGTGGAGGACGATGATCGGGATCGCGTCCAGGGCCCACATCTCCTCCACATGGGCGAGCAGCTTCGAGAACAACCGGCCGGGCTGAGCGGTGGGTTTGTAATCCCCCAGGATGATGGTCCAGTGCTGGTGGCGTTTTCCCGCTGCCGTCAGCGCGACCAGCCGCTCGTCCTGCCGCTTGCCGCGGACCAGCGGGCCATACGGCAGCCGGAACGGGATCTGCCGCGGGGATGCGACACCGGCTTCCGCATAGAGGCCATCAATCAACGCGTCGACCGCCCGGATCTCCGCGATAAAATCGGCCATGGGCATCGGGTCGCGGAGGTGGGTGTCGGCGTGGTTGCCGAGCTGGTGGCCGGCCTGCGCGGCGCGGATGGCCAGGGCGCGCGCCTGCGGCTCGCTCCCCAACGCATGGCCGCGGAGGTTCTTCCCCACAACAAAGAAGGTCACCTGGACACCGTGCCGATCCAACACCTCCAAGAGCCGCCCGGTGGATGGACCCGGCCCATCATCGAAGGTCAGGGCGACGCGACGCTCAGGAGGCATACCACTCCGGGTGCTGGAGCAACAGATGGAGGACATCCGGATGCAGGTGCGCGCGAAGCTGGGTGAGCGCATCCGCGTCTGCCTGCTGTAACCAGCGCCGGATCTGCGTGGCGCTGCGCGGCTGGGGTTGGTGGTTGTCTTCGATCAGGTAGAGCCGCCGTCGCGGAGACGCGGTCTCCCAGAGCGTCTTCCAGGCCCCATCGTCGCCGGGCCGCCGCACACAGGCCAGCGGGATGTCCCGAGGGAGGAAGCCGTCCGATGATGCGTAGCCATCGGTGCCGCAGACCGCGATCACCGTGACCGGCCGCCCCACCGTCTCCGCAGCCTGTTCGGCGATGGACCGAAACAAGCGGGCACCGCGGAGGGAAGCCCCGATGACCATCACCCAGTCCGACGACGCCGTGGCCAGCCGGAGCATCGTGGTCCGGTGCCTGCGCGGGATGGCGCCGCCCCGGCGGCGGGCCACCATCCGATCAGACAACGCCGAGATATAGCCGCCCACCACCTGGAGCGGAGCAGAGGGCCCCGCATCTTCGGGGCCACGGATGGCGTCGGGGTTCGCGGGCTGTTCCAGGAACGCCCGGGCAGCATCCAGGTAGAGGAGATGGTTGCGGTGCACCGGGTTGTAGGCGCCCGACGTCACCAACACGGCCGGCCGGTCTGCCGGCCAGAGGCGATCCGTGGGGATCGTCATGGCGACGCCGGCGCGAGGAGAGAAGCACCCAGGCCAAACCCAAGGGTGATGACCAGCGTTTTTCCCAACGCTTCGGGAAGCTGGCTCGCTGACGCAGCCGCCAGCTCCGCGTCGTTGAGGACCCCGACCATCTTGGGCTTGGTCCCTGCCGCCAGCAGGGCGTCCCAACACAACCCCGCGTACCCCCTGGTCCCCGCGTAGGTCGACTTCCCAGGGGTCGCGCTCGCCGCGACCTCGCCGGGAAGCGCGAAGATGACCACACCCGGGGCGGCCTGCCCCGCCCGCCCCTGATGGATCGCATCCGCGAGAAAGTCACGAAGAACATCCCGCTGCTCCGACTGCCTGCTGCTCGCCACCCGTCCCCGGGGCAGCCGCTTCTGATCCCGCGGCAGCCGACACCGGCGCCCCGCATAGCTCACCTTGATCGCGGTCTGGCCCAGATCGACCACCATCGTCTCTTCAGGGCGGAAGCCATGCTGCGCGGCCAGCGCATGCCCGCCAGATTCTCCGATGAAGGCATCCGGCAGCCGGGTGAACCCTGTCGGCCCCTGCGCCAGGATCGCATCATCCACCGCGACCGCGCGGCCACCACCGATGACGAGATGCGCATAGCCCGCGCAGATGTGGTGATCGGTCCGGCCGTCCCGGGTCTGCCCGCGCCCGCTGTGGAGGAGAAGAAGCCCCTCCAGGATGCGCTCCGGCTTTCGACGCACTGCCCGGGAGAACGTGTCCCCCGTCTCCAGCTCCAACCGCCAGATCTCAAGCGGAGTGGCGCGGGGAACCCGCAACCGCATGGCAGCAGGAGAACGAAAAGGCACCATATGGACAGACGTATCGACCCCTACCCTCCCCGTCAACGCAGGCCGAACCGGCCGCAGACGACCCCTATGGATCCTTCTGCAGCATCCATCCCATCCCAGGCATCTGCCCCATCATGATCATCTGCTGGGCGACCCGGTTGACCCATCCGATCGCCGCCTCGATGTCATCGTGCATCGCGCACTCGAGCAGATCAAAGTACGCCGCGGTGTGTTGATAGGTCGCCTGGGCGACATACCGGGCGAAGTTCAGCGGGAAGAGATGCTTGATGCCCGGGTCGATGACTCCAGGAAGAATCGTGGTCTGCGCCGGCAGCGCGATCTGTTGAAAATCAGTGCCGACCGCGTTGTAAATCGTCAGGCCGACGATGCGATCCCAGGTCGTACTGCGCGGCAGCGATGGAGCGTACAGGGCCTTGATCTCCGCCAGGGCATCGATGTTCCATGCGCGAGGGACGACATCTTTATCATTGGCGATCCGGAACAGGTTCGTCCCCATCCGCTCCGTGATGACTCGCGCAAATTCTCGGTTTCCAGGCGTTGGCCCTGCAAACGCTCGACACTGGACCTCCGCTGCGTGGCCCGGATCCCAGACCGCACGGGTGTCTTCCAGCCACAGCGCGATCACGGGAGACAACGCGCCGCCCAGGCTGTGGCCCGTGACCGTGATCCGAAGCGGCCCCTGAGAGGTGGCCCGTTGCGCGATGACCCAACCCCGAAGGAATTCATGCATCGTTTGGTTCCCGCCAGGGAACGGGGATCCATCCCGTCGCTCCTGTCGCGGGACCATCTGTTGGAGGGCGCGCATCCCCCGGAGCGTGCCCTCTGTGATCTGAGCGCCCGGAGGCGGCTGACCGTGCGGCCACCGGTAGAGCCTCTGAACGCTGAAGTCCTGGGCCAACCAGCTATACAATGAGAGCGGGTTGGTGCCAGCGATGCTGATCGTCAGCTCCGCCCGATCTGAGTTTTCAGCGATATACATCGTGTTATCTGGGATTCCATTGCGAAACACCCGGTAGATGCCCGGCCCCCACACCACCCGCCATCGCCCGATCGTCCGCTCCAGATCACCCAACACGCACTCAAGGCGGGTGAGCAGACGCTGATCGATGCTCGGGCCGATCATCAAGACGCCAAGGTATGCGGTAAAAGCCAGGTTCAAGAACAACTTGTTCGGTTCGACGGACACGCTCGACATGCACTCTCCTGGGAGCCAACAGACAACATGCGAATAGGACCGGGGCTCCGGTCGCACAATCCCTTCATGAAGCATCAACGCCATGGCTCACGGGGGGGTCGTCATCTACCCCGATCGAAAAGGGGCCGTGACAGGACACAATGAATGCGGTTCGCCGCTGCGCTCTCCGACCCGCCAGAAGTTGGATCCGAAGACGCGGCCGATCACCGCGCGACGTCGACCGGCGCAGAGAGCGTGTTGTCCCGAAACAGCCGGGGGATCGCGTTGCGCGTCAGCTGGGTGAAGCGGATCGTGTCGATGCCGAACCCCACCGTCCACACCAGAGTCTGCTCCCCCACCACCCCGTCCAGGTTGATGAGCGTCTGGACCGTGACCGCATCCAACAGCCGCAAGCCCGCTCCGCCCAGCGCCGTGAATGCCCCCTGATCGATGATCTGGCCGACGCTGAGCTGACCCCCGCCTCCTTCGAAGGTCGACGAGCCAACCCCGATGCTGAACTGGAGCCCGACCAGATCCCACCCGTTCGTGATCATCTTGTTGCGGTCGGCGAAGCGGTACCCAAAGGCCATGCCCAACGCCAACACCGGCGACAGGAGCGGCAACCCCTCGCCCAGATCCGACACCGGCGTCCGCAACATCAAATCAAGCGTCGGATCGATATGAAGCCCCACCTTTCGGTTGCTGAAGACATAGCGCTCGATCGATTCTCCATCGGATAGCTCGACCACGACAAGATCATCTTCGACCAGCTGGTAGCCGTTGTAGACGTTGGTCAGATCCCGCATCGACAACAAGAACGGAGCCGAGATCTCACGTGGAAGAAAGCGGATCTCATCGGCCACCTCTCGATATCGGGCACCCGTCACCGCGTGAATCTCATGAAACCCCGTAGACCATCGATCCACACCGCGGACCAGGATCCGCAGCTCCGTCTCGGGCGCAGCCGGCTCGATGCAGATCGTGCTCTTGCTGGTGACGAGCATCGATCGGCTCAAATGTTCCGTATAAGGCTCCCCCTCGAACGGGCGCTGCGACTGATCATCTTCCAACACCGAGACAGACGCCAAAACACCCGCCGGAGGCGTCACGACGTGCTGGGCTGGCGCCGGGAAGCGACGGAGCCGATGCGCAAAGCCACACCCAGGAGCCAATAACACCAGGTGTAACCAAAGCAATACTGAAATCAGATGATGGTATCGCATGCCGGAAGTCCCCTCGACGTATCCGCAATGACGTACGGCTTCGAAGAGACCTGCGCTGTCGTCGTGGTGTGTAGAATCTTCTAGACAGGCTTGTCGATGGTCACCCTTCCAACCCAATCGGAAGCGGGATCAGAATTCAAACGCACCCATGTCATCGCTGCCTTCACGTGGCTGTGTGCCCTGATCAAAATACACATGCGCGACCGGGTGGTCGGATGTGTCGGGGTGAGCAGCCGTCGCCCGGCCCAGAAACGGGCTCTCCGCGGTCGGGTAGAAGGTGCTGGTCTCCAGGAACGCATCCTCACCGGAGAGGTTGCCGCCATCGGAAACCGTCCCATTGCCCGAAAAGGCATCTCGCCACCCCGAAGAGAGCCAATTGTCCCGAACCTCAGCGGTGCCATCCCCGTTGAGAATGGCCAGTCGGCTGGCGACGATGACATTGTTCCGAATCTCCGCGTGCTCGCCAGCGCTCGACAGCCGAACCAGGGTCGTGTTCCCCCCGCGATAGGAGACGATGGTGTTGTGGTACAGGTGCAGCGTCCCCGCGCGATAGGTGCCGCTCCCGTCGCCGCCGTAGTGAAGGACCTGGCTGTTGCCTCCATCGTCATACTCGATGAAGACGTTGCCGTAGACGAACGTCTCGGTGTACCGCGGATCGTCGGCCAGCGCCGCGTTGCCCGTCTCCACCAGATCGAGGGCCCGGTTGCCGCCCTCAATGAAGTTGTAGCGGATCACCGTGCCCGCAGAGCGATCCTTGAGATTGTTGCCCTCACAACCATCCCGAAGCGGGCCATAGTGGTTCGCCTCGAAGGTGATACCCAGCGCCTCCGTGTAGCTGTTGTGTTCGAGGAAAGAGCCCTCGATCCCGTTGTCCCAGAGGTGGTTGCCATACAACACGACGTCCTCGACGGCAGCGTTGACAAAGACGCCGTTGCCAGAGTCATGGATCTGACAGTTCCGAATCGTAATGTGTTCGCCATCCTCGACATGGATGCTGGCCGCGTTGGAGCTGTAAGAGCCCGCATTGCCAGCGTCATCGGTGAAACTGTAGCCTGGCCGACCGCTGCGGATGTCCAGTGAATCGATCGTCACATGGGCCGGAGAGCCACTGGGAACCGACGCACCCCCCACCTTGATCACCGACCGGTTCTCGTTCCAGTAATCCAACGCCT
Organism: Myxococcota bacterium; assembly: GCA_038520555.1. GTDB lineage: Bacteria > Myxococcota_A > UBA796 > UBA796 > UBA796 > JBCBLB01. The sequence goes on along the minus strand of JBCBLB010000089.1, from coordinate 6,428 downwards.
CCCGGGTCACGGCGCCATCCCCCGTGATCACCGGAAGCTGATCGCCCGCCGGGATCCCGGTGATGACGATGGGAGCAGTCTCCGTTCCTGCCGCCGTCACCACGAACTTCGACCGATATGGCTCCGATCTCCAATAAATGCGAACCAGGGTACCCGCTGCGAGCGCTTCCCAGGGAACATCCTCGATCTCTTCGTACGTCTTCTCCGGACCCACATCGATCACAGTAGAGAAATCCGCCGGATCCCAACCCCCATCCGCATCCGCATCCGCATCCGCATCCGCATCCGCATCCGCATCCGCATCCGCATCCGTGTCGGTATCGGTGTCGGTATCCGTATCGGTGTCGGTATCCGTGTCGGTGTCGGTATCCGTGTCGGTGTCGGTGGGCGCAGAGTCGCCGCCGGTGTTGTTGCAAGCGGCCAGAAGGATGAGCAGAGGAAGGCTTCGCATACAATCAGTATAGATGTGACACTGTGTGAAGGCGAACAACGGTTGGTGCGAGGGGGCCGGGTCCAGGCCTCGCTTCAGCATCCCAGCATCCTGCCGGTCCGAGACATCATGGATGTTGATGGCTTGTTGTGTCTGGTGCTCCCGCTCGTGCAGGGTAGATTCGGCGCGCTGGGTCTGGCCGGCGCGCATATCGACCAATGAAAGCGTATCGTGACGATAGGAGATTATGGACTTCACGAACCTGATTTCGCAGGGCCTCATCCATCATCGATCACCCCGTACGATCGTCCATGGCTTCGTGGCGTATGATCTCACCCGGGATCGCCGCGAAAGCCCCAGCAACATCAGCCGGGCCCAACCAGTACTGATCAGGCCCAGCCAAAGGGTTCAGCGAATGCCGTAAACCTCAAAGAGCGGCTCATCTGCACGAATCACGAATTCATAGCCTGTGCCGATGCGCATGCTCCCATATGTGTCCGCCTCGAACCGTGGCCACTCGGGGAGCCCGCCACCGTTCGGAGACCCCGTACGCACGAATTCGACGACCGTATTCGACCAGTCTTCCGAGATCTGCATGTTCTCCGGCGTCGGCTCATGGAAGAGGATGCCGGGGTGACCGGGCTCCACCCACTTGAACAGGAAGGGGAGCGAGGACCCATGCGTGATCCCCTCCGGAAAGTCGGTGGGGACTTCAAAGTTGTAGACCCAACCGCCAGCACCATGCGCCGACGCCGTGGAGGCGATGCGGAGGGCGCTTGAACGGAAGACGTCATACCAGACCCGACTCAGGCGATCAACGGCGCTGGCATCCGGCAGCGTCTCATCAAGGTAGGCGAGATAGGGAACCGGATCGCCTTCTCCGATATCGGCAGCGAGGAAGGAGATGAACAGGTTGCCCACCTCTTCGGTGGGGGCGAACGGCGGCGCAAGGGTCGTGCCGTCATCCTGAACGGTCCCCGTGAAAATCGGCACATCGCTGGACATCCCCTTCACCGCCTCGCTGGGACGCTGAGAAACCACCACCCCGTCGACAGAGGTATTGGGCGAGAAGCCCGAGTTGGCCTGAACCTCCAGAAGCTGCTCCGGCGTCATCTCGGAGAGGCGGTCGATGACCTGCTGGTCGGTGCCCACCCCAAGGTAGCCCTTCAGCAATTCAACATGATCCGGCGGGGGGTTGAGGACCTCACCACCGCTGAACGCCATGGCCTTGTCGAAGAGCCCTTCCGCCGAAGGCGTCCCCAGCAACGTAAACACCGCGTTGGCGCCAGCGCTCTGGCCAGCAATCGTCACGTTCGACGGATCCCCACCAAACGCAGCGATGTTGTCCTCCACCCAGGCCAACGCAGCGACCTGATCCTGAATGCCCAGGTTCACGCTGTCCGCATATGCCCCGCCCAACTCACGCAGGTTGAGGAAGCCGAAAATACCCAGTCGATAGTTGATCGTCACGACCACAAGACCGTGATCCTCAACGAAGTCGATCATGTCATACTCATTGCCCGAGCCGTTCATATACGCCCCGCCATGAATCCAGACCATCACCGGCGTATCCTCTTCCACATCCCGAGGGGTATACACGTTGAGGAACAGACAGTCCTCGCTCTGTTCACCCGGCGTCGCGCGCTCCCCCAGGAAGATATCGATCACACCCACCTGGTAGTTGCGGTTCCCGAACTCGGTCGCATCTGTGGTGACCTCGTCATCATCGAGGGGCTGAGGTGGCAGGAAACGAAGCGCATCGACCGGCGGCTTCGCGTAGCGGATGCCCAGGTATTGATCCACCAGCTCACCCGGAACCCCCTGGATCACCACACCATCGTCCGTGACGACCTGCGCATTCGCTTCAGTATCGGTATCGGTGTGGGTTTCGGATTTGTCAGAATCGTTCTTCTCAGCGTTACACCCGATCACGCTCAGGAAGGACATCGCCACAGCCAGCGAGGCGAAAGGGTTCATGTACATTTTCATGATGGAAATCTCTCTGTTTGTCATGTAGATTGATTGAAAAGTTGTGTTGGAGCCCGTTCTTTATTCAGACAGAAACAAGCTCCCGCATTGGTTTAAAGTCTTGGTTTACCCAGGATCGATGCCCACAGAATGAGATGAAGGGCAACGATTGAAGAAGTATGGGAACTACATGGTCTTCACCACTCTTCACTCCTCGGTGGACGGGATGGTCGGTTGTGAACGGTTTGTGCAGCCATGGTTCTGCGTGGCTGCTGTCCGTTGAGTATCCCTGAAGTCAAAATCCCATGTCGGCTGAACGGTTGATTCTGTAGAGGGGAAACCGAAATCAACCTTTTGGATGACATCGAGGCGTCATGATCACCACCCAGGGAACCCTGCTGCGCACAGGAGGGTCCTGGCGTGAACCGACCCACGTAACTGAACGTTACACCTTTCTTATCGACCCAACACCACAGCGATGGCTCCGTATGTGATGTGCTATGGTGGGTACGATGAAAGCAGTGGTTTACGATCGATTTGGCCCTCCCGATGTCCTCACGATTCAAGAGCTGCCCGATCCTCCCGCACAGTCAGACCGGGTGCGGGTGCAGGTGTATGCCGCGGCGCTCAACCCCAAAGACGTCCTGATCCGGAAAGGGAAGATGCGGTGGAGCATCGGCGGCCGGCTGCCCCGGACACCAGGCTACGACATCGCCGGTGTCCTGTTGGACGACGCGCCCGGCTTGCCTGAAGGCACGCCTGTCTATGGGATGATTCAAGACCACATGGGCGGCGGGTGCGCCGAGATCGTCTCCCTCCCGATGGACCAGATCGCCCAGAAGCCCGCGTCCCTGAGCATGGCAGAGGCCGCCTCCCTGCCGCTGGCTGGGTTGACGGCGTTGCAGGGGCTGCGCGATGAGCTGTTGCTACAAGACGGTGAAACCGTCCTGCTCAACGGCGCCTCGGGCGGCGTGGGGACGCTCGCGGTTCAGATGGCGAAGGCGATGGGGGCGACCGTATGGGCGGTCTGCTCGACAAGGAATGCAGCGCTGGTCGAATCCCTGGGCGCCGAACGGGTCATCGACTACACCGAAACATCCCTCGATACGCTTCGCGATCTGGACAAAATTTACGACATCTACGGCAGCTTCCCCTGGCATCGGGCGAAGGCGTCGTTGAAGCCGGGCGGTCGGTACTGCACCACGATCCCCACTGCAGGGACGGCCCTCCGCGGCGCCTTGCGGCGCGTCGGCCTTCATCAGGCCGCGCTGGTGGTCGTCCGCAGCCGACGCCCCGATCTGGACCAGATGCGCCAGATGGTCGACGCCGGGACGCTTCGCCCCCTGATCGAATCGGTGGTTTCGTTCGCGGACTCTGCGGCGGGGCACCGACAGCTGGAGACCCGGCGAACCCGCGGGAAAGTGGTCGTACAGATTCGAGACTGAGCGGATGGACCCATCCGCCCATCCGCCCATCCGTCCATCCGCCCATCCGCTCAGTCTGGCCAGCGCCGACTCGCTTCTTCTCCGGTGACCCAGACATTTCCCTGCTGGATCGTGGTCAGGTTGGGCAGCCGCTCCGAGCGACGCAGCTGCTTCACCGCTGCCGCCGAAACCCTGGTCCAGATCAGATTCAGCGTGGTCAGCCGGGACAGGTGCGGTGAGTCGGCCAGCGCGGACACAGCGACGTCCGAGATCGGGTTGTGTCCCAGGTCCAGCGCCCAGAGCGTCTCCAGGAAAGAGGACTGCGCGAGCGCAATCACACCGTCATCACCGATATCGTTGCTCCCGAGCGCCAACACTTCCAGGCTCCGCAGATGCGGTGAGGCGGCCAGGGCCATCACCCCTTCGCTGCCGATGTTGTTGCCTTCCAAGAACAGCTTCTGCAACCCCGTCAAATGAGATGAACCGGCCAGGGCAACCAGGGCATCATCGGTGAGGTCATTGGTCCCCCCTGCCGCATCGCCGCTGAGGTACACCGTCTTCAGGTTCGGGAACGATGGATTCGCCGCCAGCGCCCGGGCCCCCTGATCGCCGAGGTTGTTGGCTTCCAGGTTGAGGACCTCCAGCGCGTTGGCGTGTCGAAACGCGGCGAGAGCTTCCGGGCTGAGCGAGGTGTTGTCCAGGTCAAGCACCGTCAGATGAGAGAACTGCGGCCACGCGGACAGTATCTCAGCTTCTTCAACGGTGATCGTGTTCCAGGACAGGCGCAGATGTCTCAGCCGTGGCCACCGGGTCGCCTTCGTGAGCGCCCGGAACCCATCCGCGCCCAGCGAAATCGCAAGGTATTCGAACTGCTCGAGGTTCTGGAGATGGGACGAGGCCACCAGCGCTTCCAGCGCCTCGATCTCCTCGAGATCATCCTCCTCAAGGCGGATGGCGATCAGGTTGGCTGCGCTGGGTGAGGCCGCCAGCGCCACGGCGTCTTTCCTCTCCAGGGATCCCAACCGGGGCGCAAAGGCAAAACGGGCGAACGGAATCATCCGCACAACCCGCTCCAGCTCTGCTGCTGAATTCACCGTCATCAGGGATTTCTCCCACAGCGCCGGATGGCGACGCATCTCGGCGTGGAGGCTCACCAGCAGGTCGGGATCATCCTCGACCACAGGTTCCAACAACGCGAGGATCTTCGTCACCCACTCGTCAAACGCCGAAGCGCCGTATTTATCGATGGGGGCGGCTTCCAACAGCGTCTGTAGACGGGCGGGGACATCACGAGGGGGCACACGCGTCTCCGATCAACAGGGGAGGCCCTGAGGGTAACAGAGCGCTCTGTGACGCGCCGATCAGTCCCCGATCGTCATGGCGAGCGAGTCGATGGGCGGAGGCGTATGGACCCGCTCGCCCAGGCGCGCCATGGCTTTGGCGATCGATGACTCGGTGTCGACGGAGATGAGCTGGTGAACCGCGGCGAGGTGGTCGCGGACGCGCTGGATCTCTTCCAGCTCTGCGATCGGCATCGCGGGCTCAAGTATGTCGATGCCAACGAAGTCTGGCTCGAAGCCCGGCTCCTGGATGACGGCGACCTCTTCCATGGTCAGGCCGCTGGTCAGGACCCACTCAACCAGCGGCCCCGCCTCCAGCTCAGAGAGGATGACGTCGTTCTGGGTCTCCGCGGTCGTCCGAACCAGCGCTTCATGGCCAGAGGTCCAGATGAGCGACGCGACCGCGCAGGGGACGTCGTTGGCGTCGAGGAACTGGTGGTGCCATCCGGGGACACCGTCTTTCTGCGGAAACTGTCCCGCCGCTGCATACGTGCTGAGGTCGTTGAGGCGGCGCTGCCGCTCGGCGCGAAGGTGGCTCTCCCAGGCTGCGGTGAAGTCCGGCGCTGCTGATTCTCCTGTAACAGGAGATTCTACAACGGGAATGACAGCCTGGGCAGGAGAGATGGAGGTGAACAGGGCGAAGAGGATGGGAGACATGAGACCGCTCCGGATGACGTGCACCCCACCAACGCCCGCCGCCCTGCGCCGCTTACATCGGTGGGTGAATGTTCTGACCGATCCCGCTCTCATCGCGCGCCAGGATGACCTCAATCCGCGATGAGCATCGCGTCACCGAACTCATGTGCCAGGTAGCCCTGTGCGATCGCGTGCTGGCCGGCCCGCGCGAGGAGCGACCGACCGGCGAAGGCCGCGAGCAGCTCAAAGTGGCTCTCCCCAGGCAGGTGCATGTTCGAGATCACACCATCGACGACCCGTGGCACGAAGTCCGGGGTGATGATCAGATCGGTCACGCCGGCTCCGGGTTGGCCGCCGCGATCGCGGAGGTTGCCTTCGAGAGCCCGCACCACCGAGGTTCCCGCCGCGATGACCCGTCGAGCCCGCCCCACCGCCGCGATGGTGCTCGCGGGAATCTCGAATCGTTCCGGCAGGGGCAAAGCCTTGTCCAGGCTGGGCTCACCGGTGGCCGAGATCCCCGCCGCATGGGTGAGCCGCGCGATCTGGACGCCTGCCTGTCGCAGCGACGAGAGCACCATCGCGGCGGTGGGGCGGGCTCGACGGGTCATCGCGGCGGGAACCTCGGTGGTG
>JBCBLB010000733.1:0-4625 GCA_038520555.1 Myxococcota bacterium | reverse complement strand
TCCTGCGCTGCTGCCCGTCAGCGACATCCTGGATGTACAGGGCGAGGGCTTCTGGAAGAAGCGGCCGATACCGGCGAAGCAGGGTCGAAAGCGAAGGACCGGTGATGAGGGGCATCAATAGAGCGACGTAGCCCTGTACATCCAGGATGTCGCTGACGGGCAGCAGCGCAGGATGGTGCAGCTGCGCCTGCGCCCGTCCTTCGCGCAGCAGGCGGCGTTGCAGCCGGTCAGATGCCCGATGGAGCACTTTGAGGGCGTAGCGGCTGTTGGTCTTGCGGTGCCGAACCTGCCACACCTGCGCCATACCGCCGAACCCGACCAGCGTCTCAATTTCGTACCGATTGACGGTCATGCCGGGCGTCAGCCGCATGAGATCAGTCTACTGTTCTGAAGCTCGCGCGCAAAACGCATCTCCTGCGTTTTCTCATTCACCTGCGTTTTCTCATTCAGTCGTCGGGTTGGCGACCAATGACCCGACCGGTTCCCACGTCGCCGGGCAGCGCCGGTGCCTCTCGTAACGCATCCAGTCCGCGCGGGATGTGAACCTGCTGTGCGGTGGTGGTGTAGAGGTTTCCGCTCAGCCGTCCCAGGGCGGAGAGCTGATCGAGGTTGACATGGAACCGCTCGTTGAGCAGCCCCTCCTCCACCCAGATGTGGACGACTTCGCCGATGACGACGTTCCCAGTGCCCGGCTTCCCGCCACCCAGCTGGATGACGTGGGTGGTACGGCACTCGAAGCTGACCGGGGACTCCAGGACCCGCGGTGGCCGGACCACCCGGCTGGCCGCCGGGGTGAAGCCGGCCAGCGCAAACTCGTCGACGTCTGCAGCGACGTTCGCTGCGGTCGCCGCCATCTGCCGACCGTACCGCTCGGCGGCGACGTTGAGGACGAATTCCCCGAGGCCGCCCTCAGACGCCGGCAGAAGGTTGCGCAGGGTGTCTTTGTCGGTCCCATCGCTTCGCGTGTTCGGGCAGAACACCACCGCCATCGGCGTCGACGAGACCCCGTTGAAGAACGAGAACGGCGCCAGGTTGTTCACCCCCGACGGCGACAGGGTCGACACAAAAGCGATCGGCCGCGGAACGATGGTCCCGGTCAGCAGCTTGTAGCGTTGACTGTTGTCCAGCGCTGCTGGATCCAATTCCATGACCCCTCCCTGTCTGAGCCGTCTATCGCGCTTTGTGCGTGCGTCGAACCCGTCACACAGCGACCCGGGCGCGGGAGGATCAGCGGGCTGCCCGGTGCAGCGGACTTCGCTCAGAGTTGGGCGCGGATCTGGCGCGCCCAGCCCAGCGCCTCCAGGTAGATGTCGGTGAGCGAGACGTCCTCGGCGCGCTCGGCGGCCAGGACCGCCTGCAGGGTGTGGCCCATCGGCCCCCGTTGGTCCAGCAGCGCGGCCTGGATGTCTTCCGAGAGCGGCAGGCTGGACAGCAGCTGGTCGACGGGCGCGTCCAGGAGCGCGTCGAGCACCGAGAACATCCCCACCAGAAAGTATCCTTCGGGGTTGCGCAGATCGTTGCGGCGGGCGATCAGCTCACACATCCGCCCCCGGCGGAGCGCGGTGAGCATCAGCTCCGGGGACTTGCCCTGGGCGTCGGACAGCAGCAGCAGGTTCACCCACATCCGCACCGCCGGCATCCCCAGCAGCACCAGCGCGTGCCGGATGCTGGAGACCGGACGGCGGAGGCCGTAGAAGGCGGAGTTGATGATCCGCATCAGCCGGATGATCAGCGATACATCGGTCTGAAGGATCGCTTCCAGATCGGTGACCTGGGTCGAGGGCGCGTTGACCCGGGCGAGCAGCTCGATCAGGCTGACCCGGTTGGTGCTGATGGTCTGGGCTTCGAGGCGTTCAGGCTTGCAGAAGTAGTAACCCTGGAACAGCGAGAACCCCATCTCCGCGCAGAGGCGCTGCTCTTCGTGGGTCTCGACCTTCTCGGCGAGCAGCATGACGTCGAAGGGGCGAAGCTGGGTGACGTGCTCCTCGAGCTGCGCCGGCGTCAGCGCCCGCAGATCCAGCTTGACGATGTCGGCGATCTCAACGAGCGGAAGCAGATCGTTGGACAGCAGAAAGTCGTCGAGGGCGATGGTGAAGCCGATGGCGGACAGCTGCCGCAGCTGCGGGGCGATCGCCGGAGAGACGTCCTCCAGGACCTCGATGACGACCTGGTTGCGTGGGAGGACCGACAGGGCGTTGACGTCGAGCATCGGCTCCGGAACGTTGATAAACGCCGGCTTGCCATCCAGAACCATGGCGTGGTCCATCTCGACAAACGTCGTCAGGATCACCTGAGAGGTCGCCTGACGGCTGTCGACGAACGAGGCCCGGTGCCCGCCCGGCTCTCGGAACAACATCTCGTAAGCGTAGACGTTCCCCTTCACGTCAAAGATGGGCTGACGCGCAACCGCGACGGTCCTCAGCGCGCTCTGCGCTGCAGAGGGGGGCGATGACTTCAAGACGCTCTCCTTCTCGTCTCTCTGGAATTCGGACATCTCCCGCTCGGACTTGACCGGTTTGTCAGAACGGCGATGCGGGTAATTGAACCCTTACATGCCCGTCGAGGCTACGAGTAGGCTGGACATCTTCCCGACCCCCAGGAGGTTCCACGATGGCGAGCAGGCAACCTGAGCGACCGGTCATCAGCCCCGAGAATCAGCCGACAGTCATCGCCGTCGCCTTCACCCTGGCGCTGCTGTCGTTGTCGTTGAACTTTGTCAACTTCCAAAGAACGAATCAGCTCATCTATCGGATGGTCGTCTATACACAGCGGGATAACAAACAGGACCGGGCCGAGACCCAACAACTGCGTGCCCGTATCCGTGTCCTCGAAGATCGACTTGCGGCCTTCGAAACCCTTAATGCTGCTGCGCGAGAGGAGTGAGCCATGCCCGACCCGCTGCTGCTGCCCTCGATCGCGGCGTTGACCGGCGGGAGCCTGCTGGTCGCCCGCAACTACCTCAAGCACCGCCTCGAAGGTTCGGAAGAGCGGTACATGAACATGTACGGAAAACATGTGTGGGAGGCCAACAATATGGACCTCTTCATCCATTGTGCCCCCGAACATGATCAGACGTTGAAGGCCCGCTTTATGGCGCGGCTCGCCCAGCGCCTGCGTGAGGGCGGCTTCGCCGCCCGGCGGTATCAAGAAGTGGCCGACGTCAGCGGGGATGCGCTGCAGTTTGTGCACAAGCCCGTCACCGCCGCAGCGATGTGCGCGCCCCGGCGGGGGATGTTCTTCGAGTTGTCCGAACCGGGCCGGATTCGAGTGGTCTGGAACCACATGCAGTTCGATGGGGTGGGGATGTGGAACGCCTTGAAGCCCCTGTTTGACCCCAACCCCCCGATCGTCCCCTATGAGGGCGCCCAGACACCGCCGCCGTTTTTGCCAGAGCTGCTGTCCCTGCCTCGGATCGCGCGGCGGATGGCGTGGCGGGGCAAGCTGCGAGAAGATCAGACCTTCTTCAAAGATGGCGTCCCTCCCGCTCGGGGGCTGAGCGTCTGGGATGCCGGACCGCTCCGGGCCGCCCGCGCGCTGTGGAATGGACCCTTCAACCTGCTCACCAGCGCGCTCGTTGTGTCGGAAGTGTTCCATCGCCACCCCGAGCGCAGCCGCCTCAACGTGGGGCTCACCGCATACTTCCCCTTCTTGGAGGGCCGCAACCGGTATGGCGTCTTCCTGTGCAAGGTGAGCCGCTCTGACGTCGAAGGGGTGATGCGTCAGATCTACAAGCAGGTCCGCTCGCCGCTGCTCAACTGGGGGACCACCTCGTTTCAGGCCTATGCCCTCGGCCGCGTCCCGGACCGGGTCTTCGCCCGGGCCATCACCTCCTATCGGCGGAAGATCGACGTCCTCATCAGCAGCCTGCCCGTTGGAAAGCAGCGGATCACCCTCGGGGGCATCCCCACCCGGATCTCCTGCCACCCCATCGAGCTGACGCTTCCCTATTACTTCCTGCTCGTGGGAACCAGGGCAGAGCTGCACGTCTCGTATACCTCTCGGTTCAGCCAGGATGAGAACTTCCTCAACTTCAACCACCTGCCCATCCCGTCGTTGGATACCCTGGATGTCCGGGTGGCGCGGTGATGGGCCTGTATGAGCGATATGTGCTCCCCCATGTGATCGCCTGGAGCTGCGGATCCTCGCCCATCCGCCATCAGCGCCGGAAGGTCGTGCCCCGGGCGCGCGGCCGCGTGCTGGAGGTGGGGATGGGATCGGGCCACAACCTCGCCCACTATGACGCAGAACAGGTCGAGGTGGTCTACGGCCTGGAGCCCTCGGTCGGGATGCGGGCTCAGGCCCTGCCCGCCATCGCCGCGGCGCCCGTGCCGGTACAGGTCCTGGAGCAGCCCGGTGAAGCGATCCCGCTCAGCGATGACAGCGTAGATACCGTTGTTCTCACGTTCACGTTGTGTTCGATCGTCCAGGCTGGGGCGGCGCTCGCCCAGATGCGCCGGGTGCTCCGGCCGGATGGGCTGCTGCTGTTCTGTGAGCACGGACAGGCGCCCGATGGGGACGTCCAGCGCTGGCAGCGGCAGCCCATCCGGCCGGAGCACCCGGCGCATCTGGGCGAGCGCCGCCCCAGCCTGGACGATCGAACACAACGTGAACGTGAGAACAACGGT
>JBCBLB010000398.1:0-9210 GCA_038520555.1 Myxococcota bacterium | reverse complement strand
GGTCGCTCCCCCGCCGCATGCGCCCGCGCATCGAACACGGCATAGGACAACGGCTCAACGTGGCGATCGGCGCCCCGGCGCTCGCCGCCCAGTGAAACCCGCAGCCCGCTCCACCCAACATAAGAGACATGGGGCAAAAAGAACAGGTTCCGTGGTTGGTTTCCGAAGACATACTGCCCCCGGAACTCAGCCGAACCGATCAATCCGCCGCGCATGGACACCTCTGCGTCTCTTCATAGCCGATGCTTCCCCCAGATGGGCAGTTACACACCGCATACGTCACCGACACAGCCGCTCATCACGCACCACCGGGCTCTGGGCCACCAGCGGCGCGGTGCCCGTCAGACCCGCCCCAACCCCAGCGATCCGACCGCGACACCCATGATCACGAACAGGGTGACCTGCTGGAGGCGGCGCTGCGCGCCCTCTCCCATCCACCGCCGCAGCCGCTCACCGAGCAGGTTGCCGATGATGACGGCGACTGCGGTGAAGGTGCCCTGCAACAGCAGATCGACCGTGACCGCGCCGCCGGCCCCGTAGGCGAAAAGCCGTGCGATGTGCATCGCCGACGCCACCGCCGCCATCGAGGCCACATAGCGGACGTTGCGCAACCCGAAGCTCTGGAACAGCGCGCCGAGCAGCGGCCCGGCGCCGCCGCTGGTGCCATGAATCACCCCCAACAGCCCTCCGATGGGCGTCACCGCCGCTCTGGGTGGGGTGCCGCGCAGCACCCCGACCGCGTTCAGAATGGCGAGCAGCGCCATCGCCGCCATCAACAACCGCAGCGTCCAGGTCGGCAGACCAACCGCCAGCCACCCACCGAGCACGCTCCCAGGCAGCGCCCCCCACCACAGCCGCTTCACCACGGGCCATTCGACCTGGGCGAAGTACATCCGCAGCCGATGCAGGTTGCCCAGCAACATCGCCGGCGAGGTGATCACCAGCGCCGACAGCGGATCGAGCACCACAGACAACGCCAGCAACAGGAGCAAGCCCCCGCCCATCCCAGCGAGCGTCGTCAACACACCGGCCAGAAGACCAGACAGAACCGCCACCACAATCCACCTCACACCGAACACCACCCGAGCCGTCTGCATCGACGCTCACGGGGGTATGTCAGGGTCGTGACGAGAACCTATGGCAGGCATCCATTAAAACAAATGAAACATTTTTAGTCTCACCATAAACATCATTAATGAATAATGGAGGAGCGTGTGTTTGATGAGCTTCAGCACTTTCTTCTGGTGGTGGAACATGGGACGCTCACCCGGGCGGCCCGGGCGGCGAACCTGACGCAGCCGGCGCTGACCGCATCGCTTCAGCGGCTGGAGGCGTTTCATGGGGCCCGGCTGCTGCATCGCGGTCGTCAGGGCGCGCGGCTGACGCCTGCGGGCGCGGCGTTGCTGCCGCGGGCGCGGTTGGCGCTGGCTGCCGTCGACGCGGGTCGCCGGGCCGTCGCCGAGGTCGAGGGGCTGGACGCCGGTGAGGTGCGGCTGGGCGGCGGCGCGACGGCGTGCACATATCTGCTCCCTCCGATTGTGGCCGATTTTCGGCGACGCTATCCCGGCGTCACCTTTCGGATGCGAGAGCGCTACACGCCACAGGTCGTCGACGATCTTGCCGCTGGCCGGATCGACATCGGCGTCGCCCAGGGCGAGCCGCCTCCGGGTCGTGGCGACCCTTGGCGAGATGATCCCCTCGTACTGGTCGCATCCCCCGATCAAGCCAACCGGTTGATGCACGATCGGCGCGGGGCACTGCAGCCAGGGACGCCGTTCGTCACCTTTCAACCCGGCGCGGCCCTGCGGAAGCTCCTTGATCAGAACCTGCCAGACATTGACGTCGTCATGGAACTTCAAAGCTTCGCGGCGGCGAAGGGGTTGGTGTTGGCGGGGATCGGGGTGGCGCTGTTGAGCCGGGTCTCGGTCGAGGAAGACCTGGAAATGGGCCGCCTGGTCGAGGTCGAGGACATCCGGGCGCCACACAGCCGCGCCCTGTGCTTGCGCCACGCCGGGCTTGAGCGGATCCCACCAGCGGCGGCGGCGCTGCGTGAGCTGCTCCTCGCGGATGGGCGGACCGTCCCCCTCAGATGAGGTGGTGGACCGCCGTCTCGCCCGTCATCGTGTCGACGCTGGCGTACATCCGCTGGCCCTTGCTGCAGGTCCCGCTGTTGAGCAGGACCCCCGCGTCCATCTCCAGTCGCCAGGGGACGTGGGTGTGTCCAAACACCACCGTCTTGACGGCGCGGCGGGTCAGGAGGTTCTGGGCACCCATCGCGTAGGGGCCCTCCGGCGTCTGCAGCCGCTGGGCCTTGATGGCCACATCCCGGCCCTCCAGCCATGCCGCCAGCGGACGCATGCCCCCCCACCGGAGCCGGCCGGTCATCCATGACGCGGCATAGGAGATGAGCGGCGCCCCGCCGACGATGGGGTCGAACTGGTCGCCGTGCGTGAGCAGCACCGGGAACGCACCGTCGAAGACCACCTCGTCGGGCGCGCCCAGGACGTCGCCCGTGATCCGATCGTGGTTGCCCTGAACCAGCGTGTAGTTCGCCTGGTCAAGCCGCGCTGTGAGCCACGGCGTCTGCGCCCGCGCGCCGGCCAGCTGCTGTTCGGTGGTGCCCACCGACCAGCCGTGGTCACACTGGTAGATGTCCCCGAGCAGGACGATGTGGTCGTGTCGAGATTCGAGGTCGTCGAGGAACCGCAGGAAGTCATCACGACGGTGCCGGAAGCTGTCCATTCGTGGACAGGCGCCGATGTGCAGGTCTGAGATGGCTGCGATCTTCATACCCTGTTGTTATCGCCCCAATTTTTGCCGATTGGAGGGGGCGAGGAAAAGGTCACGGTCATGTCATTTTGAAGACACGCCCCGGACCCAGGAGATCCCGAACACCAGCGCCAGAGCAACAAAGTCCAGGCTCATCACCTGGACGAGCTGTTCGGTCCGCCACGCCGCAACAAACCCGCTGAGATCGCCCGCGATCGCCCCCCAGGCCAGCATCACGACGATGCTCAGCAACAGAAGCCCTTGCACCACCGGCGAACCAAACCCGCGGAGCACGGGGCCGGGATCCCGACCCGCCGGCGGCGTCGGCTGCATGAACAAATAGGGGAAGATGACGAACGCCCCCAACCCCATCCCGCCCAGAATAAACGGCCATGCCGGGATCGGACGCGCACGAAGCTCATACACGAACCGAGACGCATACAGCAGCGGCCAGATGCCCATCACATTGAACAGCGCCACCGTCGCCGGGTTCTTGCCCGACCACTGGCCCGTTAACGCCTCAAGCACCCATTGATCCTGGCCCGGCGCCGGCGGCGGAGACCACACCGCCAGATCCAGCACCAGAACCACCCACAACACCAGAACGATCCATCGTGTCATGCACGCATTTAATGCCGCGTCCACACAACACAACCAGACCTGTGCGCAGTCGCAGAGCAAAAGCACCCCCCAATCCATATGATCAGGGGGCGCATGCGTTTCCGTACCTGGCCTGGGATCGCAACCCGTGTGGACAGACCCGATAAGGCCCCGATTTAGGCCATGGGCGCCCCGCGTGACGCGGACACGAGCCAACGGGTCCCCTGCAGGCGGCGCGCGATTGGGCGACCACGGCCTATAACGGGGCCTTTACGGGGAACGGCCGCACCCGGCGCTGGGTTGTGATGATGAAAGATGAAAGAGCGGGTTCGGGCTGCGCGACGCAGTCCGGTGACGAAGCCGTCACATGCGCGAAACGCGCAAGCTACCTAATTGAATCTCAAGAACAAACACGGACATATTCTGTCTAAACTTCAGGACCCAGCCATGACGCGCATCATCCTTGACGAAGAGCGATACATCGTCACCGTCAACGACGTCCTCAATGATGAAGAGTGCAACACCCTGATCGACCTCGCGGAGAAGACCGGGTTCGGCGCTGCACCCATCACAACCGCCCGCGGTCCCGTCATGGCCACCGGGATCCGCAACAATGAGCGACTGATGATCGACGATCCCCAGCGCGCTCATTGGCTGTTCATGCGCCTCGAAGACCATCTGCCTGCCCTGATCAACAACTGGCGACTGACCGGCTTCAACGAGCGCCTTCGGTTTTATCGATACGATCAGGGGCAGCGATTCCGGTGGCATTACGACGGCGCCTTCATCCGAAACCCCAACGAGCGCAGCCACGTCACCGTCATCGTATATCTCAACGACGGCTTTCAAGGCGGCGAGACCCGATTCGATCGGGGGCGTGGGCCGCTGACCGTGACCCCGAAGCGGGGCGCTGCGCTGCTTTTTCTGCATCCGGTCCGCCACTGTGGAGATGTCATCCATCATGGGCGAAAATACGTTCTACGAACCGATGCAATGTATGTACGATAGCGCGCTTTGCGCGTCATATCCGACGCGGCTCACGGCACCATGTCGGGCGTATGCGGATCCCCATCAATCAACGCGAGTTCGAGGGGAGATGCCGAAGGTGTGGAATTGTCCATCAAGAAGAGGCCGAAGAGGATGGAGTAGATGATGCACAGGGTACGCATAGTGTTCTGCCTTGACCGGAGAGGAGGGGAGACAAGCACCCTATATACTGGATGAATTGCCGCCCCCAGTCGGCTTACGGTCTAAAAATGGCTGCAATAATCATCAGCAACATTCTCTCAGAAAGCCCCATAAAATCCATCAAGTGTGTGCAATACCGCTCGATATGGCAGATGAGGATCATGGAGGAAGGAGATGGTGAGTCCAGCTGTGAGTGAAACATCACTCCGCCTACTCCTCATCGAAGATCATCGCCCCGATGCCCTGCTCTTCTGGCGCCGGGCGCGACGATTCGGCTTCGATATCGAACCGCACCATGTGATGTGCATGCGGGACGCCATAGCGCTGCTTGAACAGCACGATTTTGACGCCATTATCGCTGATCTTCATCTCCCCGACTCGGACGGGCTGGAGGGGGTGCAGCAGCTGCTTGAGGTGGTGCCGCAGACCCCGGTCCTCGTATTCAGCGGCTACAGCGACCAACGACTCGCCCTGTCCGCGGTCCAGGCCGGGGCACAGGACTACCTCGTCAAGGGGGAGAACGACGAACACCTCAAGCGCGCCCTGCTCTACGCCATCCAGCGCAAGCAGATCGAAGAGCGCCTGCGTCTACAGGCCGAGCGGGACGGCCTCACCGGGCTGCTCAACAAGGCGACCTTCGCGCACAGCATCCACGCCCTCCTCCAAGGCGACACCGCCGCGATGGTCGTGTTCTATCTGGACCTCAATGACTTCAAGCCGGTCAACGACACCTACGGCCACGCTGCCGGCGACGAGCTGCTGCGAAGCGTCAGCGAGCGCCTGGTCGATCTGTTCCGAGAGCAGGACCTGATCGCCCGCCTCGGCGGCGATGAATTCGCCATCGCGGTTGCCGGCGTCCTCCCCCAGGATCGCATCCGTCAGATCACCACCCAGATCAACGACACCCTGCGCAAGCCGTTCTCCATCAGTGGGGTCTCCGCCCGCATCTCGGCGAGCGTCGGCGTCGCGCAGTACCCACAAGATGCCACCTCCGCAGCGGCGTTGTTGGACACCGCCGACCAACGCATGTACGCCATCAAGCGACGGCGGACCTCGGCCACCGCCAATGCCCTCGCACCGCTGCGCCTCCACCCCCTCGTCTCTTCCCATGACCCCAGCGACGTCATCGGCGTCGCCGGGTATCCTGATGAGGACATCGAGTGGAGCCCCACCCAGCTCGAGCAGGTGCTCCGCTCGTTGTTGGCCGCCCCACAAGCCGACCGACGCTTCCTTCACCTGCCCGCGGAAGCGCTCCGTAGTGATTCCGCTGCGACCGCGATCATCGGCCAGCTCACCGAACACCGATTCACGCCGGGTGCCCTGACCCTGAGCATCGCCGACATCCGCACCGAAGACCCGATCGTCGTCCACAACCTGCTGCAGATCACCAACACCGGCGTCCAGCTGTGTATGGGCAGGGGGTGCGGACTGGAGAACCTCTATCGGCTGCCCTTCGACGCCGCAGTCGTCCCTGACGTCTTTTTCGCCATCGATGCCGACCGACACCTGATCGCTGCATGGATGGAGCTGTGCCGCAGCCTCAACCTCGTCACCATCGCCGCGCTGCCCGCAGACAGCCCCGCCCGCCAGACGCTCCAGCAGATCGGCGTCCAGCAGCTCATCGTCAAAGACCCCTTCTACACAGAACGCGTCGCGGGGTAGTCGCCGCTCACAGCCGCTGGTAGCTCTCCTGGAGCCGGCGACGCTGCTCATCCGCCGAGAACATCGACGTCACCCGTGACCGGTTTCGCGCTCCCCACGATCGCCGCGACGCCGCATCCGTGATCCATGCCTCCAGCCGGGATGTCATGTTTGTACGAGACCACGCCGCATAGGTGGGAAAGTCCTCGCCCAGGATGTCCCGAACCACCGGGATGTCCGGCGCCAGCACCGGCAACCCCGCTGCCATCGCATCCAGGATCTTGATCGGCATACACCCCTGGATCAGGTTGCGCTCGCAGGGCGTCAGCGGCGCCACCCCCAGGTGACAGCCCGCCAGAAACGCCCCAAGCTCCGCCGCCGGCAGCGCCGAACGAACCACGATCCGATCCGCAAGCGCGCGCTTGCGGATCAGCCGCTTCAGCCACTTCTGGCGATGGGTGCCCGTCAAAATCGTCAACGTCCACGCCAACGATCGCAGCCGCGATAACCCATGAATCAGATCGTGGAGCCCCTGCCAGGCCGTCAGCGTCCCATGGTAGACCAGCCGCACCGGCCCGTCCGAAGGCGCCGTGTTCTCCCGCGGTGCAAAGGACGGCTTGTTGGGCACCACGTCGATCCGGTCGGCGGAGACCCCCAGGTCCGTAAGGTAGCCCGCCGTCACCGACGAGGGCGTGATGATCCGCGTCGCCCGATCCAACAAGGCCAGCTCCAGCCGACGAAGCTTCTCGCGAAGGGATGGGTGCTGGCTCATGTCCGGATGGTGATACGGCGTCTCGATGCTGGCGAGACCGTTGACCTCGTACAGCAGCGGCTCGCCGTAGGGGATCGCCAGCCCCTCCCATGGCGAGCGCACGTGGTACACGTCGAACCCACGCCGCTCGACGATGGCCCGGACCTCCGCTGAGAACCGCATCGCCCGCCTCAGCCAGTTACTCTCTTGAATATTGAGGGTCAGATGGTTGATTCCCGGGATCGGCGCGTCGCCCAACGTCAGCAGCGACGGATCCGCTCGCTCTCGCAACGCATCGAAGGTCGCCAGGATATGCTGGCTGGCTCCCTTCGGCGAGGGCACCCGATCAAACGAGGCGATCAGGACGCGCCGCATACGACCTCCTCGATGGCCTGGTTCTCTTCTAGGAAGTCCGCGCAGCGATGACACCACCCGATCCGCTGCGTCCACATCGCCTGGCGGAGCGCCCGATACGGCGCATCGTTGAAGATCTCGCGGAGGGGCTTGTCGCGAACCGAGCCCAGCGGGTCGATCCGGCGGTGCGTGTTGCAGCACAGGTAGACGTCACCGGTCGGTCCGACGAGGGTGTGCGCCCAGGGCGCATAGCACCGCCGCCGCTGGTAGTAGCCGCGCGCGAACCGGTTGTTGGCCGACAACGCGGTCTGATCCGGGCCCTGCCCATAGATCCAGGGGTCGAAGCCCGCGATCTGCACCCGCTCTGCCAGCAGCGGGGCGATGCGCGCGTTGTAGTGCGCGATGTCCGCCGCGGTCAGGTGATCGGCGCTGCCATCCTGTGCGTCGAGGGGGATGAGCAGCCACCCATCCACCAGACGCTGGCGCAAGAAGTCCGGCCACCCCGCCAGCAGGTGAAGGTTTCGGCGGCTCACCACCGTGTTCAATCGAATCTTCGTCTTCGAGCCCCGCTTATCGAGGAGCCGGTCCAACGTCTTCGTCGACTTCTTCCAGGCCCCCGGCCGCCCACGGAGCGCGTCATGGGCGCGCGGCTCTGGCGCGTCCAGGCTGACCGTCACCGACCGCGCCGGGATCCGAAGCAGCTCTTTGAGCCGCGGCTTGTCCAGCAGGGTGCCGTTGGTGGTCAGGTTCACCCGCATCCCCCGCGCCGTCGCGTACCGGATCAGGTGGTTGGTGTCCCGACGCAGATACAGCTCCCCGCCGGTCAGGTGAAGCTTCCGGCAGCCGAGCCCCTGCAGATCATCGAGGATCCCCTCGACCTCCACGGTGGTCAGCTCGTTGTCCCGACGACGCTTCCAGTAGCTGCACATGAAGCAGCGCAGGTTGCAGCCGTCGACCAGCTTGATCTTGGCGCTGGCCAGCCAGCGGCTCTCACCGGCGGCCCAGCCGGCGACGGTCTGGGCGATGTCCTCGCCCTCCAGCAGCCGATCGGCGGCCCGCCTCATCTGCGTCCTCGTCGCGGATACCGCGCCAGCACCCGGTACACCCGCCGCAAGTCGATCTGGACGTCCGAGGCCGGAAGATCCTGATCCTGACGCCGAACCTTCCAGACCAGCTCCTCGCCCTGGCCCGCCGAGCGGATCTCCAGCAGCGGGATCTCAGACTGCAGCGCCGACCGGGCCGCCGGCAGGTCGTAGATCTTGGGATCGGGGCGAAGCTTGACCTTCAGCCGCTCCTTTCGCTTCATGATGTTGCCCTTCTTCGTCTTGATGTCGGAGCGGCGCTCGATGATCAGGGCGCTGCGATCGGCCAGGCGCGTCTTCAGGCGCAGCCAGCGGTCATGGTAGCGCTTCTTGATGTTGCCGTGTGGCGAGTACCCCGACCAGATCAGCTTCTCGGCGCCCTGGTCGTAGTCGCGAAGGTCCAGGTCGAAGCGAAGCTTCGCGTCAGGGTGAAGGTCGAGCGCGTTCTCATCGAGGACCGCGCCGAGGAACGCGATCCGCTGCTGCTGCCGTTGGAGCTTCTGGCTGCGACTGCTGAACACCGCCAACGCCATGATCCCGCCGAACGCCAGAATTATCAGGGCGATCACCCCGATGCCCTCAAAGACGGTGACTATCGGAAAGATGATGACGATGCTGACGGCGGCGGCGACGATGCCGATGGCGAGCCGCCGGTTCTTCCGCTTCTCCGCTTCGTTGTCCTGCTCCAGCCGGTCGAGCAGCACCTGCATCTCGTCAGGGCGGAGCGCATAGTGTTCCAGACGCAAGGAAGACCTCCAGATCCGGTCGGCAGAGCAGGGCGCGTCCCATTCGCATCGCCCGCCGGTGCTGATCATCGTAGCGTCG
>JBCBLB010000127.1:0-16868 GCA_038520555.1 Myxococcota bacterium | reverse complement strand
CGGACGTCCTGGGCGGCGCCCTCCCCAACAGCATCGAAGGCGACGCGGTCATTGCCGGATCGCTGGCGCGGTCCTCGGCGTTTATGACCCACCCCTTCTTCCATGCCTACCGCTCCGAGACCGAGATGATGCGGTACCTGCACCGGCTGGAGAGCCGGGACCTCGCGCTGAACACCTCGATGATCCCGCTGGGCTCGTGTACCATGAAGCTCAACGCCGCCGCAGAGATGATCCCTATCACCTGGGCGGGCTTCAACGGGCTTCATCCCTATGCGCCCCCGGAGCAGGCGCGCGGCTACCGGGAGCTGTTCGACGATCTCCAGGCGTGGCTCGCCGAGATCACCGGCTTCGACGCCGTCAGCCTTCAGCCCAACGCCGGCTCGCAGGGCGAATATGCCGGGCTGCTGGCCATCCGGAACTACCACCACAGCCGCGGCGAGACGCACCGCGATGTCTGCCTCATCCCGACCTCCGCCCACGGCACCAACCCGGCCAGCGCGGTGATGGCCGGGATGAAGGTGGTCGCGGTCAAGTGCGACGACCAAGGCAACATCGATCTCGATGACCTCCAGGCCAAAGCCGAAAAGCACGCCGAGAAGCTCGCCGCGTTGATGGTGACCTACCCCTCGACCCACGGCGTCTTCGAAGAGGCGATCCGTCAGGTCTGCGGGATCGTTCATGACAACGGCGGCCAGGTGTATATGGACGGTGCCAACATGAACGCGATGGTCGGCCTGTGCCGGCCGGCAGACTTCGGCGCAGATGTCTGTCACCTCAATCTGCACAAGACGTTCTGCCTTGCGGAGGGCACCCCGGTCACGATGGCGGACGGGACGCAGCGCCCGATCGAGACCCTGATCCCCGGGCAGATCGTCAAAGCATGGTCTGACGAAGCAGAGGGCGTTCGCCCCGCAACGCTCGAAGGAAGCTACTACACCGGTGAGAAGGACTGCGTCGAGATCACCTTCGAAGACGGACGCACCATCACCTGTACGGCAGACCACCGGATCCGGACGACAGACGGATGGGTCGAAGCGGGCGACCTGGCCTCGACACACCGGGTGCTGGCTGGCATCGAGGGGCCGTCCGATCATCTCGGCCTCATGTCCCGAATGCGCACGCCACAGGATGAAGTCGCCCGGGAGGCGATGTTCTTGAACGACACGTCGACGGCATCGATCTCAGGCTGGAAGCGTTGGGTGGGCCGTGCCGTTGAGCAGCTCAGTCAGCACCCGCCCATCCTGAGCCCCGACTTCGCTGGATTCCAGGGGAACCGGATCCTGAATTGGTTCAATGACCATCATCCGAAGGGAACGTCCGACACGGTGCCCTGCGCAACGGAGGCGGAGGCGGAGGCGGAGCTCGAGCCTGTGCTCCACCTTGGCGTCGTCGCGGTGCGCCCGGCCGGCACGCGGCGAGTGTATGACCTCACGGTCGCAGATGTTCACACCTTCCTCGCCAACGGCGTCGTGGTTCACAACTGCATTCCACACGGTGGCGGCGGTCCAGGCATGGGCCCCATCGGCGTGAAGGCGCACCTCGCGCCGTTCCTCCCTGGTGATCCGCTCGCTTCAGAAGGCAACGTGGTGGGCCCGGTCTCTGCCGCGAACCATGGCAGTCCTTCGATCCTTCCGATCTCGTGGGCCTATATCGCAATGAGCGGCCCGGATGGTCTTGAGAAGGCCAGCGAAATCGCGATCCTGGCGGCGAACTACCTGGCTCACCGACTCGATGCGCACTTCCCGGTCCTCTACAAGGGCCCCCACGGGCGGGTCGCGCATGAGTGTATCCTCGACGTCCGTCCGATGAAGGACCTCGCCGGCATCACCGTCGATGACATCGCCAAGCGCCTGATGGACTACGGCTTCCACGCCCCGACGATGTCCTGGCCGGTGGCCGGCACCTTGATGATCGAGCCCACCGAGAGCGAGGCGCTGTCCGAGCTGGATCGGTTCTGCGATGCGATGATCGCCATCCGGGAAGAGATCCAGGCGGTCGCCGATGGGAAAATGGACGCGACCGACAACCCGCTCAAGAACGCACCGCACACCGCCCAGGCGGTCTGCGCCGACGCATGGGATCACCCGTATCCCCGCAGTCAGGCTGCGTTCCCGGCGAAGGGCGGGCTGAGCCAGAAGTACTGGCCCACCGTGCGGCGCATCGACAACGTCTACGGCGACCGCAACCTGGCCTGCTCGTGCCAGGACTGGCTGCCGGCAGAGACGTTCGACAACGACTGATCCATGCCCCTCGAATACGCCACCCCCTGCGCCTCCTTGTCGCCAGGGGTGGCTTCGTTTGAGGGGCCGAGGACAGGAAGATTGCAGCGGGTGGCCGAATCAGGCTATCGTTGAGACATGCGGTTGTTCAGCGTTGATCTTCCAATCCTCTTCGCCTCTTTCGTGGTGACACAGCCGCAGAGCTGCGGCGCGCCGCAGCAGATCACCGCAGAGCTGGCCGCTTCGGCTGAACAGACCGTCGCCCCGCCCACCTGGGGGGCTGCGCTGTGTGTCCACCCCGATCGCATCCTGCTCCGCGATCGGGCGGACGACCCGCTGCGTCCCGGTGATCCGCTGATGGTGACGATGCATCCAGGGACGGCAGGGGTGGGATCGCCGCTGGGTCAGGACCTCACCGTCGTTGAGGTCCGTGCCTCGAAGAACTATCCCGACGTGTGTGTGTTCTTCAGCGGTCCCCAGATGATGTTGGAGACGCTGAGCCACGCCTTGCGCACAGCACCCGGGATAGAACCCACGCTGACGTTGGTTCGCCCGGTTGCACAGGATCCGAACCGGGACCTGTTGGACCGTGCCCGGTTGCCCCCCCCGATCCCGCTGGGTTGTGAGGGATAACGGTCAGCGTTGGCGGGCTTCCGCGCTGATGACCGTGTTCTCCATCAGCATGGCGATGGTCATCGGGCCGACACCACCGGGGACCGGCGTGATGGCCGCCGCGCGCTTCACAGCGACATCAAACTGAACGTCGCCGACGACCTTGCCGTCGTCGAGGCGGTTGATTCCGACGTCGATGACGATGGCGCCGGGGCGCACCCAGGCGCCGGGGATCAGCTCCGGCCGACCGACTGCGGCGACGACGACGTCCGCGCGCTTGATGTGGCTCTGGAGGTTCTGGGTCCGGCTGTGACAGAGGGTCACGGTCGCGTTGGCCTGCTCAAGCAGCCAGGCCATCGGCCGACCGACGATGTTGCTTCGCCCCACCACGACCGCTTCGGCGCCGCGGATATCCATCTCTGCAGATCGGAGCAGGCGCATCGCCCCCTTCGGCGTGCAGGCGATCATCAACGCATCGGTCCGCCGCCCCTGGGCGAGGCGGCCTGCGTTCATGGTGTGGAAGCCGTCGACGTCTTTGCTGGGATCGATGGCGTCGAGCACGAGCTGGGCGTTGATGCTCGCCGGGAGAGGCAGCTGGACGAGGATGCCGTCGACCTGCGGATCTTCGTTCAGCCGCATGACGACGTCGAGGAGCTGTTGTTGGGTGGTCGAGGCCGGCAGATGCAGCCCTTCGGGCTGAAAGAAGCCAAGCTTCTCTGCGCGCCGGCTCTTGCGTCGGACATAAATGCCGCTGGCCGGATCTTCGCCGACGCGAACGACCGCGAGCCCCGGCGGCCGCGACAACGCGCCGATCCGCGGCTTGAGGGCGAGCAGGGATTCGCGGGCCAGCAGGCGTCCGTCGAGGAGCTGCGCCATCAGGAGCTGGCAGCGCTGCTGGAGCCGCCAGACGAGCCGGAGTCCGAGGATGAAGACGACGAAGATGAAGACGACGATGACGAAGAGGCGTCGCTGCTGCTGCTGGAGCCGCCCTTCTTGAGACCATAGTGGTCTTTGTACCAGCCACCGCCCTTGAGAACGAAGGAGGTCTTTGAGATGAGCTTTTTCACCTGATTGGCGCCACAGCTGGGGCAGTCTGTGATGGGGTCATCGGACATCTTCTGCAGGGCTTCGAACTGGTGACCACAATCGGGGCAGCGGTACTCGTACAGGGGCACGGGCGGCCTCCATGATTTGGATGAGTTCTGATCGGTTTGGTCGGGCGGTCTGACAGTCAGGGCCGGCCGCCGGGCTGCCCAACAGTAAACACTTCGCCTCAAAAGGCAAGGGTTCGGTTGCGCAGGTCCCTTGCAAGGGGCTAACGCTCCGTATGCGGCTTGCCCTGATTGGTGTGATGGTGGTGATGGGGACGACGTTCGTTTCGACGTTGTTCACCACAATGGTGCGGGTGTATGAGCAACAGCGACGCCCCCCTCTCCGATTGGTTGCGATGAGCGCGCTCATTCGGGAGTGGATGGCGCTGAACTGGGCGGTGGTCAGCACCCCCCTGGCGGTTGTGCCCAATCGGCCCCGGCCGCCCATCGGGCCTGTGCAGCTCCCCCCGGTCATCCTGGTGCCCGGCTATGGGCTCAACCGGATGATGTTCGTCCTGCTGGCCGCGTACCTGCGCCGCCGGGGGCGGTGGGTGTGGGCGATCAACAACCCGGTGGTGCGAGACGACGTCCGGGCGTTCGCGGCGCACCTTAAGGGCCGGGTCGCGAAGATGCTTGAGGTAAGCGGCGCCGAGCAGGTCGACCTCGTGGGACACTCGATGGGCGGGGTGGTGTCGGCGTGGTACATCCACCACCTCGACAGGGCGGGCTCTGTGCGGCGTCTGGTCACCCTGGGAACCCCGTGGCGGGGGACGAAGATGCACATCTTCGGCTTCGGCCGGCAGAGTCATGAGCTGGCGCCAGGCAGCGATGTGCTCGAAGGACTCCCCGCACAGCTCGGGGTTCCCGTGACGGCCATCTGGAGCGACATCGACGTCATCGTCCTCCCCACACAGAACGCGACGCCGATCCACGGCCGTGCGGTCGAAGTGGACCGGGTGGGGCACGTCGAGATGCCCCTGAACCCCAAGGTGATGCGGGCCGTCCATGCCGCATTGTCTGAGGAAACACAGGCGTGAACCTTCTCGATCACCGCATCCTCCTGGTCACGGGCAAAGGCGGCGTTGGAAAGACCACCGTCGCGGTCTCCCTGGGCCTCGCCGCGGCGAAGACGGGAATGCGGACCCTCATCGCCGAGACCTCCGGCGCCGCGCGGGTCCCGCCCCTGTTCGACCTCAACAAGGTCAGCTACGACCCCTTCCGGCTTCATCCGGACCTGCCCCTCTTTACGCTGTCCATTACGCCAGAGGCGGCGATTGAAGACTACGTCGTCCAGCAGATTCGGTTCCGACAGCTGTATAAGCTCGTCTTCCAGAACCGGATCATCGGGCCGTTCGTCGATGGGGTGCCCGGCCTCCATGACGCTGTTCAGCTCGGCAAGATCATGGATCTGGAGCGTTCGAGCTGGCCCGGCGGGCAGCCGAAGTGGGACCTCATCATCGTCGACGCCCCAGCGACCGGACACGGCGTCACCATGCTGCGCTCTGCGCAGACCATGATGGACCTCACCCGGGCCGGCCCGATGTATGATGGCGTCAAGCAGGTCCAGGACGCGATCGGCGACCCGAAGACGACCGGCCTCGTTCTGGTCTGTCTTCCCGAAGAGATGCCCACCAACGAGACCATCGACCTGTGGCGGCGGCTGGACATGGAGAGCCGGGCGCAGGTCAAAGCGCTCGTTCTCAACAGCGTATACCCCGCCCCCTTCGACGACCGCAGCATCTGGCCGCAGCGACGGGGTGCGCTCCTCGAGCAGGCCGGCCCCGCCGTCGTCGAAGCGGCAGGGCTGCTCGATCGGTGGTTGGAGCGGCTTGCGCAGCAGGACGCCTCACAAACACAGCTCGCTGCCACGATCGACGCACCGATGCGAACCCTGCCGCACCACTTTGACGGCCCCCCCGATGTGGAGATCATGGGGCAGATGGGTCAGGCGCTGTTGTCGGAGGATCAGCCGTGAACGAGTGTGATGTCGTCATCTGCTGTGGCTCTGGCGGCGTGGGCAAGACCACCGTCAGCGCAGCCCTCGCCGTGAAGTGGGCGCTCGCTGGGAAGCGGGTGGCTGTGCTCACCATCGACCCCGCGCGGCGCCTCGCCGACAGCCTGTCCATCGGCGCGCTCTCCAACGAAGCCCGACGGGTCCCCCTGCAGACCGACCGCGGCGGCCGGCTGGACGCGATGATGCTCGACGCCAAGGACACGTTCGATGAACTCATCGGGCGGCTGGCGTCCTCAGAAGAGATCCGGGATCGCATCCTGAGAAACCGCTACTACCGATTCGCCAGCGAGCGGCTCGGCGGAAGCCATGAATATATGGCCATGGAGCGGCTGCTCCAGCTCGCTGAAAGCGGCGATTATGACGTCGTCGTCCTGGACACGCCGCCCACCCGACACGCCCTGGACTTCCTCAAGGCGCCCGACCGGATGGCCACGTTGATGGATCAGGGGGTGCTCCGCTGGTTGGTGATGCCCGCGCGGGCCGGCGGGTGGCGGGCGCTCGAGCTCGGCAGTGAGGCGATCACCCGGGTCCTCAAGCGACTGATCGGCAGCGGCACCATCGGTGAAATCGCCGACTTCTTCGACGCGTTTGTCTCTGTCGGGGAGAACATGCGGGTCCGCTCCCTCGACGTCCACAAGCTGCTGCGGGGACCCAGGACCCGGTTTCTCCTGGTGACCACACCCGCCCCCGCCGCACGGGCCGAAGCCCTCTTCTTCATCGAGCTGCTCGCAGAGAAAGAGATGCCCTTCGGCGGCTTCCTCATCAACCGGACCATCCCCCCTCCGACGCACGCGCTCTCTCCGGAGGCGATCCCCGAGAACCTGCCGGAGCCGCTTCAAGATGGACTGCTCCAGGCGCATCGGATTCGAAGCAGTCAGGCCGCTGCCCACCGACGCGCCATCGAAGAGCTACGGGCTGCCGGTCCCGCCAACGCGGGAGCGTGGCTCATCCCCGACCAGGGCAACGATATCCACGATGTCACCGGTCTTGCAGAGCTGGGACCTCATCTGCCCTCCCCGCCGACGCGCGGCTGACGGCGGCGATTGCCACAACAAGGGGCGACGGTGAAGCGATCCCAGCCCTCCGGGTGAGGACCGAATCGCTCGATATAAGCCTCTAACGCACGGGCTGCGTTATGCGGCTGGCTCAGCCGGGAGAAGCAGTTGATGACCAGTCGCAACGACTGCTCCCGCTCGACCCCACCATCCAGGGCCCGAAGGAAGCTCTGGGCTGCCTGGGCGTTCTGCCCGAGGCTCAACAAGGCGATGCCCAGGTTTTCGTAGAGCACACCGGCGATATCGTCTTCTTCAGGGGACAGCTCCCCACACAGCCGAGCCAGCCGCCAGGCCGCCTCGGACAGCCGCCCGGCGTTGAGATCGGCGACCGCGGCGGCGTTGTGCTCCTGGATGGCAGATCGCCGATCGCCACCCTCCAGAATTCTGGGATATCCTGCATTTTCTGCAGGAACCCAGGTCGGAGGAGCCACCTGGACCGCCTTCGGTTCAAGGATATCCTGCCCTTGATGGTCGAGGATCACGTCCTTTCCCCGGGTAATGGTCACCCGCCACGTCCAACGAGATTCGACCTGAACAAGGTGAACCGCCAACCGATCGCCAGGATGCACCTCTGCTGGCGGGATCGGGAACAACATCTGCCCCCAGTGGGTGTCGAAGCCGGGCGTCGTCTGCAGGCGCACCCCGTTGCCCAGATCGGCATCGAACCATCCGGCGATCCCGTCCAGCCGGCCGGTCCGATCGATGGCGAAGGTCATCTCAACGTCCGCGCCCCCGCTGACCTGCGGGGGAACGATGACGTCGCACTGTTCGGGCTCTGCGAGGAGGGTGTTGGGGCCGAGCATCACCCCGTGCCGCGCGTTGAGGTGGATCGGCAGCGCCGAGCGGAGGTTCATGCCCAACACAGGAAACGAGAAGGTGGCCTGCTGCGCGATGGAGAAGCCCCCGACCGGCGCCGCCCACCGCTCTACCCGGGTAGGCAAGAACACCGTCGAAGGCGTCATCCAGGCCGACGAAGCGGCGATGGCTGGCAACATCCCGTCATCCTCGACGAACCGGCCCAGAAACTCGCTGATGATCAGGTCCACCGGCCGCGGCGGAGCCTCCAGGAAGTTGCCATGGATCACCTCGACACGATCGGCGAGGCCGTTGTCGAGGACCGCTTGCTTCGCGACAGAGGCGATGGGCATCGACTCGACGGCGACAACCTGTGCGCCCCGACGGGCGGCGAGCAGGGAGAGGACGCCGCTCCCTGCGCCGAGGTCGAGGACCCGCATCCCCGGACGGATCGCCGCCCGGATGGCGCGCTCGAAGGCACACATCCGAAGCGGATCATCGAGCAGCCGGCTGTGGTAGCTCAGCCCGCCGAGGTGTCCATTGGCCATCAGTACGGTCGCCATGGGGTCATTGTGGCATCCGCGGAGACTGTATGCTCAACTGGACCCATGCACACCCTGCTCCTCACCCTGTTGGCCTGTGACGAACCGCCCGAATCCGCGCCGCCCCCACAGGCCTCTGACTGCGTCGACCTCTCTGGTGACTGGACCGTCACCGAGACGATCGATCGGAGCGGCTGCGACGCGTCCTCCCAGACCGTGACCGTCTCCATCAACTGGAAGCAGACGGGGTGCTCCGGAGCGCTGTCCGACCAGGGCGCCGCGATCACCTTACCTGGACGGGTCGAAGGACAGCGGATCATCGCCGGGGGGACCTACCGCGACCTGGGGAAGATCCGCAAAGACCTCGACCTGAAGGTGGACGGCGACATCATCTCCGGGACGGCGACCTGGACGTGGCGGCCGGGCAAGGCGCTATCCTGTAGCGGAACCTCGACCGTTGCCGGAAAGCGCAAGCTGTGAGTCTGCACGCATCAGAACAGATCGCCCGATGGGACGCCGAGCGGCTCGCCCTGGTGCTGCAGGAGCTGGGCGGCGAAGGCGCACCGGTCGACAGCGGATGGATGGCCTGCGACGTGCCGGGCTCATGGGCCGACTACGCCGGTGGTCTCGGGATGGACGGTGAAGTCAGCGACGCATCGTTGGATTCGCTGGTGAACTTTTACCAACAACGGGGACGGACTCCGAAGATCGCCATCAGCCCCTACCAACACCCCAGCCTGTTGTCGGGACTGCGGCGTCGGGGCTTCGTCCTCGATGAGGTTCAGCACAACCTCGTTCGAACACTCGACGACCTCCCCTCCCCTTCGAAAGACGTCGGGATCGAATTTATCGAGGTCGACCCCGCCAAACCAGAAGCCACCGCTCGCTTCGTCGAGGCGCATCTCGCTGGCTTCTTCCCCACCGGGGATGCGCCCGCGGGGATGCATCCGATCGCTCGCCGTGTAGTTGAGGCCCAACCAAGGAGCCGCCAGTGGCTGGCGATGGCAGGCGAAACCATCGTCGGAAGCGGTGGTCTGGAGCGGTACGGTGAAGGCGCAGCGCTGATCATGGCATCGACCGTCACGGGGTGGCGCCGCCGCGGGATCCAGCAGGCCTTCTTCCGATACCGGCTGGAGGAGGCCGCGCGGATGGGGTGTCGGTTCGCGATTGTTGGCTCATCACCAGGTGGGCCAACCGAGCGGAACGCGATCCGGTGCGGGTTCCGGCTGGCGGGGGTGCAGTTGGAGTTGAGCCTTCAGCAACTTCCAGCCATGTCATACGCCGCTCCTTGAACAAAAGCTGGCTGTTCTCAGGCACCGATGAGCGCGATTTTGACGGTCATGCAGACCTGCAGGCTGTTGGAACCCGACCCTCACGACCATCTCGTCTGGGTCCTGCCAAAACTCGTCGTTCACCCTGATAATCACGGGCGAAAGATCGCTGACCTGGACCCGGCCGCCTATCACCGCATCAAGGCCAACCTCGAAGGGTTCGACTGACGGCGATGAAGGCGGGCCGGAACAAACCATGCTGAAGGCATAGCCGACGGCCACGGACTTGTGCGACCTGCCTTCGCGGATGGGGAACGTTGAGGTATGTTTTCATCAATGTCATCACAGCTCTTCGCCAGTCCATTACCTGCCCACGCTCGGCCTCCCATAATCTTTTCAAAACCAGGAGTCTGGGCGCCCTTCAATTCGCTGGAGCAACGTCCGCCGTCCACCAGATCGTGTCTGAGTGGTTGGATGTGGATTGGTTTGTCGCATCGCAAGGCGACTCAACTCATGTCCACGAGAGACAATCCAGGACCTCCAAAGGCTCACTGCGGCAAATTACCCAGACACTCGAATCTTCTTCGACGATCGTCGACGACGGTCGCCCAGAGTATTCTGGGTCACGCCTACAATCCGAGAACGAAGACCTCGACCCCTCTACCACGTCGTCCAACAGGGGTGAAATGCCATCTGTATCTTATGGCTCACTCAACGCATCGCTCTAATGAAAGGAAGGCGAGCTGTTGATCTTGGTGCAGACTGCATCTCCTCTGGACGTTGGGCGACATGGTGTGCTGTACCCACCATGGCGAATCGCACTTCACTTCTCCTCCGTTCATGCTCATCCCCCATCGACTACCCGGCGAGAAAAGACTAAGAATTCAGTATGAGCCTTCCACAACGACGACCCGCTACCTACGAAGATCTCTTCGCGCTGCCCGATCATCAAGTCGGAGAGATCCTCAACGGCACTCTGCATGCATCCCCACGCCCCGCTTCTCGACACGCTCTTGTTGCTTCCACACTGGGCATGGACCTTGGTGGCCCCTTCAACCGCGGGCGGGGTGGTCCTGGAGGTTGGTGGATCCTCGATGAGCCTGAACTTCACCTTGGCGGGGATGTCCTGGTTCCAGATCTTGCGGGCTGGAAGCGAGAACGCATGCCTGTTTTTCCAGATGTTGCGCACTTCAATTTAGCGCCGGACTGGATCTGTGAGATTCTGTCGCCCTCCACTGCCAAGCTCGATCGTCAGTTCAAGATGCCTGTGTATGCACGGGAAGATGTGGCCCATGCCTGGCTGATCGATCCTTCGGTCAAACTCCTCGAAGTCTATGAGCTGCGTCGGGCGGATTGGGTTCTGCGAGGGGTGTATGGAGATGACCAGGTCATCGAAGCGCCTCCCTTTGATGCGGTGCCGCTTGACCTGTGGCCGTTGTGGGGCGAGCCAAGGCCCGCGTCTGATTCAGAAGAGTGAACATGATCTGCGTCTATCAGAGCGTATCGGACAGCTTCGACAACATGCGCCGAAGGAGAGGCAACGGTCTGTAAAACGCAATTGCGTCTATCGTAGCGTTGGGCGAGTCATCATGAAGGCCGGGCTTGGGGAGCAGCTCTTCGCCCTCCAAGACAAGGCCTTCTGCGGCGGGTGCATCGCCCTCACTGCCCTCGGCTCTCCCGGCCTCCTCCTGTTCGGCGACCGGTGGCTCGCCTGGAAGTTCCTCGCCATCGCCTGGAACGCCGCGACCATCACCACAGCGTACCTCGCCCTCCGCCGCTGGATCTCGCCCACCGCGGGGCTCTGCTTCGCCGCCCTCCTCGCCCTCCCACCGCGCGGGTAGATCGTACCGGAGGTTCCGCCAGATGTGTAGTCGATACGGAACACATCGAAGCTGCCCGCCGATACGGTCGCCGTCGTCTCCGAGGAGACGGTATAGTCGGTGCTCTGGGTATTGGTGCTGGAATTTCCATTGGAATCCTGGACCTGCAGCCGACACCCACAGGCCGGGCACTGTAGAACATCGACCCCAATCGGGTATGAGCCGTTCGAAACCACCGAAAAGCGTGGTGTGTTCGACTGTGGCCACCAGCGCCACGGCGAGCTGGAGCTTGTCGCGTATGGTGATGCCGGGACGTACCGAGAAGACGTCACGGTCTGGGTTGAACCTTCGGAATGCTACCCGCTGACCGAAGAGTTTGCGATCGTTATGGAGTGATCTCTCCCCGGTTATCGCGACGCTGTCCGATCGGACGATCAGAAGAACAGGTCAGGGATGACGACGATCATCCCCACGGCTTTCGGGTCAAATCCATCAGGAAAGTGGGTGATGGGCCCGTCTTCCCAGGAGGGAATGTGGTTGTATCGGGCTCCCTTGAGGTTCGCTCTGTTGAGATCGGTATCGGAGAGGTCCGCCTCACAGAGGTCCGCCCCTTCCAGGTCGGTCCCGTGGAGATGGCTCCCGTGGAGAGAGGCACCGAATAATACGGCCCCGTTGAGAGTTGTCCCTTGGAGATCAGCCCCGGAAAGGTCCGCCTCGTTAAGGTCCGCTCCAGAGAGATTCGCGCCGGAGAGGTCCGCCCCATCCAGTTGGGCCCCGTTGAGTTGAGCCCCTCGAAGGTTGGCTTTTCTGAGGCAGGCACAGTGAAGGTTGGTTCCTGTGAGGTTGGCTTCGTTGAGAAGGGCCCCACGGAGGTTGGCGTCCGTGAGGTCCACCCCAGAGAGGTCGACTCCGCTCAAGTCCAACAATCCACCCAGGCTCTGGCTCAATTCTCTGGCTTGCTCAACATGGCCAGCCTTAACCAACGCGATCAGTCTCTCTCGCACATCCCCCCCAACGAAACCCGCAGCCTGAGTGTCTCACATCCTCCCTGGCCAGCCTGATCAGGGGGATGCGTTGGGCTTGGGGTTCCAGAGGTACATATTGTGGTCTTCGGGGTTGAAGCCTTTGGGAAAGCGGGTGATTCGACCGTTTTTGCGGTAGGGCGTGGTGTTGTAAGTGACATGATTGAGGTAGGCTCCGCTGAGGTCAGCTCCGCTGAGATCCGCCGCCAGGAGATAGGCAGCGCCGAGGTCTGCCCTTTGAAGGTTGGCGTCCGTGAGGTCCGCATAGCTGAGTTCGGCCTGGATGAGTTCGGCCTGGATGAGTTCGGCCTGGATGAGTTCGGTCCTGCTGAGGTCGGCCCCAACAAGCCTAGCATGGCTGAAGTCGGTATAGCTGAGGTTCGCCCTTGCAAGGTTAGCGTCTTCGAGATTGGCTTCCATGAGGTTGGCACCCTGGGCGGTGAGGAAAAACAAGCGCCCTTTTTGCTGGCCCCCTCCTCCAGGTTTTCGCGCTCCTCGCCGTCCTGGACGATCCGGAACGGTCGAGCTCAGGGTCGTCAGACCGCGACACCGAATCGGGACGTACTCCGGCCTGCGCACAACACCGGAGCGTTCAGTAAGCAGAGAATGAGGGGGCCATCGTCCGCGTCACGCCCTGCCTTCAGGGCCACAACTGCTGTGGCGGTGCCCTCGCCGGGGCGAAGAGTACCGGCTGGACGGGCAGGCCCATCTCCAGTAAAGCCGCCCGGCAAGCATATTCCCCCAGCACCCAATCCTGGACCTGCCGCCGACACCCACGGGCCGGGCACTGTAGAACATCGACCCCAAAAACCCGCATCATCAGCCACGGATAGGGCATCCAATATTCATCGCACCTCAAAGGCTTGCCCGTCTGCTTGCGCTGAAGCTGCTGAGCTTTTCGCTGCCGACCACAAGGAGCGCTCAGCGCAGGCGCCCCATGAGCTCGGACGCGGCTTTCCTGACGGGGCTGCGCTTTGAG
Source organism: Myxococcota bacterium (assembly GCA_038520555.1). GTDB lineage: Bacteria > Myxococcota_A > UBA796 > UBA796 > UBA796 > JBCBLB01. The sequence continues at coordinate 3,448 of JBCBLB010000127.1, read as the reverse complement.
CGGGTCAAGGGCTCAAGGGCCTCGCGCACTTTGTCGTGCTCGAACCGAAGCAGGCACTCACCCGCCACCGCGCGCACACGCGCGGAAGAGTCGCTGACGCCTCTGGTTAATGGCTCGATCGCCAGGTCGCTGCCTGTGAAGCCAAGCGCGCACATCAACCCCGCGCGCTGCTTCGCCTTGCCCTGCCCGATGTAGGGCTCGATCGCCGGGACCGCGTACTCTCCGAGGAGCGAGAAGGCCGCGTAGTTTCGGATCCCCTCCCCGACTGTGTAGGTTCGCTCGAGGTCGTTCCAGTCCTTGTATTCCCAGAATCCAGGGTCGAATAGCGCATCGACGGCACGCCTGGCGCGCTCCTCATCGGGCACGAACCCGATGGTGCTCCAATTGATCGGCCCCTCGTCCGGGCGCGTCAGCTCCGCGACCCTCGCTTCCCCGAGCACCGCCGTCGACATCTCCCGGACTCGCCAGAGAAACTGCTGATAGTGATGAGCGTATCTGGTGATCGATGAGATGTACTTTTCGAGAATGGGCCTGACGCGGTCAGACGGCGCTCGCTCAAGGCGTCGATAAGATTCAAAGAGGCTCAGACACAGGTTCGTGTACACCCCGAAACACTCGGACCGGTTTCCGCCGTGCATGCTCACGCTTTCTACATCGTGCCACTCGACAGGGATAGACGTCAGCTCCTGTTCAAGCCCCTCAAGCGCAGCCTCGCCGCGGGACGCGACCGCGTCCACCAGATCCATGTCCCGAACGATGGCCGACGGTTTAAGCCGAAAGACAAGGTACGCGTCTTTGGCATCGAGCCACCGAACCAGCTTCAGGAGGCCCGCATCCGACCAGGACCACTGTCGCGAAGCCGACTCAAGCCTGTTGAGCTCACCGGCGAATACGCCGCGAAGCTGCTCGACCGGCGCCCCCTCTGGCTCGGGGAGGACGGTGTGAGCGTTCAGACATTGGAGCGCCCATTCGCCCCATGAAGACGGGGTGTTATGACTCATTCTCTACTCCTGGGTATCGCACTTATACCACCAGGCACGATAGAGAGCGGTTGCTCAGGCAGGGCATACGCATGAGTAACGTTCATCGCCCCAGGACTTTGAGCAGGTAGTCGTGGTCCCATCGGGCGATCTTTCGTTTTCCGCGGATGCTCTCCTTCCGGGTATTTTCTTGCTTGAGGAGGTTCAGGGCGCCGGTCGATGACCTCACGCTTCACCAGAATGAGGCTTTGAAGTGCTCTCCACAGCTCCAGATCTTCAAGGTCCGCCGGCGCAGGGACACTCCAGACCTCCCGAAGCTCCTCGATCCCCCCGCTCACTTCGCTGCTGCGGGTGTCGTCGCCGCCCAACGTGGTGACGTCCTGCTCGATCGCCCACTGCATCGTCTCCGTGCAGATCTCATGGAGGGTGGGCGGGTTGGTCTTGACCGCCAACAGGTATAGGACTTACGCGGTAGTCGTGGATTGAGGCGAGTATACTCGAGCTCGGAGGGGGAGATGAGCCGAGCGAAGACGAGCGCCGAAGAAACCATCCAGTGGCTCATTGGCTCCCCGAAAGATGCGACGATGACAGAGTCTGCGCGGACCGCACCGCAGCCGGTGGCCCATGATAGCTACCGCCAGCTATTGCTTCGTCTGGAGCCGGATAGTTCGATGCTGTGGGCAGAAGCGAAGGATGAGGTGGATCCGGACAACGGGATCCTGATCCTGGACGACACCACCCTCGACAAGCCCTATGGGCCGAAGATCGCGATGGTTACGAAGCACTGATCGGGTAAGCATCATCGGGTCGTCCAAGGCATCAACCTCCTCACCCTCGTCTGGACCGACGGCGAGATCGCGATTCCCATCGACTACCGGATCTTCAACAAGGAAGCGGATGGGCTGACGAAGAACGACCATTTTCGAGAGATGCTGAAGCATGCCCAGGAGCGGGGCTTTCAGCTATGGTCCAGGCAGCGTTGCGGAGATGGTGTGTCAGCGGGAATAGGAATAGCGCTCCGGAAGGTACTGTCCTCCAGTTGAACGAGTGTGCCTCGTTTGGATCTATCCAGACGGAGGCACACACTTCTGAGAGTGGGTGAAGCCATCATCCGTGACGTACCGTCACAGTCAACGCTGCCTCCCCGAAGCGCCCATTGAGGATAGCAAAGAACCTTGAAGAGGTACAAAACCCCATCCTCGGATGGGCTCATACTCTTTCCGATGAACGCGGCTAGGAAAATCAAGCGCCCTTTTTGCTGGCCCCCTCCTCCATGTTCGCGCGCCCCTCGCCGTCCCGGACGATCAAAATCGGTCGGGATCAGGGTCGTCAGACCGCGACACGGAATCGGGACGTACTTCGGCCTGCGCACCGCATCGTAGCGTTCAAGCATCAGAGAATGAAGGGGCCATCGTCAGCACCGGCCCTGTCTCAGGGCATCATCCTCACCAGCAGGCCAAATCAGCCTCTTCATCCCAGAGCGGAGTGTGCTCAGGTTGACCGCCAGCAGGTCTGCGGTGAAGTTCCTCCGCGAGGACATATGGGTGAGCTCGCCGAGATGCTCTGCCTGCTCGATGCAAGACCTTGCAGCCGAACCGAGAGAGCGCCTCCCCCCGGAAAGGAGCGCCGGTACGCTCAGCGGGCCGTCCAACCACCGTCGATGGTCAGCTCTGTCCCGGTCACAAATCTCGATTCATCTGAGGCCAGGTAAACGACACCATAAGCGATGTCGCGAGGGCGCCCGATCTTGTTGATCGGGTGGAGCGCAGCGACTTCTCGCCGGACCACGTCCATATCGGTCGTCCCAAAGATCTTGTGCTCGGCCCACCCCTCCATGGCCTCGCGTAGCATCGGGGTGTCAATCGCCCCGGGATGAATCGAATTGACGCGGATGTTGTAGCCTTTTGCCGCAAACTCGATCGCCATTGTCCGGCTGAGGTGCTTCACCGCGGCCTTGCTGGTGTTGTAGGCCGCCTGATCGGGGTATCCGATCTGGCCCGCGATAGACGAGATGACCACAACCGAAGCGCCTGCTTCGTTGTCCGCTCCCCCTTGCTTGAGAGCGTCGAGCATCTTCTGGCAGCCGAGGAAGACGCCCTCCACGTTCACGGCCATGACGCGCCGCCAGTCAGACAACTCGATATCCTCGATCGGAACCACCCACTCGATGCCTGCGTTGTGGACGAGGATGTTGAGCGCGCCTTCGAACGTTGCGCTGAACTCATTCCATGCGGCTTCGCTGGTGACGTCCAGCACTACGGGCTGCGCATCGCCCCCTTCCGATACGATGCGTTGGGCGACCTCCGCAGCTTTTTCGCCGTTGAGGTCCGACACAAAGACACTTGCGCCCTCTTTCCCAAAGGCGAGCGCGATGGCCTCACCGATGCCCTGCCCTGCCCCGGTAACCAATGCCTTCTTTCCAGCGAGTCTGCCCATACCCTGCTCCTTGTGGTAAATGTTGGGTTGCG
>JBCBLB010000240.1:0-12638 GCA_038520555.1 Myxococcota bacterium | reverse complement strand
TCTGCGCGCCGCCGGAGCGCTCGCTGACGAAGGCGATCCTGGAGCCATCCGGAGAGAACGCGGGAGAGGCGTCGATGCCGATGTTGTTGGTCAGCCGGCTGATCTGCCGCCCGGTGGTGGCGTCGAGGGTGAAGATGTCTGGATCGCCGTTGGGCGACAGCGTCAGCGCGAGGGCGTCGCCCGCGGGGCTGAAGGCGCCGCCGGTGTTGATGCCGTTTCGGGCGGACAGCCGGGTGATTCGGCCGCTTCCGAGGTCGGCGACATACAGGTCGGGGTTGCCCGCGAGGTACGATGTAAACGCCAGCTTCCGCCCGCTGGGCGACCAGCTGGGTTGGATGTTGATCGAGGCGTTTCGGGTGACGCGGCGTGGGTTGAAGCCGTCGAAGTCGACGATGTAGATCTCTTTGGAGCCGCTCCACTTGGCGGAGAACGCGAAGCGGGTGTTGAAGACGCCCTGTTGCCCGGTGATCTGGTAGATGATCTCGTTGGCGACCTTGTGGGCGAGGACCCGGACGTTCGAGGTGGTGAACGCCTTGGCGCCGAGCTTCCTGCGGCCGGCGATGTCGTAGACCCAGACCTCGCTCCGCAGGCCCTCGCCGCGGGCAGAGAGGTCGGTCTTGGCCAGCGCGGCGGCGTTGGTGGTGTCCCAGTCAGAGAACGAGAATTCGCCGAGGCGGACGCCGGCGTCGGCGGGCTCAAGCGAGGCGTTGCTGTCGACGAGGGTGACCCACCCGGACAGCTCCAGGTCGTTGCGGACGACCGCGTAGAAGGTGTCCAGGTCGCTCCCGGGGGCCCCTCTGGTCTCCGGGAGGGCGAGGGGCACCTTGTTCTGGCCGGGGGCGGCGTAGATGTCGACGAGGATGGTGGGTTTGTCGGCGCCCTGGGCGAGCGCCGCCGGCAACAGCGCGGTCAGCAGGGCACAGCCGGACAGCGAGAGAGCAGCTACAGCAGCAGAACGCACGGCTTACTTGTCCTTTGCAGCGAGGCGGAATTGGATGCCCTTCGCGGCGCTCGCCTGCCACTCAGCGGGCGGCGGCGGCAGCTTCCGGGTCTTGGCGAGCGCCAGGATGGCGCTCCGATCGAACGAGCTGTCCCCGCTGCTCTGGACGATCCGGGCAGCCCCCAGCGCCCCATCCGCCGCCACGGGCGCCTGCACGACCACCACATACTCGGGGTGCTCGGCCAGGGTCTTGGGCAAGGGGGTCCAGTTGGGCAGGATGGCTTCTCGGCAGGCGAGGATGTACTGTCCCAACACCGGATCGGCGTCGCCGATGCCAATGATGGTCGCAACAACCCCCTCAACCCCATCGGGGCCAGCCGCGGCGCGGTCTTCCCGACCGACGCGAACGTTGGGGTCCTCGACCTGAGAGTCGGCGCTGCTCCGGTTGAGCTGCGCGAGCAGCTCCTCGCGCCGATCGGTGTTGTTCTGGGGCTGTTCTCTGGGCTCCGGGGGCGTGGGGTCGGGGTGGGGGTGGGGGTCCGGATCGGGATCGGGCTGGTCCTCCTCAACAGGCAGGACCATGTCGCTGGTCGGCACCTGCGGCGGCGGTGGGGTCGGCTCTGGCGGCGCAGGGGTGGGCTCTGGCGGCGTAGGGCTGGGATCCCGGGTCGGCGCCCGGGTGGCCAGCTGCTCCTGCTCTGCGTACTGCTTGAGGCTGGCAAGCTGGATGGTGGTGACCTGATCGGGGTCGATGAGGGGACCATCATCGACCCCGCAGCGCTCGAAGAAGACCAGGCCGGCGAACACCATCAGGTGCAGCCACAACGACGCCACGATCTCCCAGGACGGCCAGCCAGGGGGCATCTCAGTTGCCCCCCCCGAAAGAAGGATCGGCGGACGGATCGACGGACGGATCGTCGGTGAGGGCGCCGGGTTGGGTGACCATGCCCATCCGGGCGATGCCCGCCTGGGTGCACAGCGCCATCAGCCGCGCGACCTTCTCATAGGGCACGCCGCCGTCGGCGCGAAGGAACACGTCCTGGTCCGGGTTGGCCGCGGCGATCGCCTTGATTTTGGTCTGAAGCTCTTCGAAGGTGAAGCTGCGATCGTTGATCGCATAGGTGCCTTCGGCGGTGATGGATAGGATGAGGGGATCGTTTTCCTGGTCGATGGGCAGGGGCGGCGCGTCGGTGCGGGGCAGCTCCACGTCCATCCCGGTGGTCATCATCGGGGCGGTCACCATGAAGATGATGAGCAGCACGAGCATGACATCGACGAAGGGGGTGACGTTGATCTCGGCCATCATGCCCTGATCGTCGCCGCCGGATGACATCGCCATGGCTTCGGTCTCCCGTCTGGGGTCAGCGGACCTGGAAGTGTCGCTTGACGATGTTGAGGAAGTCGTCGGAGAAGTTTTCCATCTCGGTGTTCATCACCCGGATCCGACGGTTGAAGAAGTTGTACGCCATGACCGCAGGGATCGCGGCGGCGAGGCCGACGGCGGTGGCGATGAGGGCGTGGGCGATGTCCGGGCCGACGGTCTGGATGCTGGCGTTTCCGGTGGCCCCGATCTTCTGGAAGGCCAGCAGGATGCCCCACACCGTCCCGAACAGCCCGATGAACGGCGCGGTCGAGCCGGTCGTGGCCAGGAAGGTCATCCGCCCCTCAAGCCGGGTTCGCTCAGCCATCGCGGCGCGGCGGAGGGCGCGCTGGAGGTTGTCCTCGCCAGAGAGCATCCCCCGGGTCTGCCCCTTGTTGTCGGGGTTGGTGAGCTTGGACAGCTCGACATAGCCCGCACGGAACACCGAGGGCACCGAGCCCCCATCGAACCGGCCCAGCTCGTCGTAGACGTCTTCGAGGCGGCTGGCCTTCCAGAACTGGTCGAGGAACGCCTTCGAGCGCGACTCGGCCTTGTTGAGGGTGGTGAACTTGTTGAAGATGATGATCCAGCAGACCACCGACATGCCGAGCAGGATGAACAGCACCGACTGGACGATGATGTCCGCCTCAAGGATCAGCTCGAGGAGGCCGGGTTGTTGTGAGGGTTCGACCTGACCGATGGTGGCCAGAAACACCTGCATCACGTCATGCATGTCGGCTCCGAGGGGCCCGGAAGGAAGGCGGGGCGGGGTGGTTCAACAGAACGGCACAGGAAGCGCCGAGGACGGTCATAGAATAGACCGTCGGGAGAGACAACCCTGTTGTACCGCATCACCTTCCCAGGCGCATCATCGGTTCACCGCTGGTTCTCGCCCCCGGTGACCCGATCGCCGCTCCACGCGGTCATCCCGCCCTCAGAGACGACCAGCTCGCGCCCGCCGATGCTGCTGACGAACTCGGCCGCCGCGGCGGCCCGCTGCCCGGCCTGGCACATAAACACAAGCTTGTCGGTCTGCCCGATCTCGGCGTAGCGCGCGGGCAGCTCATCGACCGGAATGTGCTGCGAGCCCGGCACATGATCGGCCTCGAACTCTGACCGCGTACGGACGTCGACGATCTTGTAGCCTGGGTCCGCCCCGATGAGAGAGACGACGTCATCGGGGGGCAGGATGCGCACCTCTGCGCCGGCGCTGCGGTCGGCGAGGGGCCGGCCCTCGATGTCAGCCAGCGCCGCGAGCGCATCGGCGCTGGCGACCATGCCCCGCCGCGAGAAGCCGATCTGCCCGTTTTTGTCAACGATGACCAGGGTGTTCTTGCAGTATGGGCGGACTCGGCCGGCGCTCTGGAACCGCCGCGCGTCCATGGCCAGCGGATCGTATAGCAACAGCAGATCATCCGGCAGGCGGAGGCGCTGGCGATGCGCACGGAGCTTGTCGGCCCGGTAGGTGGTGATCCCGAAGACCCGGGCGTCGAGGTCATGGAAGGCGGGCAGCTGGTGGGCGAGGTCAGCCAACCAGGCGTCGATCCGATCGCTGTTGAGGGAACGATAGAACGCCAGGACGACGTGGTGCTGGCCGCGGTAGTCGGGCAGCCGCACCCAGGTGCCCTCGTCGGCGGTCAGCGAGAGGGCAGGGGCCGGCTCACCGACCGCGATCGGAGCCTGACCGCGGATCCGCTCCAGAAACGACATGGGCGAACTCCTCGAAGGTTCGTGGTTCACTGCTTGTTATCCGATTGACCATACAGCGTAACCAAACCCGGCCGGTGGCATACCGTTCTGTAGATACAGGAGGTCGAAGATGCAGGCAAAACGCACCGTAACCGTCAGCTGGGTCGCACAGGTCACCGCGGCGGTCATCATGGGCCAGACGCTCTTCTTCAAGTTCACCGGCGCGCCAGAGACCGTCGCGCTGTTCACCGCCCTGGGCATGGAGCCGTTCGGTCGCATCGGCACCGGCGTCGCTGAGCTGATCGCCAGCGTCCTGCTCCTCATCCCAGCAACAGCGCCGCTCGGGGCGCTGTTGGGCGTCGGCCTGATGATCGGCGCTGTCGGGGCCCACCTGACGGTGTTGGGCATCAATTACAACGGAGACGGCGGGGCGCTGTTCGCCATGGCGATCGTGACGCTGCTGTCGTCGCTGGCGGTGCTCTGGCTGCGGCGGGATCAGGTCCTGCGGGCGGTGGGTCAGCTGGGGATCTCTTCGGCGTCGACCACTTCGACGGCGTCGACGATTTCGCCGTCGTAAGGCACGCCTTCCCAGGCGCGCTGGTAGACCTGGAGCATCCGCTCGCCCTGGGCACGCAGGCTCCGGCGCGCGTCCCAGGCGCCGATGCCCGCACCGATGCCGGGCAGCACCCGGCTGAACCGTCCGCCCACATGGCGCGCCGCCCGCCACACCACCGTCCGGGCGATCCATGCGGTCGTTCGCTGGATGTCGGGCATCTGCTGCCGGGCGACCTGGGGCAGGTCGCTGACCTTGACCCCGAGCGCGCGCTGTGATGGAAGATCAAGGCGAAACGCCGCTTCCAGGGCACGAGAGAGCATCAACTTGCCACGGTCGGTCTCCAGCACGAACCCATAGACGACCGCCAGCCGCTGGGCGAGGCGGAGGGTCTGGGCCAGCGAGACGAGGATCTCGGGCGGGATGGCCAGGGCGCCCCCGGCGCCGCCGATCATGCCACGGATCGAGGCGGCACGCAGCGACCGCTCAATCAGCGATGACGCAGACCGCTCCAACGCCTGCTCGGTCGGGTACGGCGGGGTCTGGCGGTCATACCACAACAGCCCGGCCGCTTCGAGATCATCGCGGATCTGAGCGGTGGACAGGCTGGTGATGTTGTACAGCGCGGGCAGCAGGTCTTCATCGAGCCGCTCGCTGAGGTTCTCCAGGATCTGACCGATCAACGTCGCCACTCAAGCCTCCACACCAGACAGAATCCGGCGGTCACTGACGCTTCCATATCTTCCCCGCTCATCTCTGGTTATCCGGGCCATCGCGCACGCGGGGTCTGCGCTGAAGAACAGCCGCCCACCACGGGCAGCCAGGTCATCGAGCAGCGCGATCTTCTCATCGATGAGCAGCTCTGGAAACCGATCGGCGCCAGAGGTGATCGAGCGGTGCACCCACGCCCGCCCGGGAACCAGATCGCTGGCGACCACCACAGGTCCGAGCGTCCCCGGGATCTCCGTCAGCATCTGGCCCGGGGAGTGCCCATCACAAAAATGCAGCGAATACGCCCGCCCCAGGGTGGCACTGTGGCTGCCCCGAGGGACCCGCTCGACCCGCGGGTGTCGGGCGAGGTGATCGACCAGCTCAGGCAGATACCATCCCCGATCGCGGACATGAGGCCGCTGGGCCCGGTGCCACGCCGGCTGAGAGACGACCAGGGTCGCAGAGGGGAACAGCATCGACGGCGCGGCGGCGTCGGTCCAGGCGGACAACAGCCCACCTGCGCGCCCCTGTTGGAGGTGAGAGAGCACCACGACGTCGATGTCTTCATGGCTCAGGCCCAGCGCCCGGAGGCCGCCGAGGAGGGTATGCGCGGTGTCGTGGGCGCCGAGCCGTTTTTGACGGCGGGGGTCGAACCATGCACCGAACCCCGTATCGAAGAGGATCCAGCGAGCGGGTTCGCGCACGAGCAAACAGCGGCTCGCGATATCGACGCGGTGTTCGGGGTCGGGGTTGCTGAACCGTTCCCACAGGGCGCGGGGTGCGCCGCCGAACACGAACCCACCGTCAAGCTTCCGGGCGTTGCCCTCAAGGGAATACAGCAGCCGCTTCATCGCCGACATCCAGCGCTGATCTCTTCATTCATTGAGCCGCCATGGTTCCGGTATCGTTCGGAAGTCCCTATACTCCCTAACCGGCCGCATGGGACACCTGGCTGACAAGCACTTCTTCTGTAGGCGTTGAGACTTCATGCTCCCTGAAGGCGCACAAATTGCAGTGGTGGCTCCAGCCGGGATCTTCGACCCGGGGCGGCTGGCGAAGAGCATCCAGCTGGTTGAATCCTGGGGCTATGTCTTCACCCCGTCGCCCAACCTTCGGGCGACACACCGCTACACCGCGGGCACCGTCGCCGAGCGACGGGATGACTTCATCTGGGCGCTCACCAGCCCGGACGTCGACGCCGTCTGGTTCGCCCGGGGGGGCTATGGGACGGTGCAGCTGCTCGATGGGCTGCCGTTCTCAGAGATGGACGGCCGGCCGGTCATTGGGTTCTCCGACGCCACCGCCCTGTTCATCGCCATGGAGAAGCTCGGTGTCCGCGAGGCGATCCATGGGCCGGTCCTGCACTCGTTGGCCGACCATGTCGACGACGACTCGCGGCAGGCGCTGAAGCGGCTGATGCAGACCGGGGCAGAGGCCTTCCTCTCGGGGCGGCACCTGTGTGGGCCGCGCGACACCATCGTCGGCCGCGTCATCGGCGGCAACCTCTGTATGGTCGCCAGCCTCGCCGGGACGCCCTGGGCGATGCGCGCCAACGGCGCCATCGTCCTCCTCGAAGATGTCAACGAGCCGCCCTATAAGCTCGACCGGCTCATCACCCAGCTTCGCCAGAGCGGCGCCCTCGACGGCGTATCTGCGGTCGCCCTCGGCGAGTTCACCGGGAGCCGCGCGCCGGAAGGGGCCGGCTGGGACATCGAAGATCTGATGACCGAGCTGCTCGAGCCCCTCAACGTCCCGGTGATCGCGGGGCTTCCGGTGGGGCACGGGCAGCGAAACCATGCCTGGAAGTACGGCGCCGCCGGGGTCTTGACCGAGGACGGTCTCCTTGTGGGCTGACCTCGAAGCGCTCCTCCAGGCCGGGGTCAAAGACGGCCTGTTTCCTGGGTGTGCGATCGCCGTTCGCTCCGCAACAGACGAGATCTTCTCAGTCGCGGTGGGGCAGGCCGAGCAGACCCCGCAGCCACGGCCCGCCACCCTGAAGACGCCCTGGGATCTGGCCAGCATCACGAAAGTGTTGGGCGCGACCCCGGTGGCGATGCGCTTGATGGCGGACGGACGGCTGGACCTGGACGCACCGATTCGAGAGCGCATCCCCGACGCGCCAGAGGGGGTGACGGCGGCGCACTGCCTGTCACACACCTCGGGCCTTCCCGCATGGCGCGCGTTGTTTGAAGATTTTCCCGACCCGGATCGCTGGGGCACCGACGACCTTCGCCAGCAGGCGCTGCGGCGGGCGTATACAACGCCGGTGTTCGCCCCGCCCGGCGTGGCCTACGTCTACAGCGATCTGGGGATGATGCTGCTGTGTGCCTTGCTCGAACACATCGGCGGGGAGCGGATCGACGCGGTGTGGCAGAGAGAGGCGCGCGCTGCGGAGCTGCGGTGGGGGTGGCCGGTCGCGGCGGCGGCGACGGAAGATTGTCCAGCGCGTGGTCGGGTCCTCGTCGGAGAGGTCCACGACCTCAACACCGCGGTCCTCGGCGGGGCGTCGACCCATGCCGGTCTGTTCGGCCCCGTCGAGGCCGTCGCCGCGGCGGCGGCGTGGCAGCTGCGGGCGTGGATGGGGGAGGCGGGCGAGGGCCTGTCGCCGGCGGTGGTGCGGCGGTTCTGGAGCCATCGGGCCGTGGGGAGTCACCACCTCGGCTGGGACGGCGTGACGCCCGGCAAGAGCACGGCGGGCGATCGGTGGCCGCTGACGGGGGTGGGACACACCGGCTTCACCGGCGGGGTGCTCTGGATCGCACCCGAGAAGGACGTGGTCGTGGCGTTTTGCTCGAATCGGGTCCACCCACACGTCGAGGGCGGCGCGCGGCCAGGGGCGACCGGACCGAAGACGGCGGCGTTCCGGGCGCTGCGACCAAAGGTGTTCACCGCGGTCGTCGAGGCGCTCGAGGCTGACGGGCGGTGGTGAGTCTGATAAGCCTTCGGTAGGAGGTGTCTGAATGCAGGCGAGCCCTCAACTGCCGGAGATGAGTCAGACGGACCTGCGGGTCTTTGTCGCCGTACAGACGCTGGGCATCTGCTCTGCGATCGAAGCCGGGGCGATGGACGTCGACGACGCCAGGCGCTGGCTGTTCCGCCCTGAGGTGCGGGCCATGCTCAAGCTGGCGGGGGCGTGCCAGGGGTGCATCGGTCTGGTCGACCTGGGCGACGACGTTTGCAGCGAACAGGCGGCGATCAACGGTCTGCGCGACCATGCGTTAACGCTGCTCCAATACAGCCAGGGCTGATCACGGTTCACGCACGCCGTCGGGCAACAATCGGAAGAAGCGCCGCCGATCTGTGTCATCCATCTTCGAGAGAGCAGTACGCAGCGTCTCTGCATCCAACTGTCGGACCAGATAATCGGCGAAGGGGTGGCTTGGGTAGGCCAGCCAGAAGTCGACGAGCAGCGCGCCGCGGTGAATGGCGAGGACATCGATGATGTCGAGCGCTGCGGACCGCGAGCTGTAGGCGAGGACCAGGAACAGGTGGGGCACACCGGCAAGCGCCATGACATGCCTGCGAAGGGCGTCTTCGCTGGCAGGGGATGCGTCGGTGGATCGAGGGAACATGGAGTCGAACCCCATTGACGGAAACCCTTCGGGCTCATCGCGCCGGGATAGCGTGGGAAACCAGACGATCTTGGACGACATAAGAGACCTCAACAGGCAACATGCGTCTCTCATGGATGCAAGATGCGATCCAAAGTGATTTCAACCAGTTACGCGAACGTTCGTCGAGGTGGGTGACAATTGTCGACGAACGTCGACGGTTCAGTGTTCGCCGGGGAGGGCGCGGCCAATGCCTGGGACAGCCCAACCGGCGCTTGAAGAAGAGGATGAGAGGTGGCTGAGCCGGATGAGGACCATGGGGTGGTTGGGGGTGGTGAGCATACACAACCCGGCGTGATGATCCTGGAACCAGAAGAACATCATCGCCCAACCCGCCAGACCGGCAGCGCCGTGGAGAACGCGGGCGCCAGGGATCGAGATGACCGGGAAGGTTCTGGGGAGGATGTCCTGGTCGAAGTAGATCTGGATCACAGGCTTGAGGACGTCGTAGGCTTCATCGCTGGAGACGACCTCTCCGAGGTGACGTCCCCCGGGCTGTTCGAGCAGATCAAAGAATTCGTCGGCGAGTTGGCCGAACTGGCCAGGCCGTTTCTCACCAAGCTGTTCGGCAAAATGGAGTCCAAACGCACGAAACTTTTGCACGAGCGCGTCGTGTGTGTTCATATCAAACCTCATGGGCAACAATGCACGCTTAGCGTAACGGGTCAACACAAGGGGCGGGGATCACTGTTTCTGAGGCGTCACACGGACCAGGTGGTCAAAAGGTCCGTACGAGCGTGTGCAGCTTCTGGCTCGCCCGGCGGACGCCGTGCCGCTTTGCAACAGCACCGATAGAGTCGGCGCGCGCTGGAGCGTCTTGCGAAGTCATCTGATAGGGCGCTGCAATGGAAGCGAGTCTGGACGGGTTTTCAAGTCGGGAATAAAAGAGGATTCTGAAATCTGGACGTGAAATCTGGACGTGAAATCTGGCGATCGCGATAGACGATTCTGGGGGCTTTCTTGGATATATCTTCGCAGGCTCTGTCAATACCAGAGCGTCAATTCAGCAACAACGCTGCGCTGCTGGGGTGGCGGATTGTCTCAGAGGCCGTCTTCACTTCCTGGTACACCGGCGGAGATGTCTTCCTCTGGGGGCACTGCCAGACGCCGTTGTTGCAGATACAAACCGCACAGAGGCCCCTGGGGGTGTCGGTCACAGATGCACTGGTCATTGTTCGGTTTTCAGAGACTGTCGGCGTCTATCGACGGGATGATGGAAGGCGGTTGGGTGTGGTCTCGGTGCCAGGGTTGGGCACGCGCGTTTATCCGCTCCTCGACGGGCGGCTGATCATCGTCGTCCGTCGGGCTGAACCTCAAGAGGTGTTCTGCTTCTCTCCGGAAGAAAACAGGTTGAGATTCTTATTCGAGCTTCCTCTGGGAGATATCACCACCCTCGGTTCAGGGGGCAGCGTGCTCGGTGTGCAAGATGATCATCTGTACTGTTTTGTGGACACCAGCTTGATCCGTATCAACCTCGGTGATGTCACCGATTGGACGACGCTCCTGGAGTGTGCGGATGAGCCAGCGGGTGCCGTGATATCTGGACAGCAGGTCTTGTTCTGGAATGAAGAAAATGATGTCATCAGCTTCCATATACAGAGATTAGAGGCAAGAGCACTGGTCTCTTTTCAAGGGCGGGTGATGGGCTGCAGCCAACGAGGGGAACAGCTTCTGCTGTGGACGGATTCGAATGAGTTGTGGTGTTCAACCTTGCAACACGCGGTGACAGATGCTGCACGGCACTGGCAGATCATCCCCGATGGCAAAATCGTGGGGTTGGATGCGCTCGGGCGCATGATCCTTCTTCACGGAGATGAGCGAAGATACGCTCTGTTTCCTGGAGGTCCTGTGGAGCAGATGGCCGTGTGGGGGGACCGAATCCTTGTTCAACAAGGGGAGTTTTTATCGGCGTACGCCAATATCCAGGTGGGCGCCACGCCGGTCAACCCTGTCTATCGTGTGGGCGTGCTCAGCCCGCGCCATCGGGTGGGTGTCTGTGTCGACGGAACGGTGCTCGACATTGGAGAGGACGCACTGACGGTACGGTTCGATGGGGCAGGGGAGGCGGTTTTGGATGAGGTCTTCTTCGGTGACGGCGCGGTGATGAGTCGAGTGGGCCGTTGTGTTTCGGTCTGTCGCGATGGAATCCGGGCGTCTATCCAAACACAAAGCGCTCCGGAGCGGGTGGTCCTATGTGGCGGCGTTGTCGTGGCAGATGAGCGTTGGGCGACCGGGTTTACAGCCTATGACCTGAAGGATGGAAGCATCCGGGCGCACGTGAGCGGACGGGACAAAGGCGAGTTTGATGGGTTGATCTGGTGGCCCCCTGACAGGGCGGTTGGCTGGCACTGGGATGTCATGTTCGTGTACGCTTCGGCTCAAGGCTCCTTCCAACAGTGGAAGAAACACACGACAGCGATCCGCGGGTGTGTGGTCCTGGGGGAGCGCATGCTCTCCTGGGATGACGCTGGTGAGGTGCGAGTGTGGGAGCGCGGCGGCAGCGCGCAGCATCTGTCTTTAAAAGAAGGCATCAATCAACGGATTGTTGGTCTTGGTTCTGCGCGGTTCTTTGCATGGGGGGCGTTGGGGGGGAGCTTCTGGCGGCAGACCGGGCGCAGCTGGTTATCCGTGGAGCGGGCTTTTGAGGTGGAAATTGTTGAGGCAGTACCGTTCCGGGAGGCGTCGGTAGTTGCGATTCATACAGACGGCAGCATGTGGCATCATACCGAGGGGGAGTCTCAGCGGCTCACACAACTGGACCGAACAGACGGGGCGCTGTTTAGAGTTGGTGGTGCGGTCTGTGTTGTGGCTGGAGCCAGTTTATGGTGGTGCGATGAGGAGCGCTGCGGACACTGGAGGGCGCCGATTCCGATTGTGTCAGCCATATCGGGTTCTGAAGGGAAGATCATCATCAATATGGGCACCCAGATTGAGATCAGGTCTTTGCTTTGGCCCAGAGCCGCTTCCGAAACGCCAGAAGAAAGCGATTAAGCTGATTGGGATCTGAGCGTTCATCAAGCTGCGTGGTTGTTCCGGGCAGCGTTTGCATTGGGGGTGGGGGACGTGGATCGTTGGGGTGGCGGGTCGGGTGATGATGTTTGCGTGCCAGTTCAACTACATCATCAATAAACGTCTTCATCATCTGTCGGGTTTCGCGAGGTGTAGAACCAGTCATCTGCTGTTCGCCTGAAGCGGTGAAGGTCGTCCGCGTACCTGCAGCATCCGTGGCACTCCCTGCCATACGTTGGGAGAGCGCGTATTCGCCCTGAGCACCCTCACAGGTTGGGCACTGTCGCTGTTGCTTTCCTTGAACAGCGGCGACGCTTTTGGATTTTGCGAACGCACCCCTAGAGACCCGCTTTGGGACACGCCCACTTCCGGTGACTTGATTATAAGGTGGGCGAGAGAACAGTGCTCGAAGATCAGGTGTCAGCCCTATCCAACCGGCGTCCGTATCGATTAATGGGTTTTTATTGTTCTTACTATACATTTGCAGGTTGGCAAGCTGTCCAGCAGGTACAAAGTCAAGGCTGGGGTCTCGGTGGCGATGGGCCGCAGCTTCATAGTATGCGCGGTAGATATTCTGTTCAGAGATGAAGTAGTGCGGTGCGCTCTTTCCTTGATTGACATTACATGCAGGACACTTATCGTTCCCTCCAATCTTCAAGATCTTGAATTCCATTGTTTTGATTGTTGGTTTATGTTGGATAGTTACTCTAAACGCATCGAAAGGGAGCGGTGTTGTTGCTGTGCTGTTCTTTTGTTCGTTTGTGG
>JBCBLB010000243.1:0-12581 GCA_038520555.1 Myxococcota bacterium | reverse complement strand
CGGCGACCAGGTCTGCCCGGAGCCCCGAAGCAGGCTGCCAGCGTCATGCTGTCCGCCGACGATCCAGACATCCTCCGCGGATGCTCCCCAGACAGAGAGGTACGCCCCCGCGGAGATGTTCTCATCGACAATGGACCATTGAACGCCGTCTCCCTCGACCGGTGAGGCCGAGTCTGCTCCGCTCGGGTCGGCGCATCCCATCAGGGCAGCCAGGATCAGATGTCTCCTCATTCTTCGCATTGTAGTCGCATCAATGGTTTACGGGCCACCTGGCCCGAAGGGGAGGGGATACGCCCGTCTTCAGAGGAGGATCCGTCCCAGCAGGTGGGGCAACGCGGCTTCCGTCCGGAGAATCCGTGGGCCAGCATGGACCCGCTCAAACCCAGCGGCCTGGAGGAGGTTCAGCTCAAAGTCAATCCATCCGCCCTCTGGCCCGATGGCGAGGGCAACGGGCGAAGCCACCGCATGCGGACAGGGCACCTCCGCGGCAGGGTGTGCCAGCAACCGCCGCCGACCATCGACCATGGCGGGCAGCTCATCCTCAACAAAGGGCCGAAAAAATCGCTTCAGCTGGATGATGGGCGGGCGGGTGTCTCGGGCCTGCTCCAGCCCCAACCGCAGGTGATGTTCGATCGTCTCGGGCGCCAGCAGCGGAGAGGACCAGTAGCTCTTCTCGACGCGGAAGGCGTTGACGAGGATGAGCTGCTCGACACCGAAGGTGGGGAGGTGTTCGAGCATCCTCCGGAGGCCCTTGGGCCGGGGGAGGGCCAGAATCACGACGACCGGCGCGGGCGGCGGCGGCGGGCCGGTGAAGGCGACGTCCATCTCGACGAGGCCAGCCTCCAGCCGGGTGATCGTTCCCTGGCCCAGGTCTCCATGAAGCCGACCCACGACGAGCTGTTCACCGACTTCAGCGCGATGTACGCGTCGGATGTGTCGGGCTCGCCGGTCGGTCAGACGAATCGTAGCGGGCGCGACGAGATCGTCGTCGGTAAACAGGACGAGGTTCATCGCGCAACGGTCGCGGCGAGCTGCTCCTGGATAAACTGCAGCAGCCGCTCTCGGTCGAACGGTCGGTTGAGGGTGGCGCGGTCGTCGGGGTTGTCCGGTGGACTGGCCAGATATCCGACGCGGAGGTCGGGGTGATACCGCTGAAGCCGACCGGCGAGCTCAGGGCCACGAACGTAGGGCAGGCGCACGGCCGTGAGCAGCAGGTCGACCCGATCGCCAAGCTGCTGGATCGCGGACATGGCGAGGCCGGGATCGGAGACGGCGTAGACGGTGTGTCCGGCGTCGGTCATCATCCGGTTCATCATCCGCAGCAGCTCCGGATCCTGCTCAACGAGGAGGATAACCGCGTCAGCGTCGGGCATATTCTCAGTGTCGGGCGCCGCGCGAACAACCTGCACCAGCGGCGAGCGGGCGGGAAGCTGGATGATAAAGGTCGCTCCCTCACCTGGGGTCGACGCAAGGCACACCTGTCCGCCATGGCTGGCGATGATGCGTTTGACGGTTGACAGCCCCAGGCCGGTGCCATCATCGGGGCCCTTGGTGGTGAAGAAGGGCTCGAAGATCTGATCCCGGATCGGATCCGGGACACCGGCGCCCGTGTCCTTGACCCTGAGGATGATCCCACCATCTTCGGGATGAAGTGAGATGGAGAAGGTCCCCCCATCGGGCATGGCATCGCGGGCGTTGGCGGCGAGGTTGAGCATACACTGATCGAAGTGCAGGGGATCGATCACGGTCCACAGGGGCCGCTCAGGGGTCGAAAGCGCGACGCGGATCTCTGGACCCATCAGGTTTCGGAGCAGCGGCTTCAGGGCGTGCATCGCAGCGACGAGGTCGACGTTCTTGGGTTCTGCCCGATCTCGCCTGGTGAACAGGAGCAGCCGCCGGGACAGGTCAGCTCCCCGTCGAACAGCCCGCCGAATGTCGTCGTTGAGCCGCGGCCGCTCGGCGGGTCGCATATCCCCGATGTCGAGGGACGCGGTGATGATGGTGAGCAGGTTGTTGAAGTCATGGGCGACCGACGACGCGAAGCGGCCGACGGCCTCCATCTTCTGGGCTTGCAGCAGCTGCCGCTCCAGGGAGCGGCGTTCCAGCTCATGCCGGTGTCGGTGAACCGCCAGCTCCAGGGCCACACGGAGCGAGGCGTCGTCATAGGGCTTGACCAGGTAACCGTACGGTTCGGTGATCTGTGCGCGCTGGAGGGTCTGGGGATCGGCGTAGGCGGTAGAGTAAACGACGGGTATGCCAAGATCGTCTCGAATCCGCTGGGCGACGTCGATCCCATCTTCCGCGCCGCCGAGGTGGATGTCCATGAGCAGGACGTCCGGAACGAGGACGGCAGCCCGCGCATGGGCATGATCGGCGAGATGAACCATCTCGACGACCTGATACCCCAGCATTTTCAGCCGAGACGACAGCGCTGCCGCGATGATGACTTCGTCTTCGACGATCATCACGCGCAGCGGTGGTGTGCGCTCTGCTTCGCTGGCCGCAGATGTCACCAACATCCCCTGAACAGTTCCTGTTGGAAGGGTAGCGCGTTCTATCGTCTTCAGGGAGCGGGCGCCGACTGCCGTGTGGTGACTCAGAAGAAGAGCAGAGCCCCTTCTTCCATGCCCAGGTCCTCCTCCTCAGCAGAGGGGGTCAACTCCAGACCGGGCTCGGTCTGGACATCGAGCCAGACGCACAGGTCGCCCTGGTCCGACTGAAAGTTGATCGCGATCAGCTCCTGGCGACCGGAGGTGGCCAGTTCGAGCTTGAGACCGCGAAGGACCATCGGGGTCGCCAGGTAGAGGGTGACGTCGTACCGCAGCAGCAGGTTCTTGAGGCGGCCCAGCATCTGGTTGGCCAGCTCTCCGACCCAGTCATTAATATTGCCCACACCTTCGAAGCTGGCTTCCAGAACCGGCGTCGAGATCGCCAGGCCCAGCGCGCCGCGGATGACGTCGGAGCTGAAGCCGATGACCGCGACCCGCTCCAGGTCCTTACCGTTGCCGGTGTTCGCGGCCAGGTCCACACCATAGTGTTCAAACAGGGCGACGCCAGCCTCTTCGACCAGCTCACGAAGGATCTGACGGGCATCGACCGCCGAGGGCTCATCTTCGTTACCAAGGGACATCGCCATCATGGACTCCTGCTTCGATAAAAGGTGAGTGACCTTTGGGTTGTCGATCGGTCGCTGCCAAAAGTGAGCAGAAAGTCTGCGACGCTGGTTTCGTGGGGACGCGGTATAGTTTGAACCGAGCCGATCGGACTCTGGGAGGATGGACGGTGTCAGACCCACTGCTGTCGACCTTGATGACCCGCGCCCACGCGCTGGTCTGGTCGCTCGATGCCGACGGGGTCATCCAAGCCGCCTCTGAGAGCCACCGCCCGCTGCTCGGCCGGGCTCCCGCAGAGCTTGTGGGCATCCGCCTCACCACCTTGCTGACCACAGATCCAAGACCGCTGCTCCAGGCGATTCCACGTGCTGCAGGTGGGGAGCAGATCGAGCTCCGAACCTCCGTACAGGACGCGCTCGGCCAGGGCCACCCCTTCACGATCTCGCTGTGCCCGGGAACGACTGACGATGTCGCGGTGATCGCGCTGGCATGGCCAGACGCGCCGGACACAGATCTCGCGCGCCTCCGGCGGGCGCTTCGGGAGAAAGACAGCCTACTTCAGGAGGTCCGCCATCGAGTCAACAATAACTTGACGCTGATGAGCGGCCTGCTCTTGTTGCAGACCACGGATCTCGCCGATGATGCCGCGCGGACCGCGCTGGCGTCTGCGCAGAGACGGCTCGACGCCATGGCCCTGACCCATCGGCTGCTCTACACCGTCGACGATCTCTCGGAAGTCGAGCTGGGCGGCTATCTGCGCGCGCTCGTCAACAACCTGCACGCCGCTCTCAACCCGCCGGGCCGGCACATCTCGGTCGAGTTCGACACCGAACCGGTCGCGGTGTCTCTCCAACGCGCCGTACCGTGCGCCCTGATCCTCAATGAGCTGATCACCAACGTCTTTAAGCACGCCTTCCGGGAGCGCGATGGCACGATCCGGATCCGTTGCCGCCGCAAAGAAGGAGACACGCTGGCGTTGGAAGTCCACGACGACGGCCCGGGTCTGCCCGAAGGGTTCAGCCTGAGCCCCCGCCGATCGCTGGGAACCCGCCTGATTCGAATGCTCGCCGAGCAGCTCGACGCCGACCTGGCCTTTGGAACGTCTGAAATGGGCGGAGCAAAATTTTCGCTCGAATTCGATATCCACCGGCCCTGATTTTCGCAATACTCCCGTTCCAGGCACCGTATCCCCCTTGAACCCAAAAACAGGGAGGGATCGTGTCCCGCTCGCAAAAAGTCGCCCTGGGCCTGTTGACTCACTGGCCCATTCTGTACATGGTCGTCTTCGTCAGCTTCTGGCTGGCGTCGTTCTTCGCCATGCAGAGCGGCGGAGACGCGATCGTCGGCATGATGGCCGTCATCTTTCCCCTCCACGCCCTGACGATGCTGGTGACCATGGGCCTGTGGCTCTTCTACATCGTTCACACCGTTCAGAACACCAGGTTGACCGACAATGACCGACTGGTCTGGATCATCGTACACGCAACGGTGGGGATGATCGGCTGGATCGCCTACTTCTGGATGCGAATCGTTCCCGCCCCTCTCACCGTCGACTGAACACCCTGACCGATGTTTCTCCGTGAAGCATCGGTCGTTTATTCGATGTATCCCAGCGATCGAAGCGCAGCCTCCGTCCCTTCATCCCGAGCCCCTGCCACAACGGGTTCGCCAAGTGCATCATCCAACATCGACTGCAATCGGGGCGAAAGCTCTGCAGAGAGGGGCTGCGTTTCACCTGGGTCGACACGCAGGTCGTACCGCTCGACCTGATATCCGCCCGCCAGGAGCGGGCGGGCGGTGAGCTTCTCCCGGGCCGTCCGCACCGCACGCTGTCGGGCCTGCTCCGGCGGCCACCGCCCAGACGCCTCCCGGTACGCCGCCGCGATGGTCGGATGATCGGCGCTCACGTCCACCTTCAGCCCTGGATCCGCCGCCCGATCGAACAGCCGCGGCGGCGTACCCGGGCGTTGACAGAGCGAAAACCGAGGCCCGTTGAGACAGTGCCGCTTATCCGCCCGCCCAGAGCGAAGCTGGTGATGGAGCGGGACCTGAAGGGCGCTGCCACTCTGCACCACCGCAGCCCGCCTCACATCGGGTTCGCCCCCGACCAACCGCGGCGTCAGATCTTCACCGAGCACCGCTGGCCACTGCGCTTCAGGCACTCCAGCGGCATGAAGCAGGGTGGGCATCAGATCCTCCAGCCGCGCCAACCCCACGTCGACGTGTGGCACAACACCTGGACCAGCGACGATGAGCGGAACCTTGAGCGCGGCGTCATGAACGCTGGGGCCGTGCTCGAAGTAGATGCGATCCTCTCCAAAGTGCTCGCCATGATCGGCGCTGAACGCGATCCACCCCTTCGCCCGGGGGGACTGGAGCAGAGCGCCGATGCCCTGATCGGCGACCGCGATCTCTCCAGCGTACAACCGTGCACAGGAGTCCTTCACTGCGGCAGCCTGACCGTCGCGATCGTCGAACAACGCCGCTCGACGGAGGTGGCCTTTCTTCGCAGCCTCGCCGAGGGCCCAGCAGGGCTCCTCGGGGTCCCCATTGGCAGGCAGATACGGAAAATGGGGATCGACATAGTGGACCCAGAGAAACAAGGGCTCGTCGGAGCGGACGTGTTCATCGACCAGCTCCAGGGCACGCGCCGAGAGCAGCGGGGCAGGCATGTCGAAATGAACTTCGAACGCGTCGAATCCTGCTGCGAGGCCCTGGTCCGGTCCCGCGACAGGCGTACCACTGAGCCCGATGGTGGCATAACCATATCGAGACAGCAGCTGCGCGAGCCGCACCCCCTCAACGATGGGCTGGCCGACCTCCAGAGAGCCATGGGCGGTGGGCGGCTGCCCGGTCAACATCGAGGCGAGGGCGGGTGTGGTTCGCGGCAGCGGAGTGATCGCCTGATCAAACCGCACCCCCCGCGTGGCGAGGCGATCGATATGCGGAGTCTGTGCCCCTGCATCACCATACACACCGAGATGGTCAGGACGGAGCGTGTCCACCGTGAGCAGCAGGATGTCGGGAGCGCCTGCAGGCGGGGCAGGCATGAAGCACGCGGCCATCAGGGGGAGACACCAGAAGAGACTTCGCATGGTCATCAAATAGCCGTGTGGTGTCGGATACCGGATCGGCAGTAAGGGAAATTAACTTGCGAATGCGGCCATTCCCACCAAGATTCGTTCCATGATCCCTGGATTGGGGGGGGAATGATCTGGCTGCTTCCGCTCGCGTTGAATCTCCTGCTACAGCTACCGTATGCGATGCATGGGCGATTCCATGAGCTCGATCTGCTGGTCGTCAGCGGCGAGCTGGTGGTCTTGCTGACGCTGCTGGCGGCGCGGCCGAGGTGGGGGCCGCGGCTGTTCGTGGCGGGTTGGTCAGGGCTGATGGTCTATGAGATCGTGCGCCTGGTGGGCAACCGGTTGACCGGCGGCGATCCACTGTTCTTCGACCTGTTCTTTCTGCTTCGGCACCTGGGGGTGCTGCTGATGGACCTGGGCGCGGTCTACTGGGCGCTCGTCCCGGTCGCCATCCTCGTCTCCCTGGGCGCCTCAGCCGCGATCATCCGTCGACTGGTCAAACCGCTTCAGGACGCCCTCCGCGGCCGATCCCAGCGATGGTGGTTGGTGGTCTGGGCGATCGCCCTGCTCGGCACACCGTTGCCGACATGGCTGAGCCCGATGCGATGGAGCAGCGTGAGCTTCATCGAAAACGCAGCGGCGTCCTGGGTGGCGTGGAGACGGACCCGAGCGACCATCCAGGGCGAGGCCTATGCGCACTTCGAGGACATCGAACTGACCGAGCGCCCAGACGTCCGGCTGTTTATCATCGAGAGCTACGGCCGGCTGCTGGCTGACCATCCTCAGAGCCAGGAATTGTGGGCGGGGTGGGTCACCGATCTGGAGCGCGCGCTGGCCGAACACGAATGGAAGATGGTCAGCGGCTACTCGACCGCCCCGGTCAGCGGTGGCCGATCGTGGATGGCCGACGCCTCGTTTTTTCTGGGACAGACCATCCAACATGAGGCAGACTTCCGACACATCACCCAGAACATCGATCGGGCACCGTCGTTGCCACGGTTTCTCGACCAGCAGGGCTACCACACGGTCCTGCTGGCGCCCAAGGATCGGGCCCGGCCCGGGGTGCAGCTCGAAAACCACTTCAACTTTCAGACCACCCTGTTCTTCGAAGAGATGAAGTACCGCGGCCCCGCCATCGGGTGGGGGTGGATCCCCGACCAGTACAGCCTGGGACGGGCCCATCAGGACACACTACAGCACATCGAAGAACCCGTTTTCTTCAGCTTCCATATGGTCTCATCTCATGCCCCCTGGAACGAAGTGCCCGATCTGCTGTCCGACTGGCGAGCGTTCGATCTCTACGATGGAAGCGATGCGCCCAACGAATACAACTCGAACTTCGCCGTAACAGTCCAGATGCGACGGTTCCAGCGTAAGCCAAACGGTCAGATCCGCCGGCCAACAATGGGCGCGCTCGATGGCTTCGAGCTGGCCCAATACGCGGAGGCCGTGGGCTACGACCTGGACGTCATCGAGGACCACCTGCTGCGAACCGATCCCGGGGGAGTCGTCATCATCATGGGCGACCACCAGCCGCCGTTCATGGTCAAAGACGCCCAGACCTTCGACGTACCGATCCACATCCTCACCCGAAATCCAACATTCCTCAAAACGTTTGAAGAGGCCGGATTTGTCGAGGGCGCCATCCCGGCGCCCGGGCTGGCCCCGGTGCGACATCGCGACATGTTCCCGCTCATCGTCTCTGCCTTGGAGAATTGCTGCACCCGGTGATGGGGAGGAGGGCGCCGAGCATGTGATCAAAAAAGATTGAATTGATTTATAACGATTGTTATGCAAAGAAGAGAACAGGGAGGCAGATGTGATAGAGCAGTTGAAATACCTGATCCCGGTGATTCTTCTGGGGCTGTCCTGGGTGGCGGTATTGTTGGGCGGATGGTGGACCACGCTGATCCCCGCGATCACGTTCGGTCTGGTCCCCTTACTGGAGCTGGTGCTGCCGACGCCGGCGACACCGGATCAATCACCGCGTCGGTACCATGACATTCTTTTGTTGATGGCGTCGTTGGGTCAGGTGGGGCTGACGATCTTGTTGATGGCTCAGGTGTCTTCGGGCGCGCTGTCGGGTCTGTCCCTGTTTGGGGCGGTGGCGACGGTGGGCATTGCTGCGGGGGCGTTTGGGATCAACATCGCGCATGAGCTGGGTCATCGGCGGACGCGTCTGGCGCAGGACGGGGCGAAGATGTTGTTGTTGACGACGCTGTATATGCACTTCTTCATTGAGCACAACCGCGGCCACCACGCAAACGTCGCGACGCCCAACGATCCGGCCAGCGCGCCGCGGGGCATGGGGTTGTATCGGTTCTGGTGGCGCAGCCTGACCGGCTCGTACCGCAGCGCCTGGGCGATCGAGTCCCGGCGTCTGGCGCGCAAGGATCAACCATGGCTGACCTGGGACAATGAGATGGTGCGCTTCACGGTGATCCAGCTGGTGGCGGTGATGGCTGCGGGCGCGGTGTTCGGTCCGCTGGCGCTGATGTGCTGGCTCGTGTCGGCGCTGATCGGGGTCCTGTTGTTGGAGACGGTCAACTACATCGAACACTACGGCCTGGAGCGCACACAGGATGAACGCGGCCGATATGAGCGGGTCCAACCGCTGCACTCCTGGAACGCCGAGCATCCGCTGGGTCGGGCGTTGTTGTTCGAGCTGACTCGCCACGCGGACCACCACGCCTATCCGGGGCGTTCGTACCCAGCGCTGCGTCACCAACCGGACAGCCCCCAGCTCCCGACGGGATACCCGGGGATGATCCTGGTCTCTCTGGTGCCGCCGCTGTGGTTTCGGGTGATGGACCCCCATGTCGATGCGGAACACAGCCGGTTAAGTCGGGCTCATGCCGAAGGTCGTTGATCACGACAAGCGCCGGGAAGAGATCCTGGACCACTGCTTCCGCTTGTTCGCCGAGCAGGGGTATGTGGGGATGAGCATGCGCAACATCGCGCGCTCTCTGGGGGTCTCAACCGGAACGCTGTACTACTATTTCGATAGCAAGGAAGCCATCTTTGAGGCGATCATTCAGCGGCTGAGCGCCCGGGACATCGCGGACGTGGTGTCTCAGATCCCGGACACCGCGTCGCGGCGCGCCCGTAGCGGGGTGCTCAAGCAATTCCTGTCCGAAAACGCCAGTGTCCTCGAGGACGCGATGCAGCTGGCGCTGGAGTACCGCCGACAGCAGGGCGGGACGCTCAAGCCCGAGCTGCTGAATGAGACGCTGGGCGTCTACCGTCGCACACTCCATACGCTGCTCTCGATGCCATCGAATGAGTCGTCGACCGTGGTCCTCAGCATCATCCTGGGCGGGCTGTTCCAGAGCCTGCTCGAGCCCGGGGTGATGGACTGGGACGCCCACATCCTGGCGGTCAACCAGCTGACGGGCATCGACGACGGGGAACGCTGACGCCACCCCGTGCGCGGCGTCCAGGTCCGGGTCCACACATCCTCACCGTCGGTCTCCATGACGATGGTGCCATCGATGTCGGTGCGGAGGACCTTCGCACCGATCTGTCCCCAGCGATGAAGGGTCATCGGCCGCGGGTGCCGAAAGCGATTGTCAGGCCCACAGGAGATGATCGCCCACTCCGCCCGGCTGGCCTGGACAAAGCGCTCGGTCGAGCTGGTCGTCGAGCCATGGTGCGCCACCTTGACGACGTCGGCGCCACCGATCTGTTCGAGGAGGCCTGTGAGGATCGCTTCGCCCCCTCGTTCGACATCTCCGGTGAACAAAAACCGCCGCCGCCCATGGGTGAGCGCCACGACGAGGCTTTCTTCATTGACCGCCGATCGCGCGCCGAGCCACCCATCGAGCGGATGCAGCAGGGCCCCTCTCCGCATCTCTCGATCCTCGTCCGCGGTGTAGATGGGCACCCCTCGCTCCCGCGCGGTCTGCCAGAGCGAGAGGTATTCGGCTTCGTCGTCTTCCCGCGGCGGCCGCGGCGTCCAGAACGCATCGACCGATAACGCCGCCATGATCGGCTCCAGCCCGCCGAGGTGATCGAGATGAGGATGAGAGAGGATCACCGCGTCCAGTTTTCGGATCCCCTGCCGCCGAAGATACTTCAGCAGCCGATTCGAGGGCGGCCCACCGTCGATGAGCCAGGTCGCGCCGTCTGGAAACTCGACGAGCGCCGCGTCTCCCTGTCCGACGGAGAGGAAGCTGATCTTCAGCCGATCGGCGGGCATCACCCGCACACCCAGCGCGAAGAGGGCGAGCCCCGCTGCGGCGAGGGGTTTGCGTCGCAGCGGCAGGATGGCCGCCAGCAGGATCGCCCCCGCCGGTCCCACCGCGGGTGTCCAGGGAGGAACATCGAGCAGCCGGAGCGCGCCGATGCCGACCTGTGCTGCCGCGTCGGCGATCGCGAGGAAGAACAACCCACACGGATCGGGAAGATGACCGGCAAGGAGCGCGGCGGGAACCGTGACCGTCGCGAGCAGCGGCCCGGCGACCAGATTGGTCAGCGGCGAAATGGGAGAGACCTCCTGGAACAACCAGGCGATGATCGGCAGCGTCCCGATGGTGGCGCCGACGCTCGCGCCCAGCGAGCTGGCCAGCCACATCGCCCAGCGCGGATGGTCGGGCGGCAGCCAGCGGACGATGAACCACGCCCAGGCGATGATTCCCGCGACGGCGCCGAACGACAGCCAGAACCCGGGCGCGCTGACCTGACCGGGATCGGACAGGGTCACCGCCGCGGCGGCCAACCCAAGCAAGCTCCAGGGGCGGGCCTTGCGCCCCAGAAGCTGCCCGATGGACACCGTCACGACCATCACGGTCGCGCGCTGTGCGCTCACCGGCCACCCGACGACGCTGGCGTAGCCGCATGATGCGATGACGGCAGCGAAGATCGGGGCCGCCCGCGCCGGCCACGGCCAGCGGAGCCCAGCCAGCGGTCGAGACAGCCACCAGACCAACCCATGCGCCACAGTCGCGATCAACCCGATGTGAAGACCGCTGATCGCCAGCAGGTGTGCCGTCCCGGTCCGACGCAGCAACGCGGCCGTCTCTGGATCGACCTGCGACCGATCGCCGCTGGCGAGGGCCCAGAGCAACCCACCGTTCGTGGCCAGCTGATACCACTCCGCCCCATGTCCATGAGGCACCGGGTCGCCACCGAGGATCTCCCACCGGACCGCGAACCGACTGACCCGATGCGCGCGCTCCAGATCCCAGGGACTGCTCATCTCTCCTGGCAATGACGGCCGTGGACGGGCTTCACGGGTCCACGCCGCGATCCGTTGGCCCGGCCGGGGCGCCGTCTCCGCAAACCACACCTCGACTTCGCCGGCCCCCGTCGAGACCACGGCGCGCTTCTGGCTGGCTGACACGACCGCACCCCGAATCGCAGCCTGGGCTGCAAGTTGCGGAGGATCCGGCAGCGAGGCCGGCGCAGCGGCGCCCAACAAGAACGCCGCCGCGCCGATCCCCACCACCGATGCGCGCCTGCGCCCGCTCACGCCTGCCAACACACACAGCGCCCCAAGACCACCGATCAACGTCAGGAAGTCCGGTCGCCACAGCGGCCAGCTCCAGGCCCCAAGCACCACCAGCCAACCAGCCCACGCCCATGGCTCTCGCATCGCGCCTCCCATGGGGAGATGGGATGCAAGGCCTGTTCAGGTGTAAGTGGTTGATTTCACAGGTGGGGGAACCCGAGCGTCGACGTTCGTCGTCAGGGTTCACCAAAACCGCCGCCGCCAGGCGTGGCGATGCGGAACCGATCACCTGGCTTCGCCGTCCATCGGGCCGGCGCAGGCTCCCATCCCGCGCCGAGGTCACGCTCGTCGACGCCCGGTGCGCCCGACTGGCCACCGCGAAGACCCGATGCCCCCCGATCGCGCCGGCCAGCCATCAAGGCGACCTCTGCCGGGGCCAGAAACACCCAGACCTTGACCATCCCGTCACCACCACGGTGCGTCCCCGAGCCACCGCTGCCCGATCGGACCGACCACTGAGCCAGGCGGACCGGGAAGCGCGCTTCCAACTCTTCTACGTCTGTGGCTCGGGTGTTGGTCATATGAACCTGCACCGCCGACGCACCATCGAACGTGGGGCCGGCGCCGCTGCCGCCGCCGAGGGTTTCATAGAACGCCCCCTCTGGTGTCCCCACAGTCAGGTTGTTCATGGTCCCCTGAGACGCAGCGAGGGCCCCGAGCGCCCGCAACAAGGCATCGACCAACCGCTGGCTGGTCTCGACGTTGCCCCCCGCCACGGCCGCTGGCGGTCTGGGATCGAACAGGCCGTCCCGGCTCACGATGAGCGCAAATGGGGAGAGCGAACCTTCGTTCAATGGGATCGGAGCGTCGATGAGACAGCGGAGCACATACAACAGCGCCGCCGTCGCCACCGCACGCGGCGCGTTGAGGTTGCCT
>JBCBLB010000953.1:0-2472 GCA_038520555.1 Myxococcota bacterium | reverse complement strand
GTCTCAAGCCGCTTGAGACGGAGAGAATCGCATCCTTCGGCCCAGCTTGAGTTTCACCTCGACTCTTCTCACCTCTTCAGGGATCTTGTGGCCCATGATGCCGGCAGCATTGCTGACGCTATTCCCTTCAATCATCTTCTGGGTCAGCGTAGATGCGAACTTGAGGCTCAAGGCACCACCAGCATCACGCAATTCCTGTCTCGGATCTCCTACTGGAATCAACTCAAGACTTAGGTGATACCTTGGGAATAAAGAATTTAAATAGTACTCCATAGAGGTTGGGTGAGGTGCCATTCTGCTTCGCTCGATTAGCAAGACCCCTGATGGTGGTGCTTTCCGCACATTCCTCATCAAAGGCACCTCTGACAGGTCCCACCACATGAAGTGATTGCCGTACTCTAAAGCTTCGTCAGGCCGCATCGGGATCGGCCTGGTTTCCTCATTAGAATCAATCTTGTTTGGGAGATCGTCATAGACAGCGTTACGGTAGATGCCCCAGAATATTCTGTTATCAACAGAGGATCCGATTATCTCCATAGAGACGCTTCGCCCATATTGTTTAACTATCCTCCCCCTTTCCGAACCATCATTTGTGTCCTTGTAGGGCATTTGTTTAATCTGCCTCCAAAGCAGCCCCTGATCGCTTGATAGATCACCGTTATTATCGTATAGAGCTGTTTTAAACGGTATGATAGACCGTTTAACTTCTTTAGCCATACAAAATCCTCCAGAAAAGCCGCTGGGCAGGGTCGGCTTTCCCGGGAAATCAAAGCTTAATTGAGCATCAAATTCAACTTTCGCGAGCCAGACTCTATCATAAGGATCACAACGGCGCTCCCGTCACCTCGACATAGAAGCTCTGCTCCCACCCCGACTCCCCAGCGAACACCACGTCCTGGGCGACGAAGTCTCCGGTGAACTTCTCACTGTCGAGCCGCACCTTTTCTGCATCTCCGCCCTATTTATGGGTATGTCAGGACTCACCGCCACCGGCTTCATTCCCAAGCGCGCCGCCGACTTCCGGGCCGACTTCGAGGCGCAGTACCGCGCCGAGCTGGAGGCCCGGGGGCTGCCCACCGACGTCGACTTCACCCGCGACATCTTCCTCGGTCCCCTATCGGTGGCGATCGCCACCATCCTGGGCGATGGGGAGGCGCTCGACCAGGCCCTCTTCGACGCCTGGAACGTCAACAACGCTACGGGCATCCTCGCCGACAACCTCGGCCAGATCGTCGGCGTGCCCCGCAACGTGGCCACGAACAGCACCGCGACGGTCACGCTGGCCGGGGACTCGGGCACCTTCATCCCCCAGAACAGCCTGGTCGCCGGCGGCGACGTGGGCAGCCCCCAGTGGCGCACCACGGCCGACGTGCGGCTGTCCACCACCTCTCCGTTCACCGCGGACGTGGTCGTCGAGGCGGTCGAGGCTGGTGAAATCACCGCGGCGGCGACCACCATCACTCAGATCATCACGCCGGTGAGCGGGTGGACCGCGGTGTCGAACGCCCTGGCGGCCGATCCAGGGGAGCCCGCGGAGGACGACGCGGCGTACCTGCTCCGGCGGGTGCAGTCCCTCCAGATCCGGGGCGCCGGGGCGCTCAAGGCCATCCGGGCGGCGCTCTTAGACCTCGACTACCTGGAGGCCGCGATCGTCATCGACAACGACCGGGATACCCCGCAGACGGTGGGCGGCAAGCTGTTGCCGGCGCATTCGATCGGCGTCGTCGTCTACCCGGACCCAGTCACCGACGCCCGCCGCGATGAGATCGCGAAGGTCATCTATGGCAAGCTGGCCGGCCCGGCCTATGTGTCGGGCTCTGATGTGGTGCGGATGATCACCGACAGCGCGGGCCACCAGAAGCTCATCCGCTTCGACGTCGCCACAGACCTCTCCGTCGCCGTTGCCGTCACCGTCACCCTGGAGCTGGGCTTCACGCTGGCGGAGATCCAGACGGCCATCACCGCGGCGGTGACTGCCTACTTCGCCTCGCTCGCGGTGGGCAGCCCGATCTATGACCTCGACATCCTGGCGCTGTGCGCGGCGGTGGAGGGGGTCGCGCGGGCGAGCGTGACGCTCAACGGAGCGAACGCGGTGGTGCCCACGATCACTGAGAAGGCCATCCTCGGATCGGTGGTGGTCTCATGAACACCGACCCGACCATCCTCCCGGTCACCTTCCGCCCAGAGGTCGCAGAGACCCTGCGGGCGCGGATGTACAGCCAGTTTCGGGGCAAGCCCCGCATCCAGGCGCTCTTGGCGGCTCTCGGAGCGTTACTGCAGGATGTCGAGGAGCGGCGGTTCAACCTGGTCGTCAGCCGCACGCTGGAGCTGGCGCAGGGGGTGGTCCTGGAGCAGTGGGGGGCGTTGGTCGGAGAGGAGCGGGCGGGGCTCGCCGATGAGCCCTACCGGCAGATCATCCGGGTGCGGATGCTGGCCAACCGCTCGGACAGCACCGTAGACGCCCTCCTCGCC
>JBCBLB010000594.1:0-6177 GCA_038520555.1 Myxococcota bacterium | reverse complement strand
TCGGCGTGCCGATGCGGATCGCGGCGTCGACCCCAGCCGCAGCAAGGTCGTCAAGCGCATCGGTGGTCCGTAGGTCGAAGGTCAGATGCGGATGGCGGACCTGGAGCGGGCGGACCTGTCCCACGCCGATCTCCGGTCCGCAGATCTGCTATCGTGCCGTCTGACCGGGGCAGACCTGCGCGGGGCTGCTCTGGCGGGCGCCAGCCTTCGGGGCGCGATCCTCATCGGCACAGATCTGCGACATACAGACCTCGTTGATGTTGATCTCGCTCGCGCGCGGTGGAGCCGACGCCCCCTCAAGGGTATCCCTCCGACCCGCTGGCCAGACGCCTTTGATCCAGCTGCTCCCGCCGCAGGACTCCAACTCTTCGAGCCGACGCCGCATGACTTTCCCTGATTCCGCCCAGCGCACTTCTCTGTTGTTCGGGCTGCTTTGTGGCCTTACCCTCTCCGCGCCGGCCATTGCGCAGGATGACGCGGACGCGGCCGAAGCCGCTGCGGAGAGCGACAACGACCCCCGCCGCTTCGCAAGCTGCGCGGTGGTCCTGCCCCCGCCACCGACGCCGCCGGCCGATGAGACCACGCCCCGCCGCGATGCGGACCCCGCTCCGGAGCCGGCCCCGGATCCGCTCTGCGATCCGGTGACCGAAGCGGGCAGGCGCTGCGTTGGTCCCATGAAGAAGCCCGGCCTTGCTCGACCGAACAACCGCTACAAGCTTTTCTCAGAGGAAGACAACCCGCCCCCGACCGTCCCACCACCGCCGGCGTATTCGACGGGGATGAAGCATGTCTTCGACTGGGTCAAGGCGCTAAGCACCTGCCGGTATCAGGTCGGCGCGGCCATCGAGCGCCCGCCAGAACCCATCAAGCAGGAATTCGAGACCCTTGAGCAGTTCGCAGCACGCAAGGCCAACCATGAGCAGATCCTGGCCAACCGTGCCCAGCAGGTCTCGTTGATCCAGCAGCAGATCGAGCCGATGATCGATCAGGTGACCTTCGCGATGGTTGTCCCCATTGAGACCCTCGGCGAGTTCAACGCAGAGACCAGCTGCTTCTTCCCTGGCGTGACTGCGCGGGTTCCGCTGGACAACTTCAAGGCGCGGGACACGGTCTACCGCCACGAAGACGGCCAGCCTGAAAAGTACCGCATCATCCCACGGGACGCGCCGCTGAAAGCAGCGATCGGCGCCACCAGAACGATCGGCTCGGTCTCCATCGAGTCGGACAAGCAGGGCGCGGTGTTGAACGTCACCTCTCACCCGGTCTGTGTGACGCCGGAGATGGGCCGGATGTTCCGTGAGCAGAAGGAACGCAACGGCGTCAACGACTTCGGCATCCAGGCCGAGCTTCGGACCGCGTTCGCCTTCACGCCAGGCGAGTCGCTGGTGACCTGGAAGATCTCGGGTGACTTTGTCTACCGCGGGGCCGAAGATCTGCTTCCCCCCTTGGAAGAGGGCGAAGAGCGCCCACCAGTTGACCGCACGTTGAAGGTCAACCCAAGCGCAGAGAAGGTCATCTCCGAGCCGGACCCGGACCCGAACATCGAGCCGTTGCCGATGGATGAGACCGGACCGCTGGGCTGTCAGTCCAACCCGATCCAACCGACCGGCGCGACCTTAAGCGGCCTGCTGTGGCTGGTCGCGATGCTGGGCCTGGGCATCCGCGCCCGCCAGCGGCGATGATGCGTCTCAGTCGATGTCGTAGTAGAACTTGCCCGAGCCGCTCAGCAGATCATCCCATGCGCTGATGTCGTAGCCGCTGACCGAGCCGGCTGCCTCATATGCATAGGTCTGCTCGACCGGGTTGATGCGCAGCTCAAGCTCATAGGCGAACGTGACCGTCCCCTCTGCAGAGCCGGTCGCGTTGAGTTCCCCGGTGACATCAGCGATATAGGCGTAATCACCGTCAAAGCCCAGCCCGCCATCGGCGGTCCAGCCGATGTCCCCATCGAGGACCAGGCCGCTGACGTCGACTTCTTCTGCGTCCAGCGTCAAATCGAAGCCATAGAGGCTTACATCTGAGAATGAAACATCGCCGTCCACACCGACCATGCCGTCCCATCCCCATCCACCGTCAAGGTCTCCGGCGAATCGAACGGCGCCATCATCGCTTTCTACGGCGATGTCCTTGGCCAGCCCGGACGCTTCAACGGCGGTATACACCTGAAGCTGCACGTCGGTGAGCACCACCACTGACGACACGAAGGCGTCCTGTGCGCCGGCCTCATCCAGGCGGGCGTTCGCGCCACAGCCGCTCAGCAACCCCACACACAGCGCCGCAACTGCAAACCGCATCGGTTCATCTCCTGTTGAATGACCGTACCTGCTTAAGGATAGCGGCGATTTTCATCGTCCGCTTGAGCAGTCGGATAGAGTCCGGCAATGATCAATCTCTATGCCCTGGATCAAACACAGCTCGGCGACCTGATGGCGGGCTGGGGTCAACCGCGGTTCCGAACGAAGCAGCTGTGGACCTGGATGTACGAACACGGCGCCACCTCGTTCGAAGAGATGACCTCGTTGCCGAAGGCGCTCCGCGAACGACTGACTGAAAATACCGTTCTCGGCTTCCTCTCCGTCGACACGGAACAACAGAGCGCCGATGGGACCGTCAAGCGACTGTACCGGCTACCGGACGGGCAGCTCATCGAGTCTGTGCTGATGAAGTACGACGATCGGCGTCGGACCGCCTGTATCTCCTCCCAGGCGGGCTGCGCCATGGGGTGCGCCTTCTGCGCCACCGGCCAGATGGGCTTCGCCCGACACCTCACCGCCGACGAGATCTTCGAACAAGCTCAGCGGTTCTCTGCTGAGCTTCGGGCAGCGGGGGAGCGCCTGAGCAACGTCGTTCTGATGGGGATGGGCGAGCCCTTCCATAACTATGACGCTGCGCTCGCCGCCATCCGGCGGCTGATGCAAGACCTGGGCATCGGCGCCCGCCACATCACCGTCTCCACCGTGGGTCTGGCCCCCCGGATCCGGCAGTTCGCGCTGGAGGGGCTCCAGGTCAAGCTGGCCATCTCGCTGCATGCGACCGAAGATCCGGTTCGCTCCAAGATGATGCCCATCAACCGCCGGTACGACATCGCTGAGCTGATCGATGCTTGCCATACATATGTCGAGAAGACCAGCCGGCGGATCACCTTCGAGTGGGCCCTCATCGCTGGAAAGAACGACACCATCGAAGAGGCCCGGCGCCTGGGGCGGCTGCTCAAGGGGTTGCGGTGTCACGTCAACCTCATCCCCCTCAACCCGACCACAGGCTACACCGGACAGCCAACGCCGCCCGCACAGGTCGCAGCCTTCGTCCAGACCCTCGCGGGCTTCGGAGTCCCCGCCACGGTTCGGGTGCGTCGGGGCATCGACATCGACGCCGGCTGTGGCCAGTTGAAGTCGACGGTGCTCAACAAGCAACGCCCTGGCTGAGTCGCCAGGACGCATGATGTGCGACACCGCCTGTGGTGGCGGCGTGGTTCAGCGACGGCGGCGCCGGGAGAAGCCGAGGAGGGCCGCAAACAACCATGCTGCGGTGGCGGTCACCGGGACGCTGCTGCACCCATCCGGATCGGTGGGTTCTGTGGTCACGTCCGCCTCACAGGACGAGGCGAGGCCAGCCACGCTGGTCCACACAGACGCGTCACTGTCGTTGCAGTCGGAGTTGTCGTTGACGTAGCCCTGGGGCTTCTCGCAGGCGTTGCCGGGGTGTGGGCTGTCGAGGTCGCCGTAGCCGTCGCCGTCAACATCGGCATACCAATCCGAAGCGTCCAGCGGGTTCTCATCGATGACGCCATCGCAGTTCTCGTCGTTGCCGTTGCAGTATTCGGGGGCGTCGGGGTTGACGTAGCTCTTGCTGTCGTCGCAGTCACCGGGACGCGCGACGTAGTTCGTGGGCTGATCGCACTCTTCAACGGTGTACAGCGGGCGGCCGTCACCGTAACCGTCCCCGTCCGCGTCCAGGTACCAGACCCTGGCATCCAGGACCCGGTCCGACTCGTCGATGTAGCCGTTGCAGTTGTTGTCCTGGTCGTCGCAGTACTCATCTGCGTCGGGGTAGTTGAGGGCGCTGGTGTCGTCGCAGTCCGTGCCTTCCTGGATGTAGCCCAGCGGGATCGAGCAGGCATTCAAGCGCGCGTTCGTGGCGCCGAAGCCGTCCTGGTCCACATCCGGGAAAGAGATGACGCCGTCGATGGGATCGTCGTCAACCACTGCGTTGCAGTTGTTGTCGATTTCATCGCAGATCTCATCGATGGAGATGTTGATATCAGCCGCGCCGTCGTTGCAATCGGTGCCAGCGACGATCGGGCTGGCCACGTCGCTGTCGCCATAGTCGTCGCCGTCAGCGTCACGCATACAGTCATTGAGCGAGTCGCCTTCCGCAGCACCGGGGAAGGTCACGTTGGACTCATCGTCGCAGTCGGTACCCGCGACGACCGGGCTGGCCACGTTCAGGTCGCCATAATCGTCACCATCGTGGTCTGCCATACAGTCACTGACAGAGTCATTCCGCGCAGCGCCGGGGAACGCCAGGTTGTCCGCATCGTCGCAGTCGGTACCCGCGACGACCGGGCTGACCGACGCCACGTCACCATAACCGTCACCATCCGTGTCCTTCCGGCATTCCGTGGTCGACTCGGTGAAGGCCGCGCCGGGGAACGTGGTATCCGACGAATCGTCGCAGTCTGCGGCGTTTATCGAGTAGCCGGACGGCGCGAAGCAGTCCTGGACAGACGCGTTCGGATCACCGAAGCCGTCGCTGTCCGAGTCGATGAAGAAGTCGATGAGGACCCCTTCATCCACTTCATCGTTGCAGTTGTTGTCTTCGTAGTCGCAGATCTCACTGCGGCCGGGATTGGTCGCCGAGTCGTTGTCGTTGCAGTCCGTGCCCGGGGTGACACCACCGGGCGGGGTCAGATCACCGTAGTTGTCACCGTCGGCATCACGCATACACTCCGTCGCGGACTCGAAGAAGGCCGCACCGGGGAAGGTGTCACCGTCCGTGTCGTCGCAGTCACCGCCTTCTTCGACGTAGCCCTCAGGCGCCTCACAGTCAGCCTTGATGTCACCGTCGTCACCGTAGCCATCGCTGTCCGCGTCCCGGTAGAAGTCCGTCGTCGAGCCTGCCGTCGGATCCACATCCAGGTCACCGTCGCAGTCATTGTCCCGACCGTCGCAGACTTCATCGGCGTCGGGGTTGATGTCTGCCGAGGCGTCTTCACAGTCCGAGCCACCGCAGACGATGGAGACGAACCCATCTGCGTCTGCGTCCAGATCGGTCTCCGTACAGAAGCCGTCATACAGGTTTTCGATGATCTGGGCGTTGCCGGAGGTCGACGTGCTCCAGCCACAGTCATCGGTGAACAGGTTGATGTCTGTGACGAGGATGATGTTGCGTTCAGCGGCCATCATCGGCACGCCGTCCGCGTTGTTCATCAGGTCGACGATGTTGCGGGTGTCGTCTTCGTCATATTCGATGCCGCCCGGCCGGCTGTAGGTGATCGAAGACGAAGAGACGTCTTCAATCGCCGGGTGATCTGCTGACGTCGGCGAGCCTGTACGAACACAGGTCGTCGAACCGAGCCCATACGATTCGCCATCATGGCGCATCCCAGAGTCCAGTTTCTCAAGAAGATCGTTGGCCACATCGACGTGTTGGAAGTTGTAGCCGCCTTCTTCACCGATCACGACGAGGACACCGCCGGTCGCCAGGAAGTCTTTGAGGTCGTCGACCCGACTGTCCGACAGATCAGACGTCAGAACCGACAAGAAGACCAGTTTGTAGTCATCGATATCCGACGGCCAGGAGGTCGTCTTCCGAAACCCGTCAGCGTCGGCGTCGTCCAACACCGTTTCGATATCTGACGAAAACGTCAGGT
This sequence comes from Myxococcota bacterium, assembly GCA_038520555.1. Taxonomy (GTDB): domain Bacteria; phylum Myxococcota_A; class UBA796; order UBA796; family UBA796; genus JBCBLB01. The sequence continues at coordinate 305 of JBCBLB010000594.1, read as the reverse complement.
TCGTACCGCCGTTTCCGTAGTACCAGAGCACGTCCTGGGCCAGCGCGGGGCTGCTCCAGGCCAGGCCAACGCCGAATGCGATTAACGATTTCTTCACAGTTTTCATACGGCCCACTTTAGACCACTGTCAGGTCTATTGAGGAGATGATTCTTTTGATTTGTTGTGAATCCTTCGGTCTGACGCGTTGTTCCGTGAATTTTGGCCTTCCCGCTCTGCCACGACACCTGACAAACGAGGAGGTGGTGTTGGGTCAGGTTTGTTCCACTGCCGTCGCCAGCCGATGAATCGGAGTTCCTTCAACGGC
>JBCBLB010000954.1:0-2448 GCA_038520555.1 Myxococcota bacterium | reverse complement strand
GATGGCTGGAAATGGCGGGAAGCAGAGGAGCTGATTTTTTGAATAATTTAGAAGGAAGCTCGACTATGGCCGCCAATCGAAAGCATCGATCGGGAAGAGGACGGATTTCGCGGAAAGCAGAGACACTGGTTTGAGATCGATGCTCTACCCACTGAGCTACAGCGTCAGAAGAGACGCTGGCGGGACTCGAACCCGCGACCCTCGATTTGGATTTAGAAGGAAGTGTCGCTATGGCCACGTTCTCCGTTGCTCATGTACTAAGCAACTCCTGTGCCAACCCGGAAACACCCATTCACCCGAAACCCAACCTGCATCAGGTGCGCAAAATGTATCGCGGTTGATATTTTTATCTGACTTCGGCGTCTGATTTGGTCAACTGTGTCCCATTCGCTGGGTGGTATACAGATTGCTTTGTCTTGCTCCAGATGAATCACATCCAACAAGTGGGGGCTCTCATGCATCCGATTTTCATTCGATACCATCACCTTCTGTTGCCGGAGCGTCAGGACGGCGTCTCCCTTCCGGTGGATGTTCTGGGGACGGTCATGAGCAACCTCGCCCACTATGGCTATGGGTTGACGGCGCAGGGGTTGGCGCAGCTTCGGCAGACCGACGCGGCCGCGGTCGCGGCGTGGTGGCCGGCCGTCGATGCGGCGTTGGCTGCGCTGACGGGCGCGGATCGAGAGATGGACGCGCACGTCGTGTATAAGAACTTCCCGGCAGAGGTCCTGGAGATGTCGGATGCGGAGTACTGGATCCGTCAGATCCTGATGTACTGGGGGCTGCCCAACGATCGGGTCACTCAACCGGAAGCGGAACGCGCCCCGATCCCTGAGGGTGAGCCTCGGAAGATCAAGGTTCTTCGACCGGTCACGGCTGACACGGCGGGTCTGATTTTTGAGGAGCTTCTGGCGAACCCGGGCCGGTGGACCAATGCGCAGTGGAACGACGTTCTGGCGCTTTTGATAGAGAACCAGGGGCATGTGCCGCTGCATTCGGTGCCGTTCAAGGAGAACATGGTTCAGCTCGCGGCTCATCTGATGGCCGCCGGTCAGGCTGCCGAGGTCGGCACGGGGACCGATGTGCTTCGGCTCGCTGTGGCGTTGTCGGATGGTGACATCAGCCTCCGGACCGCGGACCGGCTTCGAAGCTTTACCCGGCCAGAGCGCAGGTTCTTGCTTGGACTTCTGGAGGGTTGTCGCCATCTGGAAGACGACCTCGGGCGACGCCCCGAGCGTTTCAAGCGGCTGATGCGTTCGCTCCGGCCAGGGGACTATGCGGCGCGGTATCCCGCCGTGGTCGCGGCGTATGATCGGCTTTACCGAGACGATCTGCCAGTGTCCTGGGCGGCAGGGGTCGAGGCCGGGTTGCTGGCCAGCGATCCCGCGGTCCTCACGCTGCTTCAGCAGCGCCCCGGGGAGTTCTCCCGTCGGCTACACGATGCGATGCTCCGCATCGGAGAGCCCGCAGTGTCCGCCTTTATCGAGGTGGTCGATGGGCTGTCGATCGCGCGGCTGTTGGCGCTGCGCCGGTATCTGCGGACCGCCAACCTGCGGCTGTGGCGGACCTTCGCCCCCCGGGGAAACTGGCAACGCCTTCAGGTGGCCGCCAACCCGGACAGCCGTACGATTCCCGCTCCCTGGCTCGCGGCCCTCGACGAGGCGCTCGGGGAGACGTTGCAGCGCCGCCTGTCCGCGGTCGTTCCTTCGGTGACGATGGGGCCGGGCCTGGAGCGGATCCGGCTGCCGACCAATGACAGCGATCTGCTGCCCTATGGCCGCGGCACCGCCTTTTTGCTGCCCGACGGGGTGACCTTCCTGCGCACCGCCAGCTACTGGGCGTCGGGGACGACCCGTGGGAACATCTGGTATGACAACGGCTGGAACTTCTTCACCGCAAACTGGACGCATCTGGGCGCATGTTGTTGGAACAGAACCCGCTTCAAAAAATCGGCAGCGATCTTTTCCGGTGACCCCACCAACAGCAAGGATCTGGAGGGACGCGCCTGCCAGATGATCGACCTCTATCTGGAGCCGCTCCGGGCGGCGGGGGTGCGGTATGCCGTCTGGAACATCCTCTGCTACAACCGCCTCAGCTTCGATGACGCCAAAGAAGTTCTCGCCAGCCTCCAGTGGGGCACGGAGCCGCAGGCCGGGAAGCTGTTCGAGCCCTCTCGTGTGCAGATGTCCTTCCCCCTTCGCGGCGCCAATTTCACCAAGTTTATCGCCTGGCTCGACCTTGAGACGAACGAGATCGTCTATATCGACGCCAACCTCAAGGGCTCGGTCCGCTCCGCGGGCCAGAACGGCGCGATTCTCCAGAAACAGATGCCCGCCTTCGCCGAATACATCGAGACCCTGCCCAGCATGCAGGACCTGTTCGAGCCCCTGCCGAAGGGCGATGATCTGTATGCAGCCTATACCGATGAAGACATCCGGCTGACCGCCG
>JBCBLB010000909.1:0-3051 GCA_038520555.1 Myxococcota bacterium | reverse complement strand
GTCGGTGCCCACGTTGGTGAGGGTGAGGACTTCTGAAACGGCGCAGCCGACGAGGGCCTGGCTGAAGTCGGCGGGGCTTGGCTCAATACGAAGCTCAGGAACGGCGCCGTCACCATTCAGAGAGACAATGCCCTTGGGCAGATTGACCGCATTGGAGGTCACCGCGAGCTGTGCGTTCTGTTCAAACGCACCGACCGGAGAAAAGGAGACGTTGACCTGCATAAACCCGCCGGAGGGCAGGGTGAACGGCGGTGGCTCCACCTCGAAGGAGTAGCTGCCGATGGCAGCGCCGATGAGCTCAAGGTCTTCGACGTTCACATCATTGTTGCCGACGCTGCGGATGGTGAACGAGCGGACGAGGGGCGCGTCGTCGGCGCGCAGGGTGCCAAACTCGAGGACATCAGGGGACAGCTCGATGATGCTGTCGCCGTCACCGCGGCCACCAGTGAAGCCAGACAGAGAGGTCTCAACACACCCGGGGGTCACGAGCAGAACAATTGGGAACAGGCGGTGAATCATGACGCGAACAAGCTCCAGAGAAGGACAGGCTCAGGAATCTTCTTCGAGTGTATAACAGGAAACCAAAGTTTAAAAGGGCAAAATGAAGACCCCAAGTGGGTCAGAAATGTCCCACCTGGGGCAAGAATGTCCCACTGTGCGAGAATCGGAATCAGCCCAACAGATCCTGGACCGCGTCCCGCTCACCAGACAGCTCATCGATGGTCGCCTGCAGCTTCTCCCGGGCGAAGTCGTTGTGCTCCAGCCCCTCAACCACGGTGACCTGGCCATCGGCGATGGTGACCGGGAAGCTGAAGATCAGCCCTTCCGGGACGCCGTACCAGCCCTTGGAGGGGATCGCCATGCTGACGAAGTCTCCTTCCGGGGTGCCGTGGAACCAGGAGGCCATATGATCGATGGCTGCGCTCGCGGCGCTGGCAGCCGAGGACTTGCCCCGGGCGTTGATGATCGCCTTGCCCCGCTTGGAGACGGTGGTGAGGAAGGTGTCCTTCAACCACGTCTCGTCGATCTGCTCGGTGAGCGGCAAGCCGTCCACCTCAACATGGAAGAAGTCGGCGAACATGCTCGGGCCGTGGTTGCCCCAGATGCCAACCTTCTTCACGTCGCCGGCGGTCTTGCCGAGCTTCGTGGCGATCTGCGAGATGGCGCGGTTCTGGTCGAGGCGGGTCATCGCGGTGAACCGGTCGTTGGGGACGTCCGGCGCAGAGTGCATCGCGATGAGGGCGTTGGTGTTGCAGGGGTTGCCCACCACGATGACGCGCACGTCATCGGCGGCGTTGTCGTTGATCGCCTTGCCCTGACCGACGAAGATCGGGCCGTTCTCACGGACAAGATCCGAGCGGAGCATGCCCGGGCCGCGGGGCTTGGAGCCGACCAGGAAGATCTGGTTGGCGCCCGAAAAAGCCACGTTGGCGTCGTCGGAGATGTCCACGCTGTGCAACAGCGGGAACGCGGCGTCGTTCAGCTCCATCACGACCCCTTCCAGCGCGCCCATCGCCGGCGTAATCTCGAGCAGGCGAAGGCGGATGGGCTGATCTTTTCCAAAGCAGTCGCCTGAAGCCAGACGGAACAGCAACGCGTAACCGATGTTCCCGGCTGCGCCGGTGACCGAAACCGTGATGGGGGTGTTCATCTTGAGACTCCTATTTGTCGTACGAAAAACGGCACCCGAAAAGGGTGCCGCCTCTATATCCAACTGGGCTCAGCTCACATCAACTTCTTCCGCTGTTCCGCGTCAGCTGTTCAAGGATGCCGTCCTCGCTCACTGGCCGTCTGCGACGTCCTGGCGATACTCGAAGCTGTCGTTGTCCTTGACGATGGCGCCCCGGCTGCTCAGATCCGTGAACGTGAACAGGAAGAAGGAACCGCCGAACCAGAAGGTGGCCAGGAAGATAAACAGGTTGAACCGACTGTCGTACTTCAGGTGCATGAACCAGGCGGCAACCAGCGAGGCCTTCACCAGCGCAACCGCCATGGCGACCATCAGCGAGGGTGCGCTCGGCAGACCCAGATACGAGACCCCGACCGTCACCACCGTCAGCACCAACAACGCGCCGTAGACCGCCATATACGTCGACAGCGGAGAGATGTGGTGCTCATGCCCGTGAGCGTGGCCGTGATCGGCCCCATGATTATGAGCAGTGTTTGCGTCAGCCATCTCAGCGTTCCTTACTTGACGAGGTAGAGGAGGGGGAACAGGAAGATCCAGATCAGGTCGACCAGGTGCCAGTACAGACCCACGTTCTCAACGGCGGAGTAGTTCTCTGCGTTGAAGTCGCCCCGAAGCGCGCGGAAGTACAGCCACAGGATGACACCCACCCCGATCAGCACGTGAAGACCGTGCACACCTGTCATCATGAAGTAGACGCTGAAGAACAGCTGCGGCGCATCGGTGACCAGGATCTGGCCGCTCTCTGCGGCCGTGCCCAGGAAATTCCCCGCGGCGTCGGTGCTCACCGGCCAGTCCGCATAGGAGTAGAACTTGCCGGGCAGCATCCCCTCATGGATTTTATGAGAATACTCAATGTACTTGATGATCAAGAAGCAGCAGGCCAGCGCTGTGGTGACGAGCAGATGCATCTTGAGTCGGGCCCGATCTTCAAGCTGTGCCGCCCGGACCGCCAACGCCATCGTCAGCGAACTGGTCAGCAGGACGACGGTGTTCAGCGCGCCGTAGGGGATGCTCAGCAGGCCGCGGGCCTGCACCTCTTCAAAGGTGCCCGCGTAGAAGTAGCGCATGGCAGCATACGCCATGAACAGCCCCGCAAAGAAGAGGAGCTCCTGGACCAGGAACAGCCACATGCCCATCTTGACCGCGGAGTTCTGCTGTTCCATCGAGTGGAAATGGTGTTCCTGATAGTACGGGTGGGCGTGGTGCCCGTCGCCGTGCTCGGTAGCCGTGCTCATAATGTCCCTCAGTGGCCGCACATCGTGCGGTGTGATGGTCAGGTCAAGTCGGGTGAAGTCAATTTGAGGCCCGAACGGTTCGCGCAGGAACGCGGCTTCGTCGGGAAGGAGGGCCTTGGTGAAGGG
>JBCBLB010000395.1:0-9290 GCA_038520555.1 Myxococcota bacterium | reverse complement strand
CGATGCTGCGAACCGGGCTGAAGGTGGATGCGGTCTCGGTGCTCGGCTCGCACACCTCGCACGCTTCCTTCAACGAGGGCCAGCAGCGCCGCGGACAGGACGCCGACACCTCTGAGACCGGACGCGATCTCTACGGCAAACAAGACCACGTCTATGCGACCGACTTCATCGAGCTGAACGAAGACCACACCGGAACGATCCCCTACTTCCAGGGCGCGAAGGGAGAGCTGGTGGGCTGGTGGGTGGTGCGGCCGGCGGGCAGCGATTGGGCGAGACCGCAGATGCCCGCGATGCGATGAGCCGGGGGGTGCTCAGGACCACCCGCGGGGGGTAAACAGGGCGAAGGCGCTGGTGTAGCCGTGCAGGAAGGTCTGTCCGTGGACGGGGCCGATCTCGCCGTTGCAGAAGAATCCGCTCATGGGCACATGGCCGAGCTTGTCGATGACGGCGAGGGTGTCGTGGTGGGGCTCGCCATAGAACCGGGCGCCGCGGCCCAGGCAGGAGAACATCACCGCGCCGGCGGGGGGCTCGAAGCCGGGTTGGCGGCGGAACCGCTCCAACAGCTCCTGCAGCTCGATGGCCGACGTCTCGGCGTCGCGGATGTGGAACTGGACGACCTGCCCGACCTGAGCGAGGGCGTTGATGGCGAGGCCGCCGGTCTGCCGGGAGACCCCGTGGATGTTGCGGATGAGGAAGTCGCCGGGCCGAAGGTCGTCTTTGTTGGGGTTCATGGCCACCCCCATCATCGGCGACCGCTGGAACAGGACCTTCTCTTTGGGGGTGAGGGTCTCAAACATGTCTTCGAGGATGGGGATGACTTCCTGTTCGTCCATCTCGAAGATGAAGTTCCGACGGGCGCGGGTGATCGTCATCGGCGCGCCGATGGGACGGCAGCCCTGGGCGACGATGGTGCCGACCTGGATGTCCCCATAGATGGCGAAGCCGACCATTCCGGCGCGATACAGCCGGTCATCCAGAATCAGCGCGTTCTGTCCGGGGCGCTCCCCGCCGCTGGCCATCCCCCCGACCTTGGGGGCGTTGGGGTAGGCCTTGTCCAGGCCGTCGAGCAGCTGGGCGACGTTGAAGCTGAAGGGATCGGGCAGGAGGATGAAGGCGGGCTGGTGTTCGGGCTCGAGCCCGAAGGGCGCGCGCCATGTGGTCGGGTCGGCGTCGGCGCCGGGCAGCGCGTCGTCGGTGAGATGAAAGGGTTTGACCGCGACGTCAGGCAGCACAGCGGCGATGAGGGACAGGGCGACGCCCTCTTCGATTTCCTGTCGGTCGCCGGCGATGCCCCCGCCGGTGCACCCGACGATCCGGGCTTTGGGGAAGGCGTTCCGAAGCAGCCGCGGCAGCCGGGCGATCGCATCGTCATAGCCGGGCGAGACAAACACCATGACCAGGTCGGCGTCGGCTTCGCGCAGCTGGGTCTGTACTGCGCCGATCGTCTCGATCGCTGCGGTTTCCAGGGAGGTTTGCGTGGAGATGCTGCTGGCCCACTTCATCGTTGTCTGCTCCTGCTGCCCGCGTAGCCCATCTGTATAACGGTACTTCATCGCCTGGGAGGCTTATGCACGTGCTCTGGCTGCTCTTGTCTATCGCCTCTGCGGCCTCGCCGCGGTCTGGCGCGCTGGACAACGGCGTGACCTGGACCGTTCTGGAGCGCCCGGAGGCCTCGCTGGTCGCCGTTCAACACTGGGTCGGCGCCGGCGCGGTCCATGAGCCCGAAGGCCGCGCCGGCACCGCCCACCTGCTGGAGCACCTGCTCATCGGAAGCGAGCAGGGGGCCCTCGAGTCCACCCTGTCGCCCTCCGGGGGGCGACTCAACGGCTTCACCGCAGCGGACTACACCCGCTATGCGGCGGTGATGCCGCCGGATGCGCTGCCGGGCTGGCTGACGGCGACCGCGGACCGGTTCCAGGACCTGACCCTGACCGCTGAGACCTTCGAGCGAGAGCGGAGGGTGGTTCATGAGGAACTGGCCCAGCGGGGGCGGGGGCTGTCCGCCCAGGTTCAGGTCACCATCGACGCAGCGGTTTACGCCGATCATCCTTATGCGCGCATCCTGGCCGGCCGCAACGCGCGGCTGGATGGGCTGGATATCACCGACGCCCGCGCGTTCTACGAGCGCCACTATGTTCCTGGTCTGCTGCATGTGGTGGTGGTCGGCCCGGTGGACGCGGCTGAGGTGCGCGACTGGATGATCCGCGCCTATGGCGAGATCGCTCCGGCGCAAGCGCCGCCGCCCATCCCGGCGCTGGACCCATCGATGTTCGGGGTAGAGATCGTGGACGCGCCCGACGCGGCCGTGGCCCGGGTTGAGGCCCGGATGTGGCCGCTGCCACCGGCGACGCATCCGGACTATTGGGCGCTTCGGGTGGCGCTTCAGCCGCTGGAAGCGGACACAGGCGCACGCCTGCTCGACCTGTTGTCGGATGACACCGCGATCACCCGGGTCGGCGCCGATGTGCGCTGGCGACGGCTCGGGGGGCATCTGGTGGTGACCGGTGTGTTCTCTGGTACGCGATCCCAGGAGAAGAACAAGGCCGACCAGGGCGCCCTGGTGGCGTCGTTGGCGGATCCGCCCTGGTTGTCGGATGAGGAGATCGCGGTGACCCACCGCCGTGCGATTCGCCGGATGCGATCCGCGTCCTGGGATGTGCAAGAGACCGCGCGGTGGTTGGGCTGGTCCTGGCGGTATATGGGCCTGTCCCGCTCCCCATCCCAGCTCGCTTCAGAGATCGCGTCGTTGACGCCAGAACGGATTCGCGCTGTGTGGGCGCGCTGGATCACCGCCGCGAAAGCGATACGGATTCAGCTGAATGTGGGTTGAACTGTGGCGATGGTGGTGGTGGTTGTGGTGGGCGGCGCCTGTCGCGGCGGCGGAGCCGCTGCCTTCGGGCGATCAGCTCGTGTTTATCGAAGATCGGCGGGAGCCCTTGATTTCGGTTCGGCTGTCGCTGCCGGCGGGGCGGGCGAGCCCCTGGTGGCGGCGCACGGGCGCCGCGGCGGCCTGGCATATGAGCCTCCAGGACCCGGCGCTGCGGTCGCGGGCGGCGGCGGCTCTGGACGTGAAGTTCAGCCACGATGACTGGCAGACGACGCTCCAGGCCCGCTGCCTGCGGGGGGACTTTCCGGAGCTGATCTCGGTGCTCTCCGCCATGTTGCGGGACCAGGCGGTCGATCGGGAGCTGCTGTGGGAGTGGCGGGGGAGCCGCCGACCCCCATGGCGTGTCGATGACCTGACCCCCCAGCGCGCGATGCAAGCCATCGCGGCGCGGCTGCTGCTGCCGCGCCGTGATCCGCGGCGGTACCCGGACACCGCCGTGTCGTTGCAGCCGAGGCCGGTGCGCCGGGCTCGGGAACAGCTGGCGCGCTTGCCGGGGCGGGTGGTGGGGTTCGCCGGCGATCTGTCTGCGTCTGAAGCGCGGGCGGGGGCGATCCAGCTGCTCCCAGCGCCGCTGCGGGCGGCGCCGCTCGACGTTCGGCCGCGGCTGGCGCAGCCGCGGCAAGGGCCGCCGGGTGCGCGTGCGCGTGCGCGGATGCCAATGCCAGGGCGTGGCTGGGTGATGCTGACCCGGGGCGGGTTGGCCTACACCGATCCCGAGTATCCACTGCTGACCCTGGCCATGGAGGCGCTGGTGTTCGGGGGGCGCTCCCGGATGTATACCGCGCTTCGTCATGAGGACGGGCTGGTGTATTCCGTAGTCGGCGAGACCGGCGCGGGGCCGCAGGCGGGGCTGCTGCTCGCGGCAGCGGCGAGCCGCCCCCTCCACGTCGAAGCCGTCGCATCACGTGTCGAAGACCTGCTGGCCGACTTCTCCGCAGCGGGGCTGACCGACGCGGAGCGGGTGGCATCGGCGGCGGCGCTCCGCCTCGAACAGGCCCTGATCGACAGCGATCCTGACGCCCGGCTGGCCCAGCAGATGGCGGCGGTGTTGTTCGGGTTGCCAGAAGATTTTCATATGAAGCAGGTGCAGGCGGCGTCCGCGGTGTCGCTGACCGAACTCAATGAATTCATCGCCCGGTTCTTCGCCCCAGAGGCCGTGTCTTTGATTCGGGTGCGGCCAGGACCGGACTGGTCCCTGGAGTCGGCCAGGGAGCCGGCCAGGGAGTCGGTGGGGGAGTAACCGGGGCCTCGCCGCAGTTGTGTGGGGTGGATACAGTGAGGAGACCATGGACACCAACTCGACTGACCCCGCGTCTGCTGCCCGTCCCACCCTGCGTGAGCGCTATGAACAGCTCAAAGACCGGTATAAGGATATTATCGAAGAGTATGGGACGGTCGCGCTGGTGACGTACCTGTCCATCTTCGCGTTGACGCTCGGGGGCTTCGTGGTGGCCATCAAGCTGGGCTACACCCCTGAGAGCGGGGCGGGCTACGCCGGCGTGGTGGGGGTGGCCTATGGGGCGACCAAGGTGGTCCAGCCGCTTCGGATCGGGGCCACGATCGTGTTGACGCCGGTGATCGCACAGATCCTCCGCCGCCGCTCTGGCGGCGCTGAGGCGTAGCATCCGCGCGCCGCGCTGGCGCTGGGGGATCGGACTGGTCGCATCGTTCGGTGTGATCGGCCTGCTCGGATACGGACGGGTCATCGGTCGGGCGGCGGGCGCGTTTCTGGTGCGCGACGACGCCCTGGTGGCCTCAGATGCGATCGTCATCCTGGGCGGAGACGCCACCCACCGGGCGCCCCACGGCGCGGCCTTATATGCTCAGGGGCTGGCACCGACGGTGTTGGCGGTGGGCGGAACCGATCCCAACGGCCACTCAACCCAGGCAAGGAAGACCGAACGGGCCCTGGTGCGTCTGGGGGTGCCCCCAGAGGCGATCCTCGTCGCCGGCCAGTATGAACCATCGACCCTCGAAGAGGCTCGGGCGACCGCAGACTATGCCGTGGATCGCGGGTGGCGGCGGATCATCGTGGTCACTTCGCCGTATCACACCTGGCGGGCGGGGATGATGTTCCACGACATCCTCGATCCGCTCTCCGTAGAGGTGCTGCGATCGGCGGCGGCTGATGATCCGTTCGATCCGGCGAGGTGGTGGGCCGAGCCCCGGCAACGGCGTCAGGTGCGCAATGAATACCTGAAGACGCTATGGTGGCGTGTGGCTGGACGATGATGGCTCCTTTCCAGTAGACTCATGACCAAAGGTGCACACCATGATCATGTTGACCGCTCTGCTGCTCGAAACAACCAATGCGTTCGCGCAGGATTACCTGCCTGTATGGAACTATACGTTCCCCAACGAACAGCGCCTCTCTGACTTCGACGGGTGGGAGTCGGGGTATGAAGGGGATACCTGGTACAGCGTCGTCACCGATAACAACCGAAGCGGTTACGCCCTGCCGCTGACCGATGAGAACGGGGGGACGTTCGGGACCAGCAGTCCTCGGGACAATTGGCTGGTCAAGACCGATCAGAGCTACAACGACGCGCTGTTCACCGTGCTGCTCTATGCCGCGGATGATGACACGGTCGGCATCGTGTTCCGGTTCCAGGATCCCCAGAACTACTACCTGTTGTTTATGACGCAGGACTCCAGCCCCGTAGACGTCGACGGCCCGACGCTGGGGTTGGTTCGGCTGATCGATGGGACGCCCCAGGTGATCGACGTCGTGGAAGGGGCCTATCCTCAGAGAAGCTTCTTCCGGTTGGGCATTCAGGTCAACGATGCGGAAGTCAGCGGGTTCTTCTGGGAAGACGATGACCTCGAGGCCGAGCCGGCGCTCACCATCTCGGGTGTCGATGAGCGCCCACTGGGCGCCGGCGCCATCGGGCTGTATGCCTATGATGCCGGTCCCGGTGCCAACCTGAACGCCTCCAACCTGTTCACCCAGCCGCTGGTCTTCCTGACCGACGACGACAGCGATGGGATCGCGGACGATGAGGACAACTGTGAACAGGACGCCAACCCTGATCAGGCCGACGCCGACGGGGATGGCATCGGGGACGCCTGCGATGAGGCTGAGCCGGACACCGACACAGACGATCCAGACACCGACGATCCAGACACCGATGATGATGATTCAGGGGGCGTGATCGATCAGGTGGACTCGGGGATCGACCTGTCGCTGATTGATCAGGGCGGCATCCGGATCGGCTCTGGTTGCACAGCGGCTCCGCAGTCAGCGGCGTCCCGATCCGTCTCCTGGGCCCTGATCGTGGTGGGGCTGTTCGCCCTGGGGTGGCGACGCCGCTCGTGATCGCCCGGGTCCTGCGGGGGGGGGAATGTGAGACGCCCGACATCGTCCTTCGTGAGGTGAACCCCAGCTGGGCGTTGGCGATGTCGAAGGGCTATGACAGCCCCGTCACCAAGGACGACCCCAACGAAGACGCGGCCGGGGTGGTGGCCGGGGGCCTGGGGGTTGTGGCGATCGTGGCGGATGGGCACTTCGGCCGGTTGTCCGCTGAGCTGACCGTCAATCATCTGCTGAACATGGCGCTTCAGGAGCCGCCGCCGCGGGCGAAGGCCTCTGAAGTATGGGACTGGCTGGAAGAGCACCTCCACACCGCCAACCGACGCGTCCTGGCTCATGATGGCCGCTCGGCCACGGCGTTGGTCGCCGGGGTGCTTCAGGGCCGCGCGTTCCGCTGGGTGTCGTTGGGGGACTGCCGGTTGTACCATGTCACCGCGACCGGGCAGACGATCCTCAACCCGCTCAACGGCATCTACCTGGGGGACCATCTGGAGATTGTGCTCAACGTGGGCGAAGCCGCGATGGCGCCTGGCGATCGGATCGTGCTGGCCAGCGACGGCCTGCCAGAGTGCCGCTATGGCAAGCGCACCCTGACGCCCGCCCAGGTGGGTCGGGGCGTCCGAGATCGGTCGGTGTCCGACGCGGCGAAGGCCCTGGTTCAGCTCGCGCTCGATCACGGCGGGGAGGACAACATCGCTGTGGTTGTTGGTGAGGTGTAATCGCCCTTTTCCAGGGGCTGTGCAAGTGTACACGTGTATCCCCCAGGAGAGCGAACCCCATGCAGCAGCACCGCCTGACCCCGCTGAAGACCGACACCATCAACGCGCGCCTGTCGTTGGATGTGGCGGTGCGTGCGGATGGTCAGATGCTCTCGGGCCAGATCCTGGAGATCTCTCGGCGCGGGATCTTTTTACAGACCACCGTTCCCCTGAATGTAGGCGCTGACGCTCAGGTCTTCTTTTATACACACCGGTTCACCGCCCTGGTCGTCAAGGCGCAGATCGGCTGGTGTGAACCCGATGGTCGTTATGGGCTGCTGTTCACCGGCGTGCCGGCCTACGCGGCAGCGATCCTGCACAACCTCCTGCCCCTGTCCTCCGAGATCCCCCCGCAGGCGGTGTTCGCCTGAGCCACGACGACGCCGTCGGAGCGTGGACGCCCGATCAAACGCTGTCGTTGCCGGTGAGCAGGGTGAGGGCGATGAGCATCCGGAGCTGACGAGGCGCGTCCCCGGCACCGATGAACAGACGCCGGACGTTGGCGATGAAGCCTTGCTCAGGCGGGTTGCGCTCCTGGTCCTGCGCGCGCAGCGGGGCATCCGCTGCGCGCAGGTGGTTGGCGTGCTCACGCAGCATGTTGGCGAACGACGGCATGACATGGAACCGCCGGCTGACCTCCAGCAGCAGCTCGTCGAAGAAGTCTGGCTCCTGGCTGAGCAACGCGTCGAGGTGTGCAGCAGCGTCCTGTGGGGTCGCCCGTTGGGGCGCCGCCGACGCGGCGCGGAGCGACAGCGCGGTGAGCAGCAGCGCCTCATGATCAGGCAGGTTCCACAACGGCGTGGTGGGCTCTCCCCATGAGGTGCGCTCATGCATCGCGATCGCCCCGCCGCCCAGCTTCAAGGCGTCGAGGCGCGCATCCAGCGCGAGGTGCGCGTCGGTGGTCGGCTGGGCTGCGCCCAACGCCAGCAGATGATCCAGCCCGGCCGGCGTCAGCCGATCACACAGGGCGCGGACATGATGTCGGGTGCTCATTGAGAGAGGGTATCCGAATCCGTCCGCGGCTCCAGGGCCAGGTTCACCAGACGCTGTTGATATAGACGTCACCGGTGGCGTAGACGTCCACCCGGATGGAACCTGCGCCCGACACGCCCGCGAAGTAGCCCGGCGCGTCGCTAAGGTAGCGGAACCCGAGGTCGTCGATGACCATCAGCGAGTCCGGGTTGCCCCAGACCTGCAGGTCGTAGTCCATTCCCCATGGCAGGGTCAGGTACACGTCACCGGCCGACTCCACCCGCACCCAGCCCCCACGAGTCGGGTAGACCTCAGCGTCGACCATGCCCGTCGTCGTGTATAGATCGACATCGCCGTAGAACGCGTTGAGGGTGATGCTGTCTGCGGTGAGCTGGGCGAAGCCCTCGACGTTGTTCAGCCAGATGTCGCCCGAGAACACCGCCACGTCCACATCCATCCTGTGCGGGCCGGTCACGTCGAACTGGACCCCGGCCAGCGCAGCGTCAGAGACGCTGTCCAGGTGAAGGGTGCCGTTTTCCGTGCGCACCGACCAGTCGTTGCCCGCCGCCCGCATCTCGGCCTTGTCTACGTTGCTCCCCGAACCCCAGGCTTCGCCGGTCACGGTCACCCAATCCGTCGTCATGCCCCGGTAACTCAGGCCCCCGCTGTCCAGGTCGGCCTGAAGCGAGAGAACGTCCGACGCTGGGATGTCTTCGGTGAACGTCGATTCGACCCGGGTGCAGCCAATCGTCATCATCGCAGCCGTCAGCAGTAGCATGGAACGCACGGTGTTCCTCCTGGTGTGAGAGTGCCCGTTCTTTGTGACCTCTGCCCAGTCTGACGCAAGGCAACGGCCAGTATTCAAAATCGCTAGGGGATGGTAAGAGATCGGGCCATGACCACTCCGCCGACCCTACATCCGCGCCTGTTGCGTCAGCCACCACGGTGGGAACCATCGGGCCTCGGGCAGCTGCCCGAGGCCCTCGCCCCCGGCCTCGCCGCACAGCTCGCCCCCCTCACCATGAGGCTGCCCGTTCAGCCCGGGCTCGCCGACAACCAGTCCGGCGTCCTCTGGCGATGCGCCGTCCAGATCCCCAGCCCGTCCGAACCCCAACACCCCGCGCCATGGCGGGCAGCGCGGCGGCTGCTGGTCCGAGACCTCCCCTGGTTGCTGCAACAGATGACCGGACAGCCCTGGACGCCGCGACAGACGTTCATCGAAGCCTGGGCACTGCGCAAAGGATCGGGGTTCATCTGGCAGACCGGGGAACACGAATTGGACGCGCTTTTGGGCCTGTCGGTCGCGCAGTGGCCCGATGCATGGGGGGGGCGGTGCAACGACGTCGCCCTGGGGTACGATCGG
>JBCBLB010000714.1:0-4865 GCA_038520555.1 Myxococcota bacterium | reverse complement strand
CCGGGGACGCCGACCACACCCCCGTCCTCCGCGGCGTCCGGGACCTCGGGCGGCAGGTCTACCTCGCGACCTGGGGCGGCTACGGGCTGTCTGACACTTTGCGCCGCGCCGCGTTCGACCACATCGATCTGCTGGACGGGCTCGACGAGTTCCGAAACAACGAGCTGGTCGTGGCGGTCGACAACGACGCGGAGGCGGTGGCCGAGCTGACCCTCGATGAGCTGCGCCGGGCCGAGTCCCACTTCAGCGGTGGGGGCTATGTGGGGATGAACTACTTCATCAACCGCTGGAAGTCCACCGGCATGCCCCACACCCCCGACGAGCGCCAGGACGTCCTCGACGCCCTCATCGACGACGGCCGCGTCGAGTTATATGAAGCCCCCAACGGCGATCGGGCGATCCGCGTCATCCACCATGAAGACCCCCCGCTCCTTAAGCGCACGTCTTGACTCTCTCGGGGTCTTCCTCACCGAGACACGGTGGCTGTGGGCGCCTCCGACGTTTTTGACCCGCCCCGCCTGGGCGGCGCGCGACCCGGCGCTCTACCGCTGGGCGACACAGTGCTCCCGTGAAGACCTCGACAAACACGAGGCCTCACCAGAGCGAATCCCGGGCTGCCCCGACCACTTCCGGGATCTCATCCGACACGGCAGGTCCCTCGCAGCGTTCAGCTCGCTCGACGGCGGCCACCTCGACGCCCCGGAATGGCAATCGCGACACATCAACGGCCGAAAATGGTCGCAGATCAAACACTTTGGTCGGTGTGTGCTCCATCACCTCACCCCAGGGGGGCCGCCCATCGTCGACTGGTGCGCTGGAAAAGGACACCTCGGCCGCTCGCTCGCCCGGTGGAGCCAGAAGACCGCCCACGCCATCGAGTGGGACGACGCCCTGTGCCAGTCAGGACGACGCCTCGCCGAAGACAGCGGGATGGACGTCCGGTTCCATCTCCTCGATGTCCGCCATCGGGAGCGCCTCTCCGCGGTGCCCGCCGGACCGCTCGTCGCCCTCCATGCGTGCGGAGATCTGCACCTCGCTGCCCTGCGATGGGCCGTAGAGGTGAACGCGCCCTCTGTTTTTGTCGCACCCTGTTGTTTCCATGCCATCGCCGAAGGGGGGCAGGGGCCGCTCTCCGCGGTGGGGAAGCGACATGGGTTGGTGATGGATCGGGGGGTGCTGCGGCTGCCCTCCGCGGAGATGCGGGTGCCCGCTCCGAGCCGACAGCGACGACGGCTTCGAGAGCTTCACTGGCGCGCCGGCGCAGCGGTGCTTCGCCGGAAGGCGACCGGGGAGGTGGGGTACCGCCCCCTCCCCTCGATGCCAAAATCATGGTTCCAGATGGACTTTGAGGCCTTTATTGCGCGGGTTCGCGAAAGGGTGGGGCTCACGGTGCCCCACCAATGGGACACCGACGCGACGCTGAAGCGCGCAGCGGCATGGGTCCATGCGTCACGGGGCGCGGCGATGGTTCGGGGTGCCCTGCGCGAGCCGATCGAAGCATGGTTGGTGGTCGACCGTGCACGGTGGCTCGAGGAGCGGACGAAGATGGCGGTGCGGGTGGGGCAGCTCTGCCCCCGATCGCTCACACCAAGGAACCTGCTCATCGTCGGCGTTCACGGTTGACAGTCCGGGCCATCTCGAAGGGTTAAGGGGCGGCGGTCACGAAGAAGTAAAGACGATGTGTGGAAGATGAGAAAGATCATGTAAACTGACGGACATCTTACAGACACACCGCTGACACAGGAGACGCATGATGCGTGTCGGACTTTTTCTGGGGGCCTTGTCCCTGCTCTTCGTCGGATGCGACGAAGGCTCTACCGTCGACGCGGACGCCGACGGCTTCACCGATGATGTGGACTGCAACGATGGAAACGCCGCTGTCAACCCGGACGCCCTCGAGTACTGCGACAACATCGACAACAACTGCGATGGCACCGTCGACGAACCCGGCGCGGTGAACGCGAAGGTCTACTACGCGGACACCGACGGCGACAACTACGGCGACCCCGCCACAGAGATCAAGGCCTGCTCTGAGACCGACGGCGTGAGCAAGGACAACACCGACTGCGACGACACCAACGCCGGCAGCTACCCCGGCGGCGTCGAGATCTGCGACGGCCTGGACAACAACTGCGACGGCAACACCGATGAGTTCACCGCGTCGGACGCGGTGACCTGGTACTTCGACAAGGACGGCGACGGCTTCGGCACCTCCTCGCCCACCCAGGTCGCCTGTGCGCAGCCGGACGGCTACGTCGACAACACCGACGACTGCAACGACGGCAACGCCGACGTCTTCCCTGGCGCCACTGAGACCTGCAACGGCCTGGACGACGACTGCAACAATGAGATCGACGACGAGCCCGACGGCGCGCCGCTGTGGTACGAGGACAAGGACAACGACGGCTATGGCGGGCTCGGCGAAGATCCCATCGCCGTCTGCCAGCGCCCCTCCGGGTACTCCGGCACCAACGACGACTGCGACGACACCACCGCCACCGTCCGCCCCGACGCGGCGGAGCTGTGTGACGGCGTGGACAACGACTGCGACACCCTCGTCGACGACACCGACCCGGACATCGCCGACGCCGGCTCGTACGCCCCCGACGCCGATATCGACGGCTATGGCAGCAGCAACCCCGACGACATCGTCATCGCTTGCCTGCAGCCCTCCAACTTCGTCCTCGACACCTCCGACTGTGACGACACCAACGCCGCCATCAACCCCGACGGCACCGACTACATCTACAACGACGGCGTCGACGGCAACTGCGATGACGAAGACGGCGAGCAGATCGACATGGACGATGCGGTGATCAGCGTCGTCGGCGACCTGCTCACCGGTGACGACACCCTCCTCTGTGACGTCGACGGCGACGACTTGATGGACCTCGTCGTCTCCTCGCCATTCTACCGGGCGACAGCCTATCAGGGCCGGGTCGGCATCTGGTACGGCGCCGAAGAGTCATGGGGCCCTGACATGGAGATCGATGACGCCGACACCGTCATCGCCACCACCCAGCAGTTCATGGGCTTCGGCGTCGCCTGCGGCGACTTCAACGGCGACAGTGTCGATGACCTTGCCATCGGACGTGGTGAGATTCAGTATCTGACCACCTACGATGAGACCTATGAGATCCTGGTCTACAACGGCTCCACCGATGGATGGTCGGGCTCGCTCAACGACGACGACGCCGACATCCGCCTCGAGTCCGAGTTGGGCGTCCAGGAAGACGGCCTCTCGGTCCTCTCGATGGTCTTCACCGCTGGCGACGTCGACATGGATGGCGACGATGAACTGCTGGTCAACCACCCCACTGAGTACAACCCAGGTACCATCTATGCCCTGACGGTTTCGGATGGAAACCTTTGGGTGGTCGACCCTGCCGAAGCGTCCGGCTCGGTGCAGATGAGCGACTACGTCACCCACCGCATCACCCCAGACGTCACCGACGGCATCTCCTCGTTCTCTGTCATCGATGACTACGATGGTGACAGCAACAGTGATCTTCTCATCGGCCAGTCTATCTGGGAAGACGCGTCCGGCACCATCACCGGCGCGGCTCACCTGCTTCCCGGCCCAGCCACCGGCAACGTCGATGACCTTGGGTACTGTAGCTACGTCGGCCCCGAAGAAGCCGGCCTTGGCATCCAATCCATCGTCGGCGACTTCGACGGGGATGGTGATGACGATCTGATGGTCTCTGCCCCCGGTGCGGAAGATGCCGACGCAACCGTCGGGGTCGGCAAGCTGTATATGTTCTCGGACGTCTCCAGCCTCACCGACTCGGGGGCCTCTGCAGACTCGAGCGCCGATGCGTCCTTCATCGGTGAGAACGAGAACGGCCTCCTCGGCGGACTGATGGAGACGATGAACGACATCGACGGTGACGGCTATGATGAAATCGTGGTCCTGGAAGTCGGCGACTCGGCCCTCCATGTCCTCTCCGGCGCAGCGTTGACCGGCGAAGACGTCACGGTCTCCGATGCCCTGATCATCTCGTTCGATCTCGGCTCGACGTATGTCAACTTCCGCGACCTCAACGTCGGCGACATCGACGGGGATGGGATGGACGATATCCTGCTCGGCGCCGTCGATTCATCACAGAACGGCATCGCCTATGTCTACACCACCGGCGACCTGGGACTGTAGCCGGCCCAGGCCGCTGGGGAGTGACTTCAGGGCCGCCTGACTTCAGGGCCGCTTGAGGCCCAGCACCCATCGGTCGCGATCCCGGTCGCGGCCGATGACGTTTATCTGGACCGCGTCCCCGACGCGGACGATGGCGTTGACGCCCTCATCGGGTCGAAGCAGCACGTTGTTGTCGACCGTCAGCCGCTGGCCGCCCTGGGCTTCGAGGTGGTACCGATAGACCTTGACGTCGATGCCTGGCTCATCGAGCTGGACATGGACTTTGGAGCGGGTCATCCCCATCACGGTCCCCGTCCGCCAGACCGCCGCGTTGCAGGCCAGATCCTCTTCAAACAGCTGATCGAGGACGAGGCGGTTGGTCTCATGGTCGAGGGCCCGCTGGAGGTTGCGGGCCCGGTTCGACGCATCGATGACCGCCTGCCGGAGCGCCTCGCTCCGGGGCCCATCCAGGGGGGCGCCGTTCATTTTCTCCCAGCACTGCCGGTGAACATAGACGCCCACGACCTCTCGCATCGGCGCAGAGAACCGGGCGTAGGCTTCGGCCCCGACGCCATGGTGCAGCCCTGGCGCGGCGGTGAACGACGACCGTCCGTTGCTCATCATCGCCTGTCGGTGGATCGCCCGCGCCAGTCGGCCTGGCGACCTACCTCGACCGGCTGCCCCGAGGCGGTGAGCAAGGCCGACTGGCGCGGGCGATCCACCGACAGGCGAT
>JBCBLB010000223.1:0-13115 GCA_038520555.1 Myxococcota bacterium | reverse complement strand
CCGAAGCCTCTGACATCGAAGCCTCTGACATCGAAGCCTCTGACATCGAAGCCTCTGACATCGAAGCCTCTGACATCGAAGACGCAGAAATCGTCTTCATCAGGGATAAACGCCTCAATGAAGGTGAGAAGGTGTTGTCCCCCTTCTCAGTAGACGTTCGCAGGCGTCACCCAGACCGCCCGGTGGACCCGGTTCGGGTGGGTGGCGAAGTCTCGGACGAACCGGGCACGATCGCCGTCATCATCGAGATCACACTGCCCCTGAACGGCCAGCCGGCGGTTCAGGACCCGCGCCCGATAGCGGCAGCGAACGTCCCCATCCGGCGCCCAGCCCAGCTGGTCAAACCCGGAGCCTTCGGTCCAGGGCACAGCCTGCCGGTCAAGGGCGCTGCGCGGGTGCCAGGAGCCGATATGGAGGAAGTCCTCATAGACTGCCTCATACGCCAGCTCTGCATTAAGAATGCTGTCACTGAGCCCCGGCGCCTCTGCGCGCTGTGCAGCCATAGAGGCCTCTTTGAAATTTTGCGTAGCGAGCGCAGCCAACAGACCCACGATCGCGACAGACATCATCAGTTCGATGAGCGTAAACCCGCGTCGGTGTGTTCGCTGGTTGTTCATCACGCCTCCCTTCGACGAGAGGAAGATAGCGGAGGCACCGTATCGAAGATGATCGCTTGGATTTCAAGCCGGTTTCCCATTTCATGGAAAGATTTGTAAGGAATTCAGAAAACGAAGAAATCCAACAGACATCTCTCATGGTGACCGGACCGGTCCCACAAAACACTCCCCATCCAGAAGAAATCCCCATCCAGAAGTACAGAAACCAGGCCATTTTCTGGGGCCGTAGGGTCTGTGAAGGATGTCGAAACGTGCAGGCATGGTAGGCTCAGCGCCATGATGCTACCCACACTTCTCCTGATGATCGCTTGTGACGGGGGTTCTCCGTCAGAGCATGGTGACAACCACGACGCACAGCCGACCGCTGCGGCGCCGCCCGCCCCTGCTGCCGCGACAGCGAACGCGGCGCCGGCGGGTCCTCCAGGGCAGTTACCGGGATATGACGGCCGCTTCGCCAACGATCCGTTGCTGACGCCAGCGGATGTGGCGATGTCTCCGCCCAACCAGCTCCGGGTCATGCGCAATGAAGTCTTCGCTCGTTATGGTCGTGCGTTCAAATCCGAAGACCTGCAGCAACACTTCGGGGCGACGAGCTGGTACACGGTCAACCCCGGCTTCAGCGACAGCGTCCTCACCAAAAACGACCAGGCGAACATCGCTCTGATCGCGAGCTTTGAAGGGAATGACGGCGCGAAGAAAGTGGTCCAGCGCGGCGAATACAATGACAGCGACTCGATGGCGCTGATGTTCGTCGATAACCAGACGGCGGAGATCATCGATCAGTCCGGTGACATCTACGACTGGAACCGTGAGAGCCGCAACTACGTCGCCATGGGCGACTGGGTCATCACCTGGGAAGGGCCGGCGCGGTGGAACCCCAACGACATGAAGAACCAGAACGTCCAGCTGTGGAAACTCGACCACAACGCGGGCACGATCACGTCGCACCAGGACCTGCAGCCCAGGCGGGGCTGATCGTCCTCACCGCTGCGTTGGCCTTTGGAGTCCGCGCAGCGCTGCTGTTCGATGATCCCTGGGCACACGGCTACGACGGCTGGTACTACGTCCTACAGGTCCGAGCCCTGCTGGACGGCGCAGCGCTGTTCGCTGATCGCTCCCTGGTGTTCTGGCCGCTCGTCGCGCTCGGCGCGCTCACCGGCGATGTGATCGTCGGTAACAAGATCGCCGCGTGCCTGTTCGCGGCCACCACCGCGGGATTCGGCGCCGTCGCCGCGCAGCGATGGCGCCGATCCTGGTGGGCTGGCCTCGTCTGTGGCTTATGGTGGGCCGCCTCTCCATTACACCTGGGCGTCTCCGCGGAATTTTTGAAGAACAGTGCGGGAGCTGTGATCCTGGCGGCACTGCTGGCCACGCTGCCCGGCTGCGAACGGGACCGCAGACGCGTCGGGCTGGCGGTCGGGCTGGCGCTGCTGGGACCGATGGTTCACAAACTGGCCGGAGTGATGGGCCTCATCGCAGCGGGCAGCTATGCTGCGGTTCATATGCTCAGTGGCCGGCTTTCCCCGCGCCTGCTGGGCGGCGTGTTGCTGGTCGGGCTGGGACTGGTCGCCGCGTCCGGGCTTCTCCGGCCCAGCGACTTGTTGCGGCTGACCGACCCCAGCGCGCCCACCACGAACCGACTCGCAGCGCTCACCGGGGGGCGCCTGGTGCTGCCCGAGCAGCTGGAATTGGCGTGGGTGATGGCCACACCGCTCGTCCTGGCCGTCAGCGCGATCCGCGATCGATCACAGCGGGCGTTCACGCTGGCGATCCTTCCGTTGGCCGTCATCGCCACCGCGCCTGGGCTGCCGTTTGGATGGGATCTGACCGCATGGCGGCTGATGCTGATGGGTTTCATCCCGGCTGGGCTCACCCTTGCCCTGCTGGCGACGCGATCCGGTATCGGCGCCGGGCTGGCCGGGCTGGCCACAGTGGGGGTGATGCTCGCGCTGCCCGAGAGCGTCCATGCGCACCGGGGCCGCTCCCCCGATTACAGGGCCTGGGCGTCGGCACGCGCAGCCATCCGCGATGCTGTCCCGGCCGAGGGACGCGTCGTCGCCCACCGGGGGCTATGCGGGTTTGTCTGGGCAGAAGCCGGGGTGATCTGTGAAAACTTCCACCCTGCCGGGGACGGCGAAGGATGGTGGCGGATCGCCTATGGGTTCAGCGTGGACCGACTTCAGCCCTATACAACTGCTGAGGAACCCCCCATGTTCTTGCGTCCCGGGTATACGCTGGTCCATGAGCCTGCATGGCGCCGGTTCGTGGCTGCAGAAGGCGACCGGTTCCGGCTGACGCGAGACGCCCGAAACCCCTGGCGACCCCGCCCGGAGTTCGTCTATGGCCCCGGCCAGGAGACCCCTGCACCGGACAGTAAATGACCGGTCAATCGACGATATATCGGATACGGTGTTTGGATGAACAAACGATTCTCGCTCGACAATGTCGAAGGGTGGACAGCCTTCCTACATGAACACGGATACGCCGTCGTCGCGGACGTCCTGACCAAAGAACAGGTCAGCGAAGCGGTGACGGCGATGTGGGGCATCATGGAAGCGCTGGGCAACGTTCGCCGCGATGATCCCCGCACCTGGGTCGCGTCGAAAATGTGGCCGCCGATGCTTCACGGGGGAATGATCCAGTATCTGGGTCATACACCGGTGCAGTGGGCGCTTCGTGAGCAGTGCGCGACGGTGTTCTCGAAGTACTACGACGTCCCGGTCGACCAGCTGGCGACTTCGTTCGATGGGCTGTGTTTCATGAGTGGCAGACGCCGTTACCAACGCCGCGGTGATCTGATCTCCTTCCTTCATACCGATCAATCCCCGCTGCGGCGGGGTGAATGGTCGATTCAGGGGGTGGTCAACCTGGGCGATGCGGGTCCGGATGATGGCGGCCTGGTCGTCGTTCCGGGCACACATCGGGAACATGAAGCGTTCTTCACCGGCCACCCCCGATCGGACCAGAAGAGCGACTGGTACAAGCTGTCTGATGCCGAAAAGGCGCCATATCAGGATCGGGCGCTGAAAGTCTGCGCCGAACCGGGGGACGTCTTGCTGTGGGACTCGCGGACGTTGCACTGCAATACGGTTCCCACACGACCGGACGCGGCGCGGATCTGTGCATATGTCTGCCAGCTGCCGCAACACCGGGTTCCTCCCCATATCCGGCAGAAGCGCCAGGACGCGTACGATCAGCGCCGAACCTCATCGCACCACCCAGGCGACGGGTTCCGGATGTTCCCGAAGATGCCGCGGTTTGTGACCGATCGGGATCGATTCCTGGCAAAGACCCTGACACTTCAGAACCCATCGTTGAACGCGACGCAGCGGGCGCTGCGGTTTGGGGTGGACTGAACGCGATCGACCTGTCGACGCGATATCTTTCCATCGATGTCTGAGATTCGATATTCCCGCCGCGCGTTTGTCCAGCTCTCTGCCAGCGTCACCGCGACCCTGTTGATCGCATGCCGCGACACCACAGGGTCGACCGGCGCTGCGGACAGCGGACTGGATGCACCGGATGTGCCGGTGACCGTCAACAAGCCGCCCTGGGTGACGCTGTTGGGACCCGGGGCCGCCCGGCTTCGTCTGGAGAGTCGAGACGCGCAGGCGGTCACGGTCTTCATCACCATCGCCGACACCTCACCGATGGCGCATACGCCCGTGCTCTCCGAAACCGAGCTGACCTATTCCTGGGCAGACGTCGACGGGCTGGACGTGCTGGCCGATCAGGAGGGGCTGCACGTGCTCCAAGACGTCCTGCTGGAAGGGCTTCCTGAAGACGCAGTGGTCTCCTGGCGCGTCAACGCAGGCGACGGGGTCATCCATGAAGGCCGCTTTCGAACCTCACCAGGCAACGACGCGACCATCACCCTGGGGTGGATCGCCGACACGATGCACCCCTTCAGCGCCGGCCCGATCGCGACGATGGCGGCGACGATGGCGGCGGTGGGGATCGACCTGATCATCCACGGGGGGGACATTCAGTACCAGAGCAGCCCGGTGGATACCTGGAACGGTTTCTTTGACGCCATCGCTCCGCTGGCCGCCCAGGCGCCGCTGCACCTGCTGGTCGGCAACCATGAATTCGAATCCCAGGACGAGATCGCGGTGATGTATGAGCGGCTGGCCGCGCCGCAGGGGGATGGCGCGTCGCCGCGATACTTCGCGTTCCGCTACGGGAGCATCCTGTTCATCTGCCTGGATACCGAGACCGGCGACCTCTCCGATCCGACCAGCCCACAGCGCACGTGGCTGTCTCAAACACTCTCCCAGGATGACGATCACCGCTACACGATCGTTTGTATGCATCGGCCGTCGTTCACGTTCTCCAAGCACTGGCGAAGCGATCCGACCCTGCGAGACGCGCTGCACGCCGAATTCCTCACCCATGGCGTCGATCTGGTCCTCGCCGGCCACGCCCACTGCTACGAACGCTTCATGGTGGACGGGCTCCCGTACGTCGTTGATGGTGGGGGCGGGGCGCTGACTTACGACCCGGACGAAGGGATGACCGAGTTGGAGGCGGTGCGTCCCGATGAGATCTCGCTGCGTCAGGTCGCTGATCGAAGCTATGGCGTCACCTTCGTCCAGGCGAGCCCAGACGGCCTCACCGTCTGGCGAATCGACGAAGACGGCGTCGAGACCGATCGCTTCAACGCAGACTGAGCAGCCCTCCTGGGGCCGTGGCCCACACTAAAGCTGTGCCCAACACTTCGATAAGTCCTCCAACGCTACGGGAACGACCAGGGCCACACGCCGCTGACCAAACCGCTGCCGTTCTGGCTTTCCCCAGGCGATAGTGTGCGGTGTAGTAACCGATCTACTGACCCGCTGAGTCTGCATCGCCACAGGGGCGAGACGCTGCCTGCGCCGTCGGTACCCTTACGAGATGGGGACAGGGTTCTTGAGGCATGTTCGGGTGCTCATCGAGAAATGCTCCAAGGGGGATTCGTGACCGACCGCACTCCACACCTCAAGTTGGAGCACGCTTCGGTGATGGCAGAGGCCACCAGAAAACGATCCTGACTTGCTTGACTGCGTTCTTTACTTTTTTCGCAGAATGGTGTGCCCTTGAGGGCGTTGCGGCTTGTGGTTTACTGCACTCCCCATCGTCGCGAACAAGTGAGTGAAAGCGTGGATGAAAAAGTTTCTATACTGGAAGAGCACTCTCACTTCTCAGAGCGGTACACTGACCTGTCTTTAATCGGGGAGGGTGGGTTTGGTTCTGTGTATCGTGCCCGGCAAACCCAAACCGGTCAATCGGTCGCGATCAAACTTCTCCAACGCCCTGCAGCAATTCGCCCGGACGCGCATGAGCGCCGCGCAGCGCGGTTCCGCCGCGAGATGGCGCTGTGTAGTCGATTGCACCACCCCAACATCGTTCGCATCATCGACTCCGGCGTGGCCGGGGACGACCTGTACGCCGTCTTTGAGTATGTTCCAGGAAGAACGCTTTCAAAGTTTATCTTAGAGGAAGGTCCGCTCTCCATCCCCGAAGCGAATCGTTTGATGGGAGAGGTGCTGGATGCGCTGGCCTGTGCACATCGCCTTGGCGTCGTCCACCGCGATCTCAAGCCGCAGAACATCATGATCACCCAAACCGGGGCGCGCGCGCACGCGGTGGTTTTGGACTTCGGCGTCGCAGGGATCACCGATGCCGGCGACGCGTTGGAGACGTTGACCCGGACCCGGGAATTCGTGGGAACGCCGTCCTATGCGGCACCAGAGCAGCTCCGTGGATCTGAGCCCACGCCCGCCGCGGACTTATACTCGTGGGCGCTGTGCTACCTCGAGAGCGTGACCGGTGAGCGGGTCATCAACGGCCACTCGTTCAGTGACATCCTCTATAAACAGCTCGGCCCAGAGCCGATCCCTGTTCCGGCATGGATCGAGCAGCGCCCGATCGGCGGGGTGCTCAACGAGGTCCTGGACAAGGATCCGATGTTGCGAGAAGACTCCGCCTCGGTGCTTCTGGAGATGCTGCAGTTCCTCAACGAAGAGCGTTCGACTGCGCTGACAACGGAAGAATCTGAGGGGGAGCTTCGGCAGCTGGTGTTCCTTGGGTGTCAGCTGAGCGTCGATGCGCCTGGAGATGTGGCGTCCGATGAGCTGGTCTGGGAGAGCTATACGGCGTTGCGCGATCTGGTGGAGCAGCATGAGGGGGAGCTGCTCAGCAGCTTCGGGGATCGCCATATGGCCTGCTTCGGGCTACGCAGCGCGCGCGAGGACGACGCGTATCGGGCAGGTCGTGCGGCGCTGGCGTTGCACCGATGGGCGGAGCGTCGTCGTCCGGCGCATGCCCTCAACCAGGCCCTGCATGTCGGGATCGTGCGGACCGGAGACGCGGCCCTGCGCGCCGCGATGAGCAGCGCCGCGCGCGATCTCTCTTCGCTGCTCATCCACGCCGCGCCGGGGACCACGGCGGTCTCCGATGCGGCAGCGACGGCGCTTCGGCGACGGTTCGTCCTCCGCGACGTGTCCGGTGCCCAGACGCTTGTAGAGGAGAAAGGCCCTGACCAGGTCGACACCTTTCACAATCGGCGGCGGCCATTCTTCGGCCGGGAGGAGGAGCTGTCTCTGACGGTGCAGCGCATCCGCCAGGCCCACAACGGTTCCGGGCAGAGCGTCCTCATCACCGGCGAGGCGGGGATCGGCAAGTCTCGCTTCCTCGCGGAGGTGTCGTACCGCATCGAAACGCCAGAGCTCCGATGGCTGGAGGCGCGCTGCGCTCCAGAGCTTCACAACGCCAGCTTCGCTCCCATCGCACAGCTTTTGGAACAGCTCATCGGCCTGGGCAAGATCGAAGGGCCAGCGGAGAAGCTGCGACGGCTGGAGCAGTTTTTGGAGGCCCATGGGTTCTCTCCCCCGGAGACGATCCCGCTGATCGCCGGGGTGCTGTCGTTGCCGCTGCCGCCGACATCCCCTCCGCAGATGGTGGAGCCGGCCCTGCTCAAGCGCCAGCTGACGAACACATTGCTGGCGCTCTTCTTCGAGGCCGCCGATCAGCGTCCGACCGTGGTGGTCATCGAGGATCTCCACTGGATCGATCCGACATCGCTGGAGTTGTTGTCGACGCTGATCGGGGAGGTGTCGGAGTCTCAGCTGGCGGTGCTTCTCGCGGCGCGGCCGGAGTTTTCGACGTCCTGGCCGACGACGATGGGACTGCAGCTCGGGCGGCTGGGTGTAGAGGACCTCACCCGTCTGGCTGCCGACATCGCAGGGGTCCCCACCCTCCCACCAGAGGTGAACCGCCTCATCACCGAACGCAGCGACGGGATCGCGCTGTTCGCCGAAGAGCTGACCCGGGCGCTCATCGATGATGGCCTGCTCCGCGTCGCGTCCGGGCAGGTCTTCCTCGACGGCCCCCTCGATACACAGCGCGTCCCGACCAGCCTGCGCGCCCTGATGACCAGCCGACTGGACCGGCTCGGCGCAGCCCGGTCGACCGCTCAGCTCGCCTCTGCGATCGGTCGGGAGTTCGAGCTTCCCCTCCTGACCGCGATCTCCAGCCGCGAGCCTCAGGTCATCCAGCTCGAACTGGATGACCTTGCGATGGCGGGCCTGGTGTTTCGGCGGCGGCGGCAGAGCGGCCGTGTCTACATCTTCAAGCACGCCCTCATCCGGGACACCGCCTATGAGTCGATGCTGCCCGACAACCGCATCCTCGTGCATGCCCGGATTGGACAGGCGCTGGAGCAGACCTTCCCTGGCACCGCGCGACGTCGACCGGATCTCCTCGCGTACCATTTCGCCGCAGCGGCGCAGAAGACCCGCGCGCTCCCCTACGCCGTCACCGCAGCGCAGAACGCGCTGCAGCGGTCCAGCAACCTGGAGGCGCTCTCTCATGGCCAGCAGGCTCTGACCTGGCTAGACGACGTCAACGACGAACAGCAGCGCGCCACGCTGGAGCTGACCCTCAACAGCGTCCTGGCCCCGGCGGTGATGTCGACCCGAGGATATGGCGCGCCCGAGCTGGAGCAGTACATCGAGCGCTCGCTCTCCCTCCTCGACGAGATCCGCGATGGGCCGCACACCTTCCCGACCTTGTGGGGCGCGGTGATGTACAACAACGCGCGGGGGGGCCGTCAGGAAACGGCCATCCAGCTGGCGCGGCGACTGGTCATGCTCAGCGAACAGGCGGACAGCGACGATATGCGCGTCGCGGCGTACTCCATCCTGTCCATCTGCCTGTTCCCTGCCGGGCACACCGCCGAGGCGCAGCAGGCTGCGGACCGAACCATCTCACTGTACGACCCGGCACGGCACAGCCACTATGCGTTTCTGTATGGCCTCGACCCTTGCGTCAACGCCTACACGGTCGCAGCCACGATCCGTATGTATCGTGGACGATATGAAGAAGCGAAGCAGCTCCTGGACAGCGGGATGGAGCTGGCCCGCGCGCTCAAGCACGGCCTGAGCATCGGCACGATTTTGTTTTATCGGTGCTCGCTGCACTACTTCCTTGAGCAACCGGCTCAGGTCCGCGATGTCGCGGCCCAGATCCCCGCCATCGCCGAACAGTACGCGATGCCACTGTTGAACATGTATGGCGATTTGTATCGGGCGTGGGCAGACAACGACACCGAGACCCCGCGCCAGATCCTGGCGATGTTGGAGATGTCGGGCACCCGCAGCGGGTATGCGACATGGTCATCGATGGTCGGCGACAGCCTCCTCCGAAAAGGGCAGGCCGAAGATGCCCTTCAAGCCGCGACCGCGAGCGTTGCGATCGCGGAGTCGATGAATGAACGATACGCCATGCCGATGCTCTATATCCTGCAAGGACGCTCTTTTCTGGCGACAGGCAACGCGGACGATGGAGAGCGCGCCCTTCGAAAAGCGATCACCAGGGCAGAGGAGATCGAGGGGCCGACCATCGCCATGATGAGCGCGACCTACCTCGCCGAGCACCTCTCCCACGTCGGACGCGAATCCGAGATCGATGCCCTCCTGACGCCGCTGCTTGAGCGCTTACACAACAGCGATCCGTCCCCCAGCATTGAGCGCGCACGCGCGCTCATCGACCCCTGATCCCCGACTCCAACAAAGGAAGCCGCCATGTCTGATGAGAAGAACGAGTTGACCACCTCGCCCGTGGGCGTCCAACGACACTGGAACGACTATAGCGCCCAGGCGACGAAAGCGTTCCTGGAGTGGGGCGGTGTGTGGGAGCAGGCGATCGCGCT
This sequence comes from Myxococcota bacterium, assembly GCA_038520555.1. Taxonomy (GTDB): domain Bacteria; phylum Myxococcota_A; class UBA796; order UBA796; family UBA796; genus JBCBLB01. The sequence goes on along the minus strand of JBCBLB010000223.1, from coordinate 3,308 downwards.
GGCCTGGTGGGATGAAGCGTTTAAGAAGAAGCTTCTGGCCCATCCTCGAAAAGCCCTGCTCGACACCCTCCAGTATAAGGTTCCTCCCTTCATCGATCTCAAGATCATCGAGGTTCCTGAGGGTGAGGGGTGGGGCTGGCGCCCGCTCGCAAAGAACGAGATCGACAAGATCTCGACGCCGCCCCCTGGATACAGGCACATCGGCGGCTCGAACAAGCGCCTGAACGTGCATGGGGGGTGGTGGGATCTGCCCAACTTCGAGCTTCAGGTGCCGCTGCCTCCCAAGCCGCCAGAAGATCAGATCGCTGTCGCGTTGGCGGCGTTCTCGTACCAGGGCCGCGCGTACCCGTTTACGTGTTTCTGCTTTTGTTGAACCCCAGAAACCGCTGGGGGTTGTCACACAGGAGCGGTTTGGCCAACCCCTCAGCCTGCAACCTTGCCAATGACGGCGCCTGCTCGCCGTCATGGTCGAGGTGAGGGAAGTCGCTGCCGTAGAGGAGCCGATCGGCGCCCAGCGCCTCGACCACCTCTGCAAACAGCGGCTCTTCGGGTTCGCCGACGACCCAGCATTGCCGTCGAAAGTACTCGGACGGCAACATCCGAACGTTCTCGGCGACCTCTTCTTTGAGGAAGCGATACTCGACCGCGTCCAACCGCCACAACCAGTACGGCAGCCAGCTGCAGCCGGCCTCGAAGAAGCCGACGCGAAGCCTGGGATACCGCTCCAGCACCCCCCCCTCGATCAGATCGAGCAGGGCCATCATCTGTTCCATCGGATGAGAGCAGGCGTGCAGGGCGAACCGGCTGGAGAACCGCTCCGTTCCTGCCGTTTGCAGACCGGTGTGCGTCCCTTCATGGATCACGACCGCGAGAGAGGCGTCTTCACACATGGCCCAGAAGCGCTCGTGGTCGGGGTGGCTCAGCCGACGCCCGCGGACCATGTTGGGGCGCACCATCACAGCGCGAAAGCCTTGCTTCGCGGTCCATTCCAGCACACGACACATCTCCGCGGGGTCGCTTCGGGTGATGAGCCCGGCGCCCAGCAACCGCTCTGGAGAGACGGCACAGAAGTCTGCCAACCAGCGATTGTAAGCGTCCGCGAAGGCGTTTACGACCGGCGGCTCGATATCCTCTCGACAGGCGAGGTAGACCGCGAGGGTGGGCAGGATCAGGGCCGCGCCGATGCCCGTGCGGTCCATGTCCGCGAGGTGGCCGCGAGGATGGGCCGCGCCGATCATTTCCGGAGCCCGCTTCATCGACTGTTCGAAGATGATCAGCCGGGCACGCTCGGAGACGTTGGTGAGGAGCGGCCGCCCACGATGCATCAGGATGGGGGACGGCGGGACACGCGCCAACGCGCCCAACCGACGTTCGCGCGCGGCTTGTGGCTCATGCATATCCGGTATCTGCTGGACCGGGGCTTCCGCCCGAAACGCTGGCGGCAGATACTCCGACCACAGGGAGATCGGTTCATAAACATGTCGATCGACATCAATTCGGGTGTCGGGGTGCATCACAGGTACAAGGGGTGTGGGTTGAGGGTCGACTCATGGTGAGGGGCGTCCCGCCAGCCCATTTTGACCGGCACATCGTACAGCCGCCCCGGCCCGAGCCGCGGCCAGAAGTGCCGAAGCCCAGGGACGACGACCTGTGCAACGGACAGCCCGGCGTCGGGTCGGCTGTGGTCGATCACGATCGTCTCCATTCCCAGCGCTGCGACGCGTGCCACGCAGTGTTCGACTGCATCGCGGATATCGGGAAAGGAGACAGACGCGAACGCGTCTGCAGTTCGTGTCCCCTCCGGAAAGAGAAACCGCGCCTGACGCAGCGCATCGGGCAGCCAGGACGCATGCTGCGGACGAGACGGATCGAAGAGCTGGTTGAGTTCGGTCAACGCGCGCTGTACCCCCAACCACGCCTCCAGATGACACCCAAGCCCGATACAGAAGTCGCCGGTCTCGCCGTGTTGGGCGAGCGCGACGAAGGTTGGGATCTGGAGGTCGGTGGTCAGATCAAGCACCCACAGCGTCCACCCGAGCTGGCGATAATGGTCTTGAAGTCGGGTGAAGTAGACGTGTTGGAAGCTTCCGAGATCGACCGCTGGACGAGAGAGCTGATTGTACCACCATATCGCAGTCCCATCCCGCTCGACCAGCTCCAGAAAACCCTGGAGCACGGCTTCTTCGAGGTTCCCACCCGCGGCGGTGCCGTTGGGGTTGTGGAAACAGAACCGCGCCTGTGGCGGGACGGGGTATCGCGCATAGCAGTACGCTGCAGGCAGGTAGCGGCGACAGCCATGGGTCAGCGACCACGCTGGCGTCCAGTCGATCTCCACATCCGGCTCGAAGGGCAGCGGGATCGCGCGGTTGGGATCGGAGTCCGGGACCCGCGCAGCATATTGTGCCTCGCTGAACCCCAACAACGTTGGCGGCGTGCGGGCCGTGTCACCCAGCGCAGCCGCGCGGTCACGTCGAAACGACTCATCTCCCTGATGGACGGTGCTCCAGCGCTCGATCGCCTCACAGACAGCGCTGGCGCGGGACTGCGCGCGGCTCCGCCCTTTCCCCATCGAGAGCTGCTCGAAGGCCTGAGGCCCGCGCCGCAGCCGGCGCGGGGCGAGGAAGTAGCCCGCCTCAAAGACGGGACGGAGGGGGTGATCCCGGTCCGCAGAGGGCTTGAGGTGCGCCACGATACCGGTCAGCGGGCTGATCTGCGCTTCGAGCCGATCGAGGATAACTTCGGGATGAACGGCACGATAGCCACCATCGAGGAATGCCGCGCGCGGACGCTCCTGGAGCCGGACTTCAGCCTCTCGCTGTGTGGCCACCAGGGCCGGATCTCCACAGGAGGCGCACTGGGGACGGCGGGTCACGGCGTGGATGCGGGTGGTCAGATCGGGCCTCAGCTCACAGATCGACGCACGCAACGCCGCGGGGTCATCGAGGGCGTTGGCCGCCATCGCTGCCGCTGCGGCCATCCGCGCAGGCAGACGCCGCATCGGCGGGAACACCATCTCGCCGGTCTGCTGCTCCAAATACACCTCGACGGGACGGTTCTGGCGCACCCGAGCGGCCAGGCACGACCAGCAGGGGCCGTCGTCGCTGCTGAAGAATGGCCCGATCAGAGGCCGCTCACCGACCGGACGCACCAACAACCACGAACGTCCCATGGCTCTGGCGGCATGATCGATCAATTCCAGCTCTGGACGCAGCAAATTGTCCGTCATGACGATTTGAACAGACGCATCTGCAGACGCGACGACGCCTGCCTGACGCAGCGCAGCCCGAATCGGCTCAGGCGGGACGTCT
>JBCBLB010000837.1:0-3782 GCA_038520555.1 Myxococcota bacterium | reverse complement strand
GGGTCGGACGCAGATCGAGGCTGATGATCATCGCTGCCTGGTCGCCGCTGCTGCCAGCCCACGCCAGCCCACGCAGCACCCCGAGCACGATGATGTTGCCGGTCGCCACGATCTCCGCACCAGCGTTGACGTCGCCATAGACGAGCACGTCCCCGCGGTGCCGGATCGCCGCCCCCGAACGAAGGGTCCGACCAACCGAAAGAACCCGCGGTCGACCGTCATCAACGCTGTCCTTTTCTTCGTCCCCATCAAACTCTACCGAGACGCCCGCAAGCTGACGGATGCCGTCGGCAAGCCCGCTTCGCTGACATCGCACACCGGCCACCGGACGTGACACCGCTGCGCCGATCGCTTCACACAGCGCCTTGACTTCAGACGCCGTCGCTGGACGGCGGCCCAACGAAAGCCACAGCACCCCAGCCGGCAGCTCAACCGGAGCCAGTCCCGCGATCACCGCGCTGATCGAAGCGCCTGCGGGAAGACTGAGCCAGACTCGCCCACCCTCGGTCTCCACCACAATATCGGCCACCGGCTCACGGGGAACGACAGACTCATCGGTAATTTCATCCGCTTCAGCCGCCTCAACGGCAACGTCCACCTCTTCGCCTGAGCAGACCAACGCGACATCTTCTTCCGGATCGAGCTCTTCCTCAACCATGGCCGTCTCCTCTGCGCCCATCTCTTCGATGAGTTCAGCGTTTGCGAGGTCAGCCATGTCAAACTCAGCGGTGGCTTCCGCCTCGATCACCGCAGTCTTGACCATCTCTGTCTCGACCATCTCTGTCTCGACCATTACGGCATCGATGTCATCGGACATCGCAGTGACTGGTTCGGGGGTAGCGACAGCTGTGGCAACAGAGCTCGAAACATGGGCCGGATCAGGTGCTTCGATGGCGTCACTGACGGCTTCATCAACCTGAAGGACGCCGTCGTCATTCTTGGTGAGGAAGCTGTCGAGGAGGGTGCGGGCGGAATTTTCCATATGCATCGACGCCGGAGGACGGCAGGGTTCCGCCTGCCGTCCAAGGAGTTGCTGGAGGAAGGGAGGCAGGAGACTGAAACCGCGCCAGGAAGGAAGGAGTGAGCGGCGGGTAGGAAGAGGTTCCGGAATGGTACGGTCCGGAGTGGACATCAACGGGCGTTGACTCCGAAGTCATTGGAACCGATTGTCCTTGTCTCGTCAAGACATACCTTCGAATTTCTTCACCCATCACGTTAGGGGTTATCGAAGGCTTCTCGCACTCGTCGGCTCCTCCAAAGATCAGGATCCTCGCGCAGCACCGCCCGAGCATCTGATGTACGCCCCGCGCGCACCAGCATCACCACATACTGCGCGCCCGTGTTTCGCCGCTCTCCTGGGACGCGCCACGCCCGCCCCAGGAAATCAGCGGACGCGCTCAGCGACCCCTGCCCCTCCAAGATCCGCGCCATCATCTTCAAGCTCGGAAAATGTTCCGGATGGGCTCGCACCACCCATCGCATCTGCCGCTCTGCCTCGTCAAGATCACCGCGCTGAAAGGCCATACTCGCCAGGTAGCTGCGCGCGTCCATGTTCATCGCATCCCGTTCGAGAGATGCCTCATACAGCGACCGCGCCCGCTCCAGATCTTCGTCCAGATATGCGAAGTTGCCCTGCACGTGCAGACACCACGCGGGATCCTTCTCCAGCCTCGGATCGATGGGCACCCATGGCAGCGCCGCCGCCACCAGCAACAGCAGCCACGCCGGGTGCATCCGCTTCCCGCTGCGCATCATCTGCCAGAACGTCCCGGCCCCGATCGGCGCCAGGATACAGAGCAACGGCCATGTCGGGAGCCGATATCGGTCCGTCACAAAGAACACGATCAGGGGGAGCCCCAGCGCTCCCCAGACTCCAACCAGGAGCACCCCTTCGGCATCCCTTCGCCGAACCACCGCGATCAACCCCGCGATCGCAAGCGGAAAGACCAACCCGAAGGACACCGGCAGCAGACCGATCCATCTCAGCGCGGGCTCCTCAAACCGACAACGGTAGTCCTCGTTTCGGGGAATCTCCAGATCGTTGACCGACCAGATCACCCGAGTCCCAATGCTCGCCAGCCATGCCACCGGCGCTTTGGTGCTCTCCTCGATCGACCGAGACCACCAGTATGCGTCACGCTCGGCCATGTCCCGCTCGGCGGGGTTCGCTTCCAAGACCAGCTCTCGGAAGGCCAACCCCGCCCGCAACATCGAGGTCTCGCGCCAGCGGGGGTTGTTGCCCAGGTAAAAGTTGAGCCCACCGTTGTAGCTCACCAACGCAACGTCACCGTAGTCACGGTAATTCTTCACCGTCGTCGGGATGAGGCACACCCCCAACAAGACGAAGAACAGGCCCGAAGCACTGCGCCCATTGGGCTGCAGCGCGCGCCACAGGCCCATCACCGCTCCAGCGATGAGCATGGTCGGATGGACCACCACAGCAAGACCACTGAGCAGTCCGCCTGCTCCTGCGACCCACCACCGCGGCGACAGGACACACAACAGGCCCCCCAGGCTCAAGGCGATGGTGAGCGCCGGGGTGAGGATGTCCAGCTCAAACATCACCGTGGTCGGATACAGCGAGAACAACGCCACCGCAGCAGCACCTGCCCAGGGGACGCCCACCCGCTCCCCCAGGCGCTTGCCGAGCCGCAACAGCATCACCGAAGACGCCATCCCCAGCAGAAGGTGGACGACACGAACGACGGTGAGGTCGAGCCCCCCGGTCAGCCTGCCGGTCAATCCGCCGATGGCAGCCAGGAAAAAGGGGTACCCGGGCGGTTGATACAACCCCCGCTCGAAAGGATCTTCGCCTTCCAACAAGGCGCCCGCCTGCTGCCAGTACGTCAGGGCGTCTACCAGAGGGCGATCAGCATATGGGGTCTGGGTGAGGGCGATCAGCGCGGCGACGCGTATCATCAACGCGCCGCCGAGAATCAGCCACTCCATGGTGCGCAGCGTCTTCATCGGACTGTGAGTATCGCATCACCGCCCGACAGGCGCGATTCAGGAGGTCGCGATTCAGGAGGTCGCGATTCAGAAGGTCGCAGGCAGGACGGTCACGACGTCGAAGGCGTCATAGGCGTCGTAGGCGACGATGTCGACTTCATAGCCGCGGTAGTAGCAGTCGAGGTAGGTCGAGTACTCGAGCCAGTCGCTGAACCAGATGTAGGGGTCGTTGGTCGGATACAGCTCGAAGGTTTCGATGTACTGGCCGGTGTAGCCATCGTAGACGTCGGCATAAACCTGTGTGATGTCCAGGGGGCCGTCGCCATCATCGACGTCCGCCTCAAAGTACCAGATGTTGTCCTGGTATGCGCCGTCGTAGTAGCAGCCTGCGTCGGCATAGCTGACGAACGGCGAGAAGTTGAACGGCGTGGCACCGCCGCCCCCGCCGCCGACGCCACCGTCCGAGTAGACGACACATCCAGAAAGGGTCAGTGCGGCGACGCCGAGTAACGCTGCAGCCTTATGCATGGGTGCTCTCCTCTGGGTTGGTTTCGGGTGAGGGCGTCTCCTCATCGGGCCCCCATCTCTTGTCTGAAGAGACGCGTGATTGGGGCGCACATTCAAAATCCGTCAAAAAATGTTCTGTCGCTTTCACTACGCTGACGTCCTCGCACCACACGATCATCTTAGCCCCCCGCCTGCCCGTTGTGGCATCTTTTCGCGGACATCGTCCCTTGCCCCAGCCACATTCCGGCGGCTCATTCCGACGGCTCATTCCGACGGCTCGGTCCCCGCGAAGCCGACCACCTCACCCGCGATCTGAGTGCCCGGGC
>JBCBLB010000580.1:0-6369 GCA_038520555.1 Myxococcota bacterium | reverse complement strand
GGATATGACGGATGCGGTCCTGTATAAGACCTCTTTCGTCAGGACCAACCTTCGGAACGCAGCGCTTCTCGGCGCGACGCTCTATGAGTCGAATTTCGCTTTCGCCAACCTTCAGGGCGCGCAGTTGTACGGGGCTCGCATGACGGGTGCCTATCTTCATGCGGCGAACCTCGATCAGACGAGCTTCCGTGGCGCGGGCGCATATTCAGCCAACTTCAGCAACACGAGCGGGAGCGGGACAAGCTTCCGTAGCGCCAGTCTCGTCGGCTCGACCTTTGAGGAGGCGGTCCTGGCCCAGGCAGACTTCCAAAAAAGCAACCTCACCTGGGTCGATTTTCGGAAGGTGAACCTGAGCAGTCCGCAGATGCAGAACAGCAACCTGACGATGGCAGATCTGCGCGAAGCGACGCTCACGATGGCGGACCTCACCGAGGCGATCCTGGTCAAAGCCGATCTCCGGGGCGCGGACCTGATGAGCGCTGACCTGACCCGGGCGAACCTCGGCGGGGCAGTCTATGACAAGGACACGCGACTGCCCCCGAGCGCCGATCGCAGCGCGATGGTTCTGATCGGGCCGTTCTCCAACCTCGCCGGGGCGAACCTCACCTCGATCAAACTGAACCGTGCCGACCTCCAGGGCGCTGATTTGACGGGGGCGACGCTCAACGCAGGGCGGTTGATCGGTGCAAAGCTCAAGAACGCCAACCTGACCTCATCGATCGCCCATGAGGTGGACTTCACCCTTGCGAAGCTGTCGGGGGCTCGGCTGATCAACGCGGACCTCGAGCAGTCCTCGCTCTTCCAGGCCAACCTCCAGGGCGCCGATCTCACTGGCGCCAACCTCAAGAACGCCGACCTCCAGGGCGCCGATCTGAGCAACGCTATCCTGAAAGGGGCCAACCTGGCGGGCGCAGACCTCACCAAAGCCAAATACGCCCCCGCCGAGGCGAACCTCACCGGCGCGGACCTCACCGGGGTCCTCTATTCCCCCTCGACCCGATGGCCGACCGGCTTCTCGCCTCCGCCGACCGCTCAGCTGGTCCCGAACCCCTAGAACCCGGTCCCCCACTGTGACGCCCGCTTTCTTACCGATCCGTGCGGGCAATGCGACGAAGAGGGGCCCATCCTTGATGGGCATGATCGAGGCGGCCCAGGTCGTGCCCCCGATCGAGGCGGACACCTTCAAGAGCGCAGGCCAGCGGTGGGTCACCGCCGGCCGCAGCGATGTGCTCAGGTCCGCGTCGACGGGCAGGTCGTACCAGCCCCCGTTTCCAGAGAACCGCTGGATCTGTCCGGTGATGGTGACGCGTTCCATCGCCTTCGTCTCCTCCGAACGCGCCGGGTCATGGCGAGCATCCCCAGGATAGCGGAATAGATGGGCATCGCGCTGCCATGCGTCGCCGTCGTTACGCATCCCGAATTCTCACACGCGACGCGCCCTTGCGAGGTTTTCTTGGGAATCTCGACCGCCATCACACAGTCGCCGATCACCAATTCATAGGGCTCAAAATCGTCCTCTCCCCCCGGGAGCTCCAGCATGAACTGTGTGAACCCGCCGGGCTCCACAAACAGGGAGTCCACTTGACCGTTCCCCCGAAAGGTGGCTTCTGCGTGATACGTGCCCCGCCAGATCAGGTTCATCGCCAATGTCCCCGGGCCGGTACAGTTTGAAGCGCATCGAGATCCAGTCACGGCTGATGGACACACATTCGGGCGCGCCTGCAGGGTCACGCTGGTCAGATCTTCACAGGTCGTGAGCGGCAGTCGCGTCCGAACTGTGTCATACGACGGCTGAATCCACGCCAGCTCATCGCGGGTGAAGCCGTGGGTGGCGGCCCATGTCGCGACCCCAGGAGTGTCGATCTCATCGAAGTACGACAGATGATGTTCGCGATCGATCTGCCTCGCGAGTTCTGGCGCATCACGCGACACCATGTGACCGACCGCGCAATGTGTGCCCTGTTCGTCGATAAAAATGGGCGCGCGCGCTCCCCCGCCGTTGAACACACGGGGCGCCCGGTCCAGCCGCGGCGCACGAACCACCCGGATTGTCTGGAAAATCCCCCACCAACGCATATTGTTCCAGGGCATCCAGGGATCGGGCCCGCGCTGCACGCTGATCGGGAGACAGGGTCTCTGGTGTCTCTTCGCGAAGTGTTTGCGTCACCGCGAGCAGATGCCGTTGAACAATTGGATCATCGCTGGCAACGCCAACGCTTAACCACCATAATATCATTCACTCCTCCTCCACTTCAGGAGGGTATACGATATTTCAGAATATGGGGAAACGTCTCAATAAAAAAGCTCTTAATACGAAAATGTTTTAGTCACTATCACCATGACGAGCGACCAGCCGTGGGTAGTGGGTCGCTAGCTCTGGTTCATCGACGCGCACAACCCGTCTGGGATTTTCACCGCAGTCGGTCCACCAGATTTGCTGGAAGTCTTCCAGGCGCAGGTTGTTGACGGTCAACAGGTCCAGGATGGCAGCGGCTTCGGTCTGGCCCCGGCCGAAGGTCGCGCTCCGCTGTGCCATCTGATCCTCCCAGAAGAACCGGCAGGTCAGGTCATCATCGCCGATGTCCTCCGGCGGAAGGCCGACCCATGCCGTGAAACGGGCGCCGCTGTAGATGCCGCTGTACCGATCGTCATCCACGACGATGTCATGAGGGTCTGGCTGATCCATGTCGCCCTCATAACCCCGTTACGCTTCGCCTTCGACGCCAGGGGTCGTGGTGTCGTTTTCCGGCAGCTCCGAGCCCTGCAGCTCCTGGCTGTTCTCTGGCGGGTCTTCGCGCACGATGGGCTCTTCGAGGGTGGAGCCGTCGCTGGCCACGAGCGTCACCATCTCTGTGTCATCGACCATATCAACCTTCTCGACCACATAGACGCGATCATCAACCATCAGCTCCAAGCCCACGGCGAGCGAGACCGGCCACCACCATCCCCCAAAGACAAAATACGCCGCCTGAATTGCCTGCCTGTTGCAGCCCGATGCCCCAGATGCGATCATCGAGGCTGGCCTCATCCAGGTCAGGCTGTGGAGATGACGCAGTCAGGCAGCTGCTCCTGCAAGGCGCTGAGATGATGCGAGCGGATCCACCGGCTCAACGAGACCCGGAGCGTCTTGAGCTGGGTGAGCCCCTGCAAGAAGGACAGCTCCCGAACCTTATACGTCTCAACGATCTCCAGGTTGGCGAGGTTCTCCAGCGCCGCGAGGGGGCTCACGTCCTGGAGCAGGCGGCAATTCTGAATCCGTAGCGACCGGAGCTGTGACAGCTCTTTGAGGACGCTGATGTCTGACAGGGCGCCACACCACGCCAGCTCAAGCGCCGTGATCTGATTCAGCTCTGCGAGCCCGCGCAGCTCGCCCAGAGCTTCCAGGCCGCTGTGGTTCAGGCTCAGCGACCGCAGGCCCTCGATCCCAACGAGCGCTCGGAGATCGTACAGCGCCTTGAGCCCGTGGAGCCGCAGAGTCGACAGCGCTGGGAGCGAGGACAGCGGCTGGATGGTGGTCAGCTCATCGCACAATCGCAGCTCGACTGTATCGATCGAGGTCAGCGTCTCCCAGCCTCGAATATCAGCGAGAGAGGGACGACGGATAAACCACAGCTCCAGCGACTGAACGCCTGGCGCTCGGGAGAGAGCGTGGAGGCTCATCAGCCTCTCGGCGCTCGGGAGGACAACCTTGCGCACAGGCGCGAGGCACTCCCAGCCGGAGATGTCGTCGAGTGTTGTGAGCCCGTCCCAGCCGAGAGACAGCGTGGAGAGCTGCTTTAGCGCGCTCAACCCTTTCAGATCCCGGAACACCTCGCAGCCATCGATGCTCAGCGTGGTCAGGTGCTGAAGCTTCTCGATCGCCGTGAAGTCATGGAGCCTGACACAGCCCGAGAGGACGAGCTCGGTCAGGTTGGGCAAGGTCTCGACGACGTGAATCTCATGCAGGCTCATACAGGCACCCAGATCGAGGCGCTTCAGTGATGTCTTCTCAGCAAGGGCATCGATGCTCGTTATCCCTGTGCAGGCCTCAAGCTCAACCGACTCCAGCTTCTGCAGCCTTGCGATCGGCTGCAGGTCTTCGATCTCGTAGCACCCATCCAGGGTCAGGGAGATCAAGCTTTCAGCCCCTTCCAACAGCGAGATGTCATTGGTGCCGGAGTATCCAATGTTTAAGCGCTGTAGTGATCGCAACGTCTCATCTCGACTCAGCGCATACAAGATCACCCAGGTTGTGTATCTCTGATGGACAAGCTCCCGTATCTTTTCCCCATACTCTATCTGGCCATCCTCCTGGACAGATGTCCCCCTCAGCAAGTCATCCCATACACGCTCATCGCCGATCCCTTCGAGCAATTCGAGCGCCTGCTTGACGAGCAACAGATCGTCACTCATCAACATGGGCCGGACCGAATCGAGAGCCTGCGCGAGGTGCTCATCGCTCATCTGAACTCCCTGTCCGAGGTTGATGGAACACTGGGACAGGTTACCGGAAGCGTGCGTGGGAGGAGTGGCTGCTGCACCTACACCCAACCGCCCACCCAATGTGCGGGGCGATCGACCGTTTGAGTGCCGCTCTTCTTGAATGCCACAGCGAGCCCGAGATCCGCGCCGAGGTCCTCCTCCCTGAGGAATTCCCCGTCGAGCGAAAGGCGCTGGCGCAGCTGCTGGGCTTCGCCGCGGCCAGGCACCCGCACGGCGGCGCCGTGGTCGGTGCTGTCGCGACGCCGGATCTGCACCCCAGCGCCGAGGTGCTCGCATGTCTTCGGCAACGAAACTCGGCAACGAAACTCGGCAACGAAACTCGGCAACGATGCGGGCTGCCCGGCCTGTGGGGCGAAGCGCTGGACATTGACCGGTCACCACGGGAGTTTGCCCCGGCCCGTGGGCCGCCGAGCCTATGGGGAGCCCGCCAGCAACGCCGGCTGAGGGAGCGGCTCAAAAACTGGCCGGGAACCCGGTTCTTACGGCGCAAGGAGAGGGGCTGGGAACCGGAGTAGACCGACAAGACCACCCCACTGCCATCCCCCAAAGACAAAATACGCCGACTGAATTTCCTATCTGCTCTGCCTGAGCTGTGCGGAACGGAGCGCAGCACTGTGCGCTCCCGATCCATTCGACGAATCGCAACCATAGTTGCTTATGCAGGCTTTCAAGGCAACGGAACCAGTGAAGGATCCGCTCCGTACCCGGCAGCGCTGGAGGTCAGATCTGCGACGGTGTACCCGGTGCAGGGTGAGCTCAGCACTGTGATACCCGGATCGATCGTGGTCGGGCTCCCCACGATGGCACCGGGACCATAAAACCCACCGACCAGCCCAACGCTGACAGTGTTCGACCAGAACAGGCTGTTGATGAAAGTCAGGGCTGGCATGTTCGCAGTCGATCCATCGATCACCATCTGGGCGCGATTGTATGCGAAGATGTTGTCCTGAACGTCCCAGAAACCAGCCCCTGCACTATCATCAGAGAAGCTGAGCGCAGCAGCGCGGCCCGTCGTGGGTGAGAACGCTTCGTTCTCCAAAAATGTCGAAGAAGCTACGGTAAACACCGCACCCTGGTTGCTGTTGAGCACCAACCCTGCACGGGTGGTCGCATCATTGGCGATGAGGATGTTGTTCTCCCACCGTTCAGAGATGATTGTGTTGATTGACGTGGTGACGCTTCCCTGATTTGCATTATTGTTGCAGAAGAAGCTATCAGTGACTTCGATGCTCTCGTTCTTGGTGGTATATAATGCACCACCACGCGATGCGGTGCTTGTTGCAGAATTCTCGAGGAAGATATCCCGCTCGAAGTCTGCACGCCCGACATCATCGATGGTAACCGCACCACCCCATAAGCCAGCAGTATTCTGAATAAACGTCGAGTCCAGAACGTCAAGAGCGGGGTATGCCCCACTCTGCTCATCCATATACAGCCCACCCCCCGAGAAGCCCGCCTGATTGCCTTCGAACACCGAGCGCTCGATGAACAGATCGCGTGCATAGTGGCTGTTCGAGAGACCGCCCCCGTACTGGCCAGCGGTATTGTTGATAAAGCGCGTATCTCTAACAATGAGCTCAGACCGATCGATATACGCTCCCCCCCCGGATCTGCTCACGTTGGTCTCAAAAACCGTGTCCAGGATCTCATTGGGGGTCACACCAAGCTGATCGGCCGCCTCATTCATATAGAGCCCCCCACCCAAGATACCCGCCGTGTTCATGGCGAAGTCTGCCCGGGCCATCACGGTATGCTCGTTTTGCAGATACATTCCCCCCCCCAGGCTGGTCACCCGGTTCTCGATCAGGTGTCAAGGGACATGATCTTTTACGCAATTAGGGGACGGGAACTTTTACGCACTGGCGTCCCTCCTTGCGCTGTCCATTC
>JBCBLB010000349.1:0-10197 GCA_038520555.1 Myxococcota bacterium | reverse complement strand
TTCATTCGAGGCGTCAATATTGACGCCTTCATTCGCAACGGTCAGAATTTTTTCACCGAGCTGGCCATCTACGCAGATGGTTCCTTTAATTGTTGGGGTGGGGTGGATCGTGCATTCCTCCACAAGAAATTCCAACAGGGCTGGATCCGCTCCTCCGTTCCCGACGGGGAGACCATCAGCGCCCACCAGATCGGCGCCTTTACGGTTGAGGACGGCCAGTGGACCCGAAGCCCGGCGCAGCTCCACCAGCACATGCTCCAGCTCCTTGATGCCCTGAACCCCGAACACACCGATCTGATCGACTTTGAAGGCAGCGACGTCATCATCCGAAACAATGTCCGGTATGCCAAGCTTGGCATGATGCGAGCCCACCCGGTGCGGACGATGGACGACCGCTCACCGGTTCGGGGGGTTCGCCGGGTGCTGTTCTCCAAACATGACGATCAATGGTGGCTTGGGCCGATCGGGTTGTACGCTGACCGGATGGCGGACATCCACCCGCACCCCGCGCACCAACACCTCATCAGCGTCGACGAATTCTTCGAGCGGGTGCATGGGGGAACCATCTCCTCAACCGTCCCCGACGGCGCTCGGCTGAACATCTGCGATCTGGGGACCATTACGGTCCGCGATGCCCAATTCTGGGTCGAACCGGACAGCCTGATCAAAGAGCTACGGGATGCGGTCAACCAGCTCTGTGGTGAAGAGAGCGTAGATCATCGGTTTTATCGGATCTGGAAGGCGTATCTGCTGGATCCCACGCCCAACGGTCGACAACAGGTCCGCGATGCGTATGAGGCCGTCCCCCGCCATCGCCGGATGTACCTCGGCGATATGGATACCCGGGATCGCCTCATCTGCGCCATCATCTCAACCGACCAGGAGCCCAGCGCAGCCTTGTTGAGCGACGCCCGGGACGGCTACCGGTATCTGCTCTCGTGACGCCTGTCCGGAAATCTGTCCGGGTCCTGTTCGTCCTCGATGCATACCTTTCAGACGTCCCAACAACTTCATCTGTGCGGGGGAGTTTATGCGACGGCTCATCATCGGTGACATCCACGGCTGCTTTCTGGAGCTTCAGGATCTCATCGCTGCAGCAGAGATCACCGATGAAGACGAGATCATCTCCGTCGGTGATATGGTCGACCGGGGGCCGATGGATCGTGAGGTGGTCGACTTCTTTCGGAACACCCCCAACGCCCGGGCCATCAAGGGCAACCACGAACTCAAGCACATCAACTGGCGCGCCGGGAAGGTCCGCCCGTCGTTCTCCCAGCGCGTCTGCCGACATCTGTTCGGCGACGAGGCGTGGAATGAAGCGGTGGACTGGTTCGAGCAGCTGCCCGATTTCATCGACCTGCCCGAAGCCCTCATCGTCCATGGTTTCTTTGAACCGGGCGTGCCCATCGGTGAACAGCGCCAGAAGATCGTCTGCGGGACGTTGACCGGTGAGAAGCGGATGCGCCCCTATGGTGAGCCATGGTACGCCGCCTATGACGGTGACAAGCCGCTCGTTGTCGGCCACCTTCTCTACAACGGCGCAGATCCCCAGATCGTTGAGGGGCGGTTTTATGGCCTGGACACCGGCTGTTGTCATGGCGAGCGGCTCACCGGTCTGCTGCTTCCCGGCTTTCAGATCGTCTCTGTGCCGGCGCGCACCGATCACTGGGCGGCGGTTCGGGACGCCAACGGGCACCTTCGATTCGCCGGGCTCAACCCCGAAGAGATGAAGTGGGAGAAGCTGATCGCTGTCCTCCATCAGCTCGAAGAGCAAGCTGAGACCGACCGATACGCTCGCGCGAAGAGCGGAGAGCTGTTCAACTACCTGGAGGACGCGAAGGGGGCACAACAGACCCTCCTCGTGGAGATCGAGGCACGTCATGCGGCCGCGGAGGCGGCGCTGGAGGTCGACCGGAGCGACAAGCGCGCCTACGCTCGGGCCTACTCTCAGGCGATAGGCTCGACCGATCTGCACACGATGCTGCATCTGAGGCGGACGCAGGGCTTCGGTGAAAAGCAGCTTCGGAGCCACTTCAAGCGGCCGAGTGACCTGCTGCAGTTCATGCGCGCGCGGCGGTCACTGGGGGATGAGGCCGACCCGCCGGCCAAGGTCTGAGGTGAACTGGTTGCGGGGATCGACGGTGGCTTTGATGTGGAGCCACTCATCGAGCCGCGGGTACATCGGCCGGAGCAGGGGGGCGGACAAAAACGCGTCCTTGCCCAGGTAGATGCGCCCGCCGACGTCCACGACCATCTGGTCGAGTCGGGACAGCAGATCGGAGAGCCCGGTGCGGACCGGGAAGTCGATGGCGAAGGTGTAGCCCTCGAAGGGGAACGACAGGTGCCCCGGGCTCGATGGCCCGAGCTTCTTGAGGACGTTGAGGAAGGGGAGCTGTCCGCTGACCGCGATGGTTTCGAGCAGCGCGCGCATGTTCTTCAGTCCGTCCTCCAGGGGGATGACGAACTGGTACTGGGTGAAGCCCGGCCGGCCGTAGCCACGATACCAATGGCCGACCGCGTCGAGCGGGTAGAAGAATTTCTCATAGTGAGCGAAGGACGCCCCGTTGGCGAGGACCCGAGAGATCACCGCGTTGAGGATGCGCAGGGTGATCGGGTTGAGGCTGAACCAGGGCAGCTCGATGGGCACGGTGAACAGCGGGGAGCGCTTGATCTTCAGCGGCGCACCCGCCAGATCTGCGGGGAGGTCTTTTTGTCTGGCGTGGTCGCCGACGGTGAGCACGCCGCGGCCCAGTCGGGCCCCGGTCACCAGCGGATCGATCCAGGCCACCGAGTAGGGCAGGTGGTCGTTGATCTCCAGCTCTTCCAGCAGGTGCTCAAGGTCCCGGACGATGATGGGCTTCTGATGAAAATACGACGTCTCGACCCGGCGCAGCGTGATGGTGGCGCTGAGGATGATCCCCAACAGCCCCATCCCGCCGAAGTTCGCCCAGAACAGGTCAGCGTTCTCGTTTCGATTTGCGGTGACGACGGTGCCATCGGCGAGAAGGATGGTGAGCGCCTTGACACAGTTGGCGAACGAGCCCTGTGAATGGTGGGCTTTGCCGTGGATATCGTTGGCGATGCATCCGCCGACCGTGACATACTTGGTGCCCGGGGTGATGGCCGGGAACCAGCCGCGCGGGACAAAGTCCCGGATGATGTCGGCCAGAGAGACCCCCGCGTCACAGGTCAGATCGCCGGTGTCTTCGTTGAAGGCGTGGTACCGGTTGAACAGGGTGAGGTCGAGGACCTGACCGCCCCGGTTCAACGCGGCGTCGCCATAGCTCCGGCCCAGCCCCCGGGCGATGGTCCCAGAGTGGTCGAGGCGACGGACGATGTCGCCCCGCGTCTCGGCCTGTTCCACAATGCACTCGACCCGGGGATACGCTCCCCAACCCGACAACTCAACTGGATTCGCGTTGCTCATGGCAAGACTGTATCGGAGTTTGTCCACAACGGGCACGACACAGAAGTCATGATTTGTGCCACCCTGACGAAGGAGGCATCGTGCTCATCGGGGTGGAACAGGTCATGCAATATCTGAGGAGGAACAGGAGGTACCTCATGCGATTCCTTCCCCTGCTGCTACTGCTGACCGGATGCGATCTCTTCTACGGCCACGCCTGCACCTTAATGTATGTCCCCGATCAAGTCGTCTTGAACCTGAACAATGTGGATTTCAGCGAAGAAGGACTGTACGAATTCAGGGTCCAGGGGGATGGAGACGTCATCGTCTGCCAGATTGACCCGGAGTCCACGACGAATTTCTGCCGTGACAACAGTTCATCTTATGAAATCTTCGATGATTCCATGACCTTGCGGGCATGGGACTTTGCGCCCGATTCGCTGACCGTGACGATGTCGATCGACGACGTCGAGCGGCACAGCGACACCATCGCGCTGGAGTATCAAGAAGATGAGCCCAACGGTGAGGGCTGCGGCGTCTCTTATTATGCCGAAGCGACCATCGACTTCAGCGGGTCGTGATCTCGGGGGGCGCGCGCAGCGCGCGTAGCGCTGCGGGGATCTCCTCGGCGTCTCCTTCGCCCAGGTAGGCCAGCGACGCTTCTCGGAGCAGTTGGTGGACCCACCGCTGAGTCGGGACGCTGTGTCGGGGCACGATCTGGACGCGCCGACCGCTTGTTCGGTGCACGGTCCCGGCTTGATCGATGACTTCAATGTCGTCCCAGGGCACCGTGACAGACCACACGCCACGCTCGATCTCGATGCCCATGTGTGTGAGGCGAAGCGTCACGGGGCGGCCGCGCTGTGCGCCCTCCAGAAGCCCGAGCGCCGTCGCCCGGAGGAAGAGCAGCGCGCCCAGGAGGGTGACCGCGGCGCCGATGAGCAGAGGCAGCTCACCGAGGGCGCCCTGGACGAGCGCCTGCACCAGCTCGTTCCCGATAACGCTGAAGGCTGGCAGCAGAAGCCCGAGCAGCACCACCGTGACCACCCCGCTGCCGCGGATCGTGTCCTTCTCTGGCGGCGCTGGCAGACGGATCTCGACGCCGTCCAGGCTCTGGTTGATCGTTACACCGGTAGGGATGGAATCGAGGGGGGTGGCCATCTCGGATACGGTACACTGGAGCGATAGACCAGGACAGGAGGGGAGGGGACCGTGACCTCAACGCCGACACAGACCGCAGACGAACGCATCGCCGCGGATGTGGCCTTGATTCAGCACCGGCTCAGTCGGGTCGAGCGCGACGCCAGGAAGCTGATGTGGTCCAAAGAACGTCCATGGGCTCGGGATACCCACGTCTGGGCCGAAGACTATTTTCCGGTCCTCGATCTGCACGATTTGAGCGTGAACCTGGGGAAGAAGAGCGTCCGCCGTGTCGTCGACAGCGCCGATCATCTCCAAACCGGGGTCTTCTCCATCATCACCGGCCAGGGCAACAACTCGATCGGGCCCGGCAAAATGAAGGAGGCGGTGGCCAGCGTTCTCCGCCGCGCATGCCAGGACCATGAGGGGTGGAGCTTTCGACCAGATGGTCCGGGTCGGTACATCCTGATCATGGACGAAGACAAGGCCCCGGATGAAGCCCTGACGACCCTGCCCAGGGGCTTCTGGTTGATCATCCTTCTGTTTGTCCTCGCCCTGTTGTTCGCCGTCTTCCATGAGGCGCTGGGGTTATAGAATCTCCGCCAGGGCGTCGGCGAGCCGGTCGTAGTCCTCAATGGTGTTATAGGCTGAGAACGCAGACAATCGAAGGAATAACCGGTCGTTGAAGGGATGGACGACGACTTCGATGTTCCGTTCTAGAAGCGCCCGATAGATCGCATCCCGCTCGCTCGCCGGGTGGGGGAGCTCGACTGCGCCCATCGCGCACCGCAGCGCCGGGCTCCCCGCGCCGGGTTCCAGGTCGAGGCGGTCACACAGCCGCTGGACCGCCTGCCAGGAGAGCGCGATGTTCTCTGCACGGAATGCGGCCCCGCCGAACGTTTCGTGCAGTTCGATGGCAGCTGGCGCGGTCAGCCAGGGGCTGGGATCGTCCGTGCCACACCAATCGAACTTCCGGTGAAATCCGTCATGGAAGTGGTTGGAGATGACGGTGGGCTGGACCCAGCCCTGGTGGCGCTGTGGGACCCAGAGGACGGCGCAGCCTTTGGGGGCGCAGGGCCACTTGTGCAGGTTGCCGACCCAGAAGTCCGCGCCCATCGTCTCCACGTTCAGCTCCAGATGCCCGGGGGCGTGGGCGCCATCGACCAGGAGCATACAGTCCGGTCGGCTCGCCACCATCGCCGCGACCCTTCGGACCGGCATCACCAACGCCGTCGCCGAGGTGATCTGGTCGAGGACCACAAGTCGGGTCTCCGGTCGCAGGGCCCCCTCGATCCGATCGAGGACCGTCTCCGCGTCGCAGAGAGGGAAGGGGATCTCAACGATATCGAGATGAGCACCCTGCTGTTTGGCACGAAACGCCAGGGTGTGCCCCACCGCCTTGTAGCGGTGGTCGGTGGTCAGGATGCGCTCGCCGGGGCGCAGGGTCAACGCGCCGAGAACCGCGTTGACCCCCGCGGTCGCGTTTCGGACGAAGGCGATCTCTTCCGCCGGCGCGCCGATGAGCTTCGCCACGCGGTGGCGCGCGTCGTCCAACAACGCTGGGACCCGGTTGACCAGAAACTGCACCGGCGCCCGCTCCAGCTGGTCGCGGAAGGCCTGCTGCCGTCGCTGGATGGGCAGCGGCATCGCGCCGAAGGAGCCATGGTTGAGGAAGGTGACGGCCGGATCGAGGGAAAACAACGCGCGATGGGTCACAGGTCACCTCATGGGTTCGATGTGTCCGCAGGTAACCCCGGCTCAGTATCCCCGCTGCTCTCGGATCCTGGCGATGAACAACGCGAACAGATCTTCGAGCGGCTGTCCCACCGCCTCGCCTTCCAGCTCGGTCAGGGCGCGTCCCAAGGCCTCAAGCGTCGCCATTCCACCGTCAAAAGGAGGCTTTCGGATCCGGTCTGGAGGGATCGGCCGCGGCGACGGGCTGTATCGGGGCAGATCGATGAGCCCGGGGATCCGACGCACCATCCGACGGGCCTGTCGCCAGGAGCCGTCGACGACGATGAGCGTTCGGGGGAGGGGAGCGCCCTTCGGCGGCGCGGGGTGGTCTGCGTCGGATGGAAACAACAGCCAGGCCGGCTGCGCGTCGTCGATGAGGTGCTGGGGGATCGGCGGGATCTCGACGGCGCCGAAGTCATGCAGCTCGGCGTTGTCTACGGCGAGCTCGGCGATGCGGGCGCTGTTGGTCGACCGCCACGCCTCCTTCCAGTGGCGGAACAACAGGACGCGGACCTGCGGAGAGACGACCTGTACCTCACCGCATAGGCAGTGCCTGGGTTGTAAGTGGCATCTCAAGCAACGGTTGCGCTTGACAATTTCGCGTTGTGGCATCGGGCTATCCTGCTATCCCTGACCGGAGGTAACCGATGCGTTTTCTACACAGCATGATCCGGGTCCGTGACCTGGACGCTGCCCTTCATTTTTTTGTCGAGCTTCTCGGCCTCACAGAGGTTCGTCGCTCCGAGGTTCCCCGCGGCCGGTTCACCCTGGTGTTCCTGTCGACCGGTGAAGAAGACGACAACGCCATGATCGAGCTGACCTACAACTGGGATCAGGAGGCGCCCTATTCCGGCGGCCGGAACTTCGGGCACCTCGCGTTCGCGGTCGATGACATCTATGGGCTGTGCCAGAAGCTACAGGACAACGGCGTCACCATCCTCCGCCCGCCGCGGGATGGCCGGATGGCGTTCGTCCGCTCTCCCGATGAGATCTCGATCGAGCTGCTACAGCGGGGCGGCGCCCTGCCCCCAGAGGAGCCCTGGATGAGCATGCCATCGACCGGTACATGGTGATCACGCTGAGATGATCGAGCTGATGATCGAGCTGGAGCGGGGTCAGGAGCGTTTGGGGATGGCCTTGAGGCGGGCTTTCCCCTCCTCGACGGTGATGCGGAACTTGACCGATTCGCATCGGTAGCGGCTCTTGATCATTCGGACCTGATTTTTCAGGGTTTTCTTGACCGCCTCGAAGTCGAGGTCGGTGGACTGGCCACACTGCTTCCGGGCGGCGATGTAGCGCTCGAAGACCTGGGAATATGCGCGATCTTCCCGTTGACGGCGGTCGTCTTCTTCGTTGCGTTGCCGTGCGCGGTTGCTGGCGATGCGGGCTTCGGCTTCTCGCTTCTGTCGGTCGCGCATGGCGGCGCGGAACTGCATCTTGGGGTGGGTTCCCCGCTCGATCATGACGAGGTTCCGCGTGAAGTACATCTCCATCGTGTTGTATCGGGCGCGCAGGTTCTGAAACAAAAACCGCTGGCGGGAGTTCGAGATATTCTCTGTCATCAGATCGCGGAACATTCGGCGCAGCTCTTCGCGTTCGCGGAGCGGCTCGATGCGTTCCAATCCAGAGAAGTACTTGTCATACTGAATTTTTAAGACCGTCAGGCGCCGATCAAGCTCTTCAAGCCGTTTACGGAGCGTGAGATCCTCTTTGATGACTTTTGCCAACGCGATCCCCCCTGAGCCGTGTGACAATGTAGCATCTTGCACCGTGTACACGGTAAAAAGGTCTTGATGAACACCGAGCGGCTGAACATCCTGATTGTTGACGATGAGCCCGAGATCCGTGAGCTTCTTGTCGAGTACCTCACCACCCTGGGCCATCAGGTCCGGGAAAGCCCCGATGGGCGCACCGCCCAGCGTATCCTCCGTGATGAAGCGATCGACGTGGTGCTCACCGACGTGCGCATGCAGGGCAAGCCCGAAGGGGTGGACCTGATAGCCCACCTCGAAGAGCGCGAAGCGAACCTCGGTGTGGTGGTGATGACCGGCTTTCCAACGGTCCAAAGCGTCATCTCCGCGATGCGCTACAACGCCAGCGACTACATCCTCAAGCCCTTCAGCCTGCGAGAAGTGCACGCTGCCCTGCAGAAGGCCGCCAGCCGCAGCCGCCTGGAACGCAAAGCCGCGCGCCTCCAGCACACCCTGTCGTTCTATGAAGTCGCTCAGGCCGCCATGGAAGCGGAAGATTTGGGTGAGGTGTTCGTCCACCTCTCCGAAGCCGCCTGCGCAGAGACCGCGGCGACCAGCTTCCGGCTGTGGCTGCCCGATGACGCTGGGGAGTGGGCCCCCCTGTCTCCAGTTGTGCTCGTTGGAAAGAGCGAGCGGCTCGTTGAACTGGACCCGACCGTGGTCGAAGCCCCTCGGGTCGAGCAGGGCTTCGCGGCGGTCCCCGTAATTACAACTGACCTGGCGCGTCGGGCGGTGTTCGCGGTCGCCGGCGGGGGCGTCGGGGCCAGCCAGCATCTCGATCGGCTGCGAGCCCTCGGCCGCGCGCTCGGCCAGACCTAGTTACGAGTGGCACACTCCGCCTAGGACGATGCGCCTACCATCGATAACGCTGTAAAGACCGGCGACACTCGCGCACCACACCATCGCGCTGCGCGCTCGCTCCGAGCTCTGTACGCCGATGACGTCCACTCTGGCTTCCCCGAAGGAGCAGCACGATCATGAACATCGCTCGCATCCTCGACGACGAGATTCTCGCCTGTGTTGAGAAGCCCAGCCGCTACCTCGGCACGGAACTCAACGCCGTCCATAAGGCCAAAGACACCGTCAAAGCCCGCCTCGCGCTGGCCTTCCCCGACCTCTACGACGTCGGCCTCGGCAACCTCGGCCTGCACATTCTCTACGCCATCCTCAACCAGATCGATGGCCTCTGGGCTGAGCGGGTCTATGCCCCCGCCGTCGATATGGAGAAGGCGCTCCGCAGCCGTGGGCTCAAGATGTTCGCCCTCGAAAGCAAGGACACACTCGATGGCTTCGATGGCATCGGCTTCACGCTCCAGAGCGAGCTGACCTACACCAACATCCTCAACCTCATCGACCTCTCTGGCATCCCCGTTCGCTGCGCCGACCGCACAGCGGACGACCCCCTCATCTTCGCCGGCGGCCCCAGCGTCTTCAACCCCGAGCCGCTGGTGCCCTTCGTGGACTTCTTCGTCATCGGTGATGGTGAGGACGTCGTCACAGAGATCGCCCAGGTCTTCCTCGACGTCGATGGCCGCGACGCCCGCCTCAAGGCCCTCGCTGAGGTGGAGGGCGTCTATGTGCCGTCCCTGTTCCCCGTGGATGTGCTCGAAGATGGCTCGATCATCCCCTCGAACACCGTGCCGAAGATCCGGAAGCGGATCGCCAGGGATCTCAACGCCGCGACCTTCCCCGTCGAGTACATTGTCCCGTTCACCCAGCAGGTTCACGATCGGATCAGCCTCGAAGTCCTGCGGGGGTGCACCCAGGGCTGTCGGTTCTGTCAGGCGGGGATGACCACTCGGCCTGTCCGCGAGCGAAGCATCGACAACATCGACCAGCTGCTCGAACGGACCCTTGAGTCGACCGGCTATGAAGAGGTGTCGCTGGTCAGCCTGTCGACCTGCGACTACTCGCACGTCCGCGAGATGGTCCAGAACGTCGTCAAGCGCGCTGCACCCGAGCGGATCGGGGTCTCTCTGCCCAGCCTGCGGCTGGACAGCTTCTCGGTCGAGCTGGCCGATATGGTCGCGGACATTCGGCGGACCGGGCTGACGTTCGCCCCCGAAGCGGCGAGCCCCCGGCTTCGGGCGCTCATCAACAAGTGGATCCCCGATGAAGAGCTTCTGGGCATGGCCACAGAGGCGTACAAGCGCGGCTGGGACCATG
>JBCBLB010000494.1:0-7478 GCA_038520555.1 Myxococcota bacterium | reverse complement strand
CTTCTATGATGGGGCCATCATAGAAGCGTGTCGGGGCGCGCAGGTGTGGGGTCTCTTCAATCATTCCTCGTATGTAGTCTCTCGAAGACGCCCCCAGCAAACCCGCAGCAAACCTTCGGCTCCGATCAGGGCAGGACCTCTACCGAGACAAACCGCCAGCTGTTGAAGCCGTGGTTGTGAAGGTGCAGGCCCAACGGCGCGCCGACAGGCGGCGCCGTATCCAACGAGACCGTCGCCTGAAGCGCCGCCGAGGACGCCGGGATCGCGACCTCAGCCTCCCAGATGACGTCTTCTCCCAGCGACACGGCCACATGGCCGATTCCAGGCTCGACCGCATCGAGCAGGTCATGCCAGATCAGGATCTCGATCTCGTCGCCAGCAAACAGCGGCGTGTCCAGCGGATGCGCGAACGCAGCGTAGTTACAGACGCCGGTCTGGACCTCGAACCCGCCGCCCTCTTCGCCCCAGGCTGCATCTGGGCAGTCCACCGACGGGGGCCGATGCCTCGCCAACGGATCCACCGCCGCCTCGATCGGCGCCAGCGCTTCGGGATCCATCAGGGCGATGGGTGCGTCGCGTTGGCCGGTGTCTTCGCGCCCGTCTGGCGCGCCGCACCCGATCGCGGTGACGACCACCATGGCGGCGAGGCGCCGATGCATGGCTACTCTCCGGTCACATAGTAGGCGCCCAGGCACATCTCATCCGAGGTCCCCTCTCCCCAGGAGACATCGGCGGGTTCTCGGACTTCTCCATCGATGACCGGCTGGTTGGCGGCGGAGTTGTCCCAGGTGCACCCCATCCAGATCGCGTCGCCGGGCTGCAGGGTGATGGGCGCGCTGAAGGTGTAGGCGCCCTGCCAGTTGAAGTCCCAGTCTGGGATATCGAGCAAGCAGGTGTCGTCTCCATCCGCGTGGCGGATCTCGGAGCGCTGCTGGACCCCCAGCTCGTGCATATGGTGGTTGGCGCTGTGGAGGACCAGGGGCGCATCGGGCGGGAGGCCCAGCGTCGTGCGCGCGCTCGCCATGAGCATGCTGTCGAACGCTGCGATGGTCGCGTGCGAGACCTCCGCCTCCCCCGCGGGGATGGTCATCGGATCGCCGAACATTCCGTTGGTGACCCACCCCACGTCCACCATCGGGAGGTTGGTCGCTTCACGGTCGACCGACGCCGCCGTGGCGATCTCGATGGTCGACTGGTCCGGCACGGGATCCGACGAGAGGGTGTTGTAGTGCATCTGAACCACCAGCATCGAGCCGGGCTCGACGCGAATGCCGGTTCCCTCTGGGAGTGGCGACGCGGGGACGCCCGGCACCCAGGACCCCAGCGAGCCGAACCCACCGGGCATGCTGACATCCATCGCCTCCAGCAGGGCCGCGAGCTGCTCTTCGGACACGTTGCCCGCCTGAAGATCGGCGATGGTCAGCCCCACCTCTTCGAGCACTGCGAACAGCTGGGCAGGGTCGAGATCTTCTCCGAAGCCACCCTCTTCACCAGCGGTGGGACCGCCATAGCAGGTGTAGCCCGGCCCCTCTTCGGCCGCGTCATAGGCTTCGTACTGCGCGACCTGGTCTGGGCCGACCATAAAGACGATGACATGGTGAACGATCGACCGCTGGTCGGGATTGACGCGCAATCCGGTGACGTAGCGCGTCTCTTCCTCGGGCCAGGGGATCAGCTGGCACCGATAATCGTCTGGCTCGCGGACCGGGGTGTACGGTTCGGGCAGCTGCAGCGACAGGTCCACGGCGAACGGCTCATCTGCCGCGACCGATTCAGAGGCATCCGCCGGGTCGCCTTCGGGCCCGCCAGCGTCCAGCCATCTGATGAGGATGTCCTTCTCATCCGCGGTGAGGTCGATGTTCCCCTGAAAGCTGTTGCACTCATCAGAGGGCTGCCAGGGGGGCATCGAGCCGTTCTCAATGCTCGCCAGGACCGGCCCGGAGAACGCCATGACCTCATCATAGGTCGTCAGCGGGAACGGCCCGATGTCTCCGTCCTGGTGGCAGGTCGCGCAGCGGGCATCGACGATGGCCCTGGCGTCCGCGTAGTAGGTCGGCGCGTCAGCGTCGACGTCGTTGTCCTTCAGCTCGTCATCCTCAGCGCAACCGAGGACCAGCGCCAGCGGCAGAATGAGTCGTCCATTCACAAGGCCTCTCCTTCGTCAGGGGCTGGCCTCTAAGGTATGAGACGGTTGTGGAGCAGTTATGGAGTGCTGGAACCGACCAGCACACGGTATCTCACAGGGGCGGACCGTCGACGACGATGTCCCCACGGTTGAGGGCCTGAAAATAGGCGCTCAACAATGGTGCCGCTTGTTCTTTTGGAAGCTCGCGGAGCACCCCCCGGAGCATCTCCCGGTCTTCGACCGTCACCGCTCCGCGAGCCATGATGTCATCGAGGAGGTCATGTCCTTCGGCAACAACCGCGCGCTCCATCGCCTGGCGCATGGGATCGGGGTCTTCCACGTGGCGCTCCGACGACGCTTCGGCATCGCGCGCTTCGGCAACGGCTTCCTGAACGATTCGGCGAAGGGCCACCTCATCGATCGTCTGCGTGATCACGGCGGGTGCGGCGGCTTCTTCTCGGTGGACGATGACCGGCGCGGCTGGCGCTGGGGCTGGCGCTGGAGCAGAGCGGGTGAGTGACCAGCCGCTCACACAGAGCGACACCGCCGCGATGATCCAGGGGAGCGCTGCGCGGAGATTCATGGGATCCTCAGATGCCGTTGCTGTAGTTGCTGACCGAGATCATGTCGCAGACGCCAGCGTCAACGGAGAACAGGAGCCGCGACTCGGGCTGAATAGAGTCGATGATATCGAGCATTTCGGTATCGTACGCATAGCAGCTCAGGTAGCCGCCGCTGGCGGTCCGGGCGCTGCAGAAGCCGTAGCTGGTGGTGTAAACGCCGGCGAAGCGGTATCGCCGACAACCGATGAACTCATTGGTCGAAGACGAGTATCGGGTGTCGTTGAGATAGCCGTCCGCCGCTGGCAGGCCGGTATAGTACTCAGTGGTGATGGTCACGGACATGGTCGACACGGAGCCCGCCTGCGCGTCCGAGGAGGCGGTGAGGGCCAGCAGGCCAACGAGAGCAGCGGAAGAGATGCGGTTCATGGATACTCCGTAATGGTGAAGTCTACGACGCAGCATCGCGTCGACGCATCCATGAAAAGCAAGTTGTATGCCACCATTTCCATCACCCGATAAGCACCACTATTCGCGATTGTGGCTCACATGGTGACTCACATCCGTGAGTGATTGGTGATTCTTCACCTGAAAATTGTGGTTCACCCAATTTACCCCTTGCTCCCACACAGCACGTTTCGCGTATCGGCGTCCGGATACGCGGCGAAGTGTTCTGCAGCCGGTGGGCGAGCATCGGGTCAGGGTCAGCCCCAGGAGCGGCGGGCCAACCAGAGGAACATCTGCCGTTCACCGTCTTCATAACGACGGGCTTCGACCCCACGGAGGCCGTGGTCAGACAACAGGGCCTTCATCGGGGCGGGGTCGTCTACTGCTGCGCCGATGAACAGCCGCCCGCCCGGCCGCAGGACCCGGCGCATCTCTGCGATGCACCGGGCAGGATCGGACCAGGAAGGCGCCGCATGAAGAGACAGGATGATGCCGGCTGCGCCGTCCGCCGTGGGCAGCTGTTCGGGCGTCCCAGCCTGCACCGCGATCCGCGTCGCCGCAGGATGATCGGTGAGCTCCGCAGAGATCGCCGCCTTCGCGTCTGGCGAGACCACGGCGATCAGCCGACCGCGGGTGACCCAGGCGGACGCTGTGCTCAAGGCATCGACGCGGTGACCGCTGACATCCACGACAGCGTCCATGGCGGACAGCTCTGCGGCGAGCAGGGCGCTTCGGGTCAACAGGTCCGACCAGCCGGGCTCATACCATCGGGCCGTGTCGGTCCCCCAGGGGACCGTGTGGCCGTGGCTGTGCGCGTGGTCGTGGTCGTGGTCGTGTTCATGGCCGTGGCTGTGATCGTGAGACATGCGCGGCTCCTCTTGTCCGATGCCGGGCACTATCCTCATCTCTGGGCGGGGAGAAGGACGATCTTCCCCTCAGTCGGTCGGCGGCAGCGGATCGCCGTCCGAACAGGCGATCAGCTCTGCATGCACGTCCTCCAGATACCGGATCATCTGCTCCTCATCTGGAAGGGCGACGTCCATCTCATAGATGATGTCCAGGGAGGTGATCTCGGCTTCGACGACGTCGGCGACCAATGAGCCGCGCTTGATGGTCATGAACGAGTTGCCCTGCGTCATCTGCCAGGCGGTCACGGTTCGGTTCCGGACGTCGTCCTCATCGTAGACGCTGCCGTGCCGCCAGGTGTCTTCATACTCGACGGTGAGGATGTTTTCGACCGTAATGTCCAGCCGATAGCTGTGCTCGTAGCCCTCTTCGACGTCACGGGTGATCGACCACTGGGGGTCTTCTTGTCGGTCGAGGTTGATCTCCGGCTCTTGGAGACAGGGGTAGATGGCGTCGAGGGTGTTGTGGATGTATGCCCGCGCATGCACCCAGATCAGGTCGCCGTCTTCCCCGCCGTTGGTGTTGATCGCCTCTGTATTGTTGGCCGGCCACTCCGCGGTGTTGTCCACCGGCAGCGGCTCCAGGCCGTCCGGGAACTCGATCGGGTCCGTCGCGCCGCCACAGCCCCAGATCATCAGAAAGGTGAGCATGGAATAATCCTCGCGAGACATGATGTAGGAGGGTCGCGATGCGAATCGCGTTGCACCAGATCGATGCGTTCACGGATACCATTTTTTCCGGCAACCCCGCCGCCGTCTGTCCGCTTCCCCGCTGGCTGGGTGATGACGTGATGCAGGCCATCGCCGCAGAGAATAACCTCAGCGAGACCGCATTCGTCGTCTCTCGCGCCGGCGGCACCTGGGAGCTGCGGTGGTTTACGCCCACCACAGAGGTCGACCTGTGCGGCCACGCCACTCTCGCCGCCGCATGGCAGATCCTCCGCCATGGTCCCCAACTCGACACCATCCGATTTGAGACCCGCTCCGGCCCCCTCACCGTCCAGCGCGCCGATCACGGGGCACTGACGATGGACTTCCCCGCCATCCCGCCAGACGCCGCGGCCTCTATCGAGGGCCTGGCCGATGCCCTCGGCGCCCCACCAGAGGGCATCTTCTCGATACGCAATGTTCACAATGCGCGGTATGTGATGGCCGTCTTCCCCACCGCCGACGCGGTGGCCGCCCTCGCCCCGGACATCACCGCCCTTGGCAGCGACCTCGGCGTCAACGTGATCGTCACCGCCCCGGGGCAGGGCGATGTCGACTTCGTCTCCCGGTTCTTCGCGCCCGCGTCGGGCGTGGCCGAGGATCCGGTCACCGGCTCTGCCCACTGCACCCTGGCGCCCTACTGGGCGGAACGGCTTGGAAAGACCGTCCTGAACGCCCGACAGCTCTCGGCCCGGGGCGGCGCCCTGATCTGTGGGGTGGTGGGCGACCGGGTCCAGCTGACCGGGCACTGCGCCCTATACCTTGACGGGACGATCAACCTCCCGGGTTGAGGGCGCCACAGGCCAGGGCCGCCTGGAGAACGGCGCCCTCAACACCCAGCGATTCGATGATCGCCGCCCCGCTCTGACCGAGGTTCTCTGGCGGGCGGGCGGGGGCTGCTGGAGCGCCGACGTCCAGGCGCACCGTCGGGCGCCCGGCGACCATCTCAACGACCGACTGCAGCTGGGCCTGCGCCTCATCCGGGGTCAGCACCGGCTCCAAGCAGCAGTCGACGCCCGCGAAGTGGGCGACCCACTCATCCCGGGTCCGGGTGCGGGTGATCGCTTCGATCTCGGCGATGGCTGAATCCCCACGGATGATGCCCCGGGAGGCGAGGTCCGGCCGATCGATGCGTTCGCAGAACGCCTGGAAGAAGTGTGGTTCTAACGCCCCCAATGCGAGGGCTTTGCCATCGGCGGTGGGGTAGCACCGGTAACAGGGCAGCCCCCCGGTGAGCATCCCGGCGCCGCCGGGTTCGACCATCCCCCCCGAGGCGAGGGCATGGGCAAAGACCCCGATGCCTGCAGCGCCGTGGGTCAACGATACATCGAGCCGGCGCCCCCGTCCGGTCGCTGCGCGCTCCATCAACGCCCCGAGGATCCCGATGACACCGGGCAATGAACCGCCGGCGATGTCTGCGACCTGGACGAACGGCGTCACCGGCGTCGCCCCTTCGGGCCCGGACTGGCTCAGCAACCCGGCCCGGGCCAGGAAGTTGATGTCATGGCCGGCGCGCTGGGCGTCAGGGCCCTTCTGGCCAAACCCCGTCAGCGAGCAGACGATCAGGCGCGGATTGAGCGTCTCCAGGGTTTCATCGTCCAGCCCCATCCGGCCCAGGACGCCGGCGCGGAAGGACTCGACCAGGACGTCGACCCGAGGCACCATCGCGCGAAGGAGCGCCCGCCCTTCCTCAGCGCGCAGGTTGACCGAGACGCTGTGCTTGTTGGCGTTGGCAGTCGCATAGAGCGCAGCCATGCCCGCGACGAACGGCGGCACCATCCGGGTCGGATCGCCCCGCGGGCTCTCGATCTTGATGACCGTCGCCCCCAGATCGGCCAGGATCCGGGTCAACCAGGGGCCGGGCAGATGTCTGGAAAAATCCAGGACGTTCACGCCGCGCAAGGGCTGGAGGGGTCCTTCACACCACCCCGATTCGCGACCGGCCATCGTCACCCCTCTCCCGTCAGGCCCAGACACCGTATCGTGTCCGATGGTCAGAAGGATAGGCCGATCACCCCGCCTCGGTGAGCAGAGGGGGAACCATCGCGGCGACGGAGCCCTCCTCGATATGGGAGCCTTCCTCGATATGATCGATGGTGTCGAAGAGGACCGCGGGTTGGATGGGTTTGGTGAGATAGTGGTTCATCCCTGCATCGAGCGCCCGCTGTCGTCCCGCCGCCGTCACATCCGCGGAGAGGCCGATGATCGGAACGTCACATGCAGGGGCCGGCAGCTGTCGAATGCTCCGGGTGGTCTCGTAGCCGTCCCGTCCTGGCATCCGGCAATCCATCAAAATGAGCGCCCACCCCCCCTCTGCTGCCCGCTCGCACCCGATGAGGCCATCTTCAACCGCCTCTACGCAGTGGCCCGCCCGCTCAAGGTGTCGGGCGAGCACCGTTCGATTGACGGCGTGGTCATCGACGATGAGGATCCGCAGCGCGCGCTGTGCGTTCGGCGCGGTGGCCCCTCTCTGCAGCGGTGTCTTCACAGGAGGGTTCGTCGGATGAAGGGGAACGGTGATCGCGAAGGTCGATCCGACACCGACTGCGCTATCGACCGTGATGCCCCCTCCCATGCGCTTGACGATGCGGTGGACGATCGCCAGGCCGAGCCCCGTGCCGCCGTAGTGACGCGTGGTCGCGGCGTCCACCTGTGCGAAAGGCGCGAACAGGCGGTCATGTGCCTGTGGCGGGATGCCGATGCCTGTGTCGCGAACACTCAACCGCCAGCCCG
>JBCBLB010000623.1:0-5753 GCA_038520555.1 Myxococcota bacterium | reverse complement strand
TGGACGGCTGCCGGTGCGCCATCACTGGCGGCGGACCGAAGCCGTCATCGATGGCGAGGTCTTCGACCTCGGCCGCGGCTATGCGCTGGTCGATAACGAAGCCGCCCACGCGCTGCTGACCGAAGACCTCGATCTCATCCAGGCAACCGTCGAAGACCTGGACCATCAGCCGGATGAGACACAGGTGACGACCACGGCAGGGACGCTCCGGGCACGGATCATCGTGGATGCGACGGGTGTCGGCCGGTTTACAAAACGAAAGGGAACATCCAAACTGTATCAGACCGCGTTGGGCCAGCGCCTCCATGATGGGGCGCACCCGTTCCCGACCGATGCGATGCGGTTTATGGACTTTCGATCTGATGAGCGCTCGTTTCTGTATGCCATGCCGATGTCCTCGTCCGAGGTCTTCATGGAACAGACGCGCCTGATCGATCCCGAACAGACGACGGACAGCCTGACGCCGATGCTCGAACAACGCATCGCGGAATATGGCGTGACCGGCCAGGTCTCCGAGACCGAGCACGTCAGCTTTCCGATGGATGTTCCGCTCCCCGATCTGGATCAACGTGTCGTCGCGTTTGGTGCGGCGGCGGGCTTCGTCCACCCTGCGACGGGGTACTCGCTGGGGCACTCGGTGCGGCTGGCGCCCGTGGTCGCCGACGCCATTCACCAACACATCGAAGCGGACGCTCCCGCGGCCGTTATCGCGCGCGCCGCGTATGGCGCGATGTGGCCAAAATCAAGACTGCGTTCCCGGTTTTTGTATCTGTATGGCGCCCAGATCGTGGCCCGGTTCGATGCAGAGATGCAAGCCCAGTTCTTCCGAACCTTCTTCCACCTGCCCACCCCGGTGTGGGCCGCATACCTCTCCGGTGATGCCCATGTGGGCGCGGTGGCCAACGCCATGTGGTCTGTGTTCCGGAAGGCGTCATGGGGCCTCAAGCTACGCCTCTCCACCGGAAGCCTGCCCGCGCTGGGGTGAACCGGCTCGACTGCTGGAGAGACGAGATAAATTCATCTGTTGTTGACATTGCATACGGAGAATGGTTGTACGATGACGTGAACCCTCCCCAATGTGGGGTTTGAATGAAGATGAACCTCCTCTTAACGCTGCTGCTGGTCGGCTGCGCCGAAGAACCGGAAGGCCTCGCACCGAACGGTGACGCAGACAACGATGGCGTGACCAACGGCTTCGAAACCGAAATGGGCAGCGATCCGCGCGATGCAGACGACGTCCCCTACCGCGGCGGATGGGCCAAGGACGCCCACTGCCGATTCGACGTCGAGCCGACCGGAAATGATGTCGGAGAGATCGCCCACGACTTCGCTCTGCTCGATCAGAACAAAGACGAATGGCACCTCCACGACTTCTGCGATCGGCTGATATTCCTCGAATTCGCCGGCTATGGTTGACGGAGCTGCATCACAACGGAGTTGCCGTTGCTTCAGTCTGCGTTCGAAGAGTATGGCGATGATGGCTTCCTGCCCGTCGTGGTGATGTGGCAGGGAAGCCCGGAGGATGCCGGCATCCTGGCCGCCCAATTGAACCTCACCTACCCCGTGATCACCGATCTCGAGCTGTCGCTGTTCGATCGATGGAACACCCTGAGCGTCACCCCCAGCACCACGGTGATCGAACGCGGCGTCCGCGTAGAGGCGATCGACACCACCATCGACACCACCATCCTCGACGACCGCCTGCGATAACGTCAGCAGCCGATGCGATCCGTGGCGACGACCACGTCATCGAACCAGACCTCGTTCGACAGGTTGCTGAACGAGTGCCACCCGATCACGATCTCGCCAAACTTCCCGTCAAGGAACTCATCACCCAGGACCCGATTGTTCCAGTCGTCCTCGCTGGTGATCTCATGAACCATGACGCCGTCTGCCCACGCCCGCACCTCATGCGGGCTGCGATCGGCGAGGAACGCAACCTCGATACACCGCCAGCCGTCTGGCGAAATGATCGGCCCTCTTCCCCACGCTTCATATTTCGGTGAGATATCATCGGTGGGCACCTCGTTGGTCCCGATAACCCCTTTGATTTCTCCAAAACGCACCTCATTGGACGCCGAACCGCTGCTCGCCCGGAGCGCGATGAGCGTCTCATGATTGCGTCCAGGGCTTTGGCCGAGCTGCTCCGATGACCACACCCAGGCCCGCACATACACCCGAGAGAGAGCATCCGGAAGCGTCTTCGTGATCATCGCCGGGTTCGAGCCACCGACCACATGCAGCGAGTGGCTGCCCTCCTCAGCGCGATCGTCATCAACGACCGCATACACGCTGGCGCCCTGATTGTTGTTGCCGTTGTTGACCACCCAACCCACAAAGTTGTCCCACCCCGCCGGCTCTGACCCCACAGCAGTCGACTCGAAGTCCTCCTCAAACACGATGAGGCTCGGATCGATCCCCGTGTCTGCATCCACGTCCGCGTCCGTATCCACGTCCGTATCGGTATCGGTATCGGTATCCGTATCGGTATCGGTATCCGTATCGGTGTCTGCGTCGGCTTCAATGCTGGTGTCCGAGGCGGAGGTGCCGGGGCTCGTCTCCGATTCATCGCAAGCGCAGAAGAGAACCGGGACTGACAGGGACAGGAGATGGGCAACGTGCATCCAATCGACTCCGTGGGCGTTCATGTCTGACGGTGAGACGTGAAGCAACCTTCGTTCCAAACCCAGATCGAGGATAAAGGTCAATTCTGGCGCCTATAGCGGCAGCGCACTTCCGCGCGCGCGGACGCGCTATGGTCGAGCGACAGCGCCTGGCGGGGGATGGTGGGGCGCCGGAGACGCATCCTCCAGAAGATCATTGTGGATGAAGGGACTTCACCACACCGCCCACCAGCTCACGAAACCACCGATGCCCGGGATCAACCTCGAACCGCGGGAGCCAGAACATCTTGATCTGGCTGTCTGGCAGCGGGAGCGGCGGCGAGCGCTGACACAGTGAAGCCTGTTGGGTGAGGAAGTGAGCCTGCGCACCGGGGATCGTCGCGATCAGATCCGTCGCCTCCAGAACAAGGCCGAGGTTCGCGAAGCTGTGCGTCCATAGCGTGACCCGCCTGGAGAGGCCCTGAGCGGCCAGCACCCGGTCAACCACTCCTTCTCTTCCGCCCATCGGAGAGACCAGGACATGCTCCAGGGCCAGATACCGCTCCAGGTCCCAGGGCATATCCAGGGCCGGATGATCGGCACGGCATACGGTGACGAACGGATTGCGGAACAAGGGGGTGCTACAGAAATCCGCCACCACCCGAACCATCGCCGCTTCTTGAGACACCGCATCCGGCGCCAGGAGCAGGTCCGGGGGCAGCTCATGCGGCTGGATGCCCCGAAGAACCTGTAGACGCACACCAGGCGCTTTTTGCGCAAGTGCCCCCATGAGCGCAGGGACCAGGCCCAGATCCATCAGATCCACGCCGATGATCCGGAAGCTGCGGTCGCTGGTGCGCGGGTTGAAGCCCGGGGGCCGAAGGATGCGATGCTCCAAGAGCGCGAACATCTCCTCAACGGGCTGACGCAACGCGATCGCCCGCGGCGTAGGCTCCATACGCCGCCCCTTTCGAATGAACAACGGATCCCCAAGCACAGCGCGCAGCCGCCCCAGGGCGCGGCTCATCGCCGGTTGGGTCAACCCCACCCGCCGCGCGGCCTGGGTCACCGAATTGGTCTCCAACAGCGCGGCCAGCGCAGTCAGCAGGTTCAAATCCAAACCGGCGAGCCATCTTTCTGTCATTTCGGGGCACCAGCCACTGCGGCGGACAGTCTTGATCGGTTGAGTTGGTGAAGCAGAGAAGGCGGAGGTAGGAGTTCGGTTCCTCTTCCAAAGGATGAACCGTGACGCTTCATCGAAGCCACCTACCCCCGACCTCGTTGTCAGACATAGCGATCTCGGCGCTCGCCGGCCAAGGCCAATATGGTGCGGTCACCCAGATCGCCGATGCGCACGATATCAGCCGACAGGCGGTATATCGGATTCGAGAAACGGGCGAGCAGGCGCTGCTCAACGCGTTCTCCCCCCAAGCGCTCCCCGCATGGACGCCCGAGGTCCCCAAAACCACCCTCGATCGCGCCATCGTCGCGCTGTACACCATCGCCCCAGACTCCATCGATGACATCGTCGATCTTCTCCCGATCCTGTACGGCGGAAGGACACACTCTCACGGATATATCCACAAGATCATCCGCATCGCCGAGCAGAGCGCTCATGATTTCCTCGAACTCGTCGACCTCTCTCCCATCGATGCGGTCGCCATCGATGAGATGTTCTGGCACAAGACGCCGCTGTTGACCGGCATCGACCTCGACACCGGCTACCGGTTCAGCGCCGAGAAAGTCCGGCAACGCAGCGGACCAGAGTGGGTCAGCCGACTTCAAGCCCTCAAACAAAACGGACTTCAGCCCTCGATCTTCATCAAGGACGCCGGGCTGGCAATGGCCGAAGCGGTCACACAGGTCTTCCCCGACGCCGATCAGCGCGACGATCTCTTCCACGCCGTCGCGCTCCTCAATGAGACCGGTCGCACTCTCGAAAACGGCGCCTATCGGGCCATCAACCGGTTCGATGAGATCGACGCGAAACGACAACGCGCCAAAACGGGCAGCTCGAAGCGGCGCTCGCTGGGGCAGGACTGCCGCCATCAACGGTCCAGGATGGAAGCGTCTATTGAACGATTCGACACCTTCGAGCGATTATCGGAAGAGGTGAAGGGGCTGCTGCGGCTGTGCGATCCGGGCAGCGGCCAGCTTCGCTGTGCGGAAGCGGTTCGTCGCCGATTGCCCGCACTGGCCGACCAGATCAAGAAGATCGGTGGGAAACGTGCGCGAAAGGTCGCGAGATATCTTAAAAACCGGGTGGAAGGGTTGTGCAGCTACCTGGAATCGCTGTCGGATGCGCTGGACTCTGCCGCCCAGGTGATCGGCGATGAGCGGCTTGTCGGTGCGATGCTTCGGGCATACCAGGCGAACCTGCTTGCGGGTCGTGGACAACGATGGCAGCGGGAAGAACGGGCTGTCGAGTTGAAGGCTTCCGTGGCGGAGTTGGTCGCGCTTGCGGGTCGCCCGGAGCGGCTGGTGCGGGTCGTTGAGGTGGTCGTCCCTGTATTGACGCGCCGCCATCGGGCGAGTAGCGCGATCGAGAACCTCCACAGCGTGCTCAGGCCCTCCATCACCGTCCACAAGCGGGTCAGCCAGGGCTTCCTCGACCTCTTCCGGTTCTACTGGAACACGCGGATTCGTCGATGGGGTCGGCACAAGGGCACCAGTGCGTTGGGACTGCTGACGGGACAGACACATGAGGACTGGTTGACCCTGCTCGGCTTTCCGCCCGCCTGAGCCAGATCGTCAGGCCTCACAGCGCACCGCGGAACCGCGGCATGGATACCTATGCCTCACTGATGAGACCGTCCGTGAAGAGAGCCTGTGGTGACTGGTGCCACCCGTTGGCCTTGTGTGGCGGCGCCACACCGAACAAGGACCCGTGATCGCCGGACGGGCCCATCAATCGCTGCCCTGGCGGTTCTCTTGGAGTATGGCCGATACGCACCAGGTACCGATCCGGCAGCCCTCCAAGGTTCTCATCCCTGTTTGCTTGGAATGGTGAAGGTGATGATTTCGTTGTCTTTGACACACACATCGCCCATGCCAACAGGACGTTCTGCGTCGTTCCAGAGCCAGCCGTCTTCTGCTTCTGTGATTTCCAGCGGGCCGGACGTGTCGCAGATCTGAAATTCGGCGCCGCCG
>JBCBLB010000845.1:0-3699 GCA_038520555.1 Myxococcota bacterium | reverse complement strand
GATGGGTGCGACGCCACCGGAACGGTTGACGATCCCGGCCCCGATGACATCCGCGACGC
Organism: Myxococcota bacterium; assembly: GCA_038520555.1. Classification (GTDB taxonomy): domain Bacteria; phylum Myxococcota_A; class UBA796; order UBA796; family UBA796; genus JBCBLB01. The sequence continues at coordinate 3,640 of JBCBLB010000845.1, read as the reverse complement.
CTTCGCCTGGGTGCAGCAAGGCGATCTGGCCGGTGACCTCGATGATTCACGGGTTGGACTGATGGGACACTCCGCCGGTGCACAGTCGATAGCCTCTGTCGGTACCGAAGACACCCGCTTCCAGGCTGTGCTCATGCTCGGCGGCGCCGATGCGGTCTCTCGTGATGTCCCTGCCGCTGTGATCGATGGGAGCTGTGATGGCGTCATTGAACCCAGCGTCACCCTCAACGCCGCCCTCGCGTCGACCAACGCACAACATGCCCGCATCAAGGACGCCGGTCATCAGGCCTTTTCCGATATCTGTGCGCTCGACCTTCCCGCCCTGGCCGCGCAGTACCTCGAAGACCGCACCGATCTGAACACCCCCTTCTATCAGCTGGCGCTCGGCCTCGCGGAAGATGGCTGTCCCACCGCAGTGCCCGATGTGACCGATGTTTGCTCCGGAAGCTACCTCGACCTGGAGACTGCCGCTGAGATCCTGCGGGCCTCCGCGACGTGGTTCTTCGATCAGCACCTGCGAAACTCCGGAGACGGCCTGCAACCTGATGAGTATGTTGAGCTGACCGTCACGACAGGAGGGTAACGGCAGCGCGTGTCGACGGGTGGGAATGGGATACAGTCGCCACAATGGCTAACACCCTGACCATTGACTCGTTGATTCTCGCCACCGTCGACCTGGAGTCCGATTTCGTCGAACGAACGCGGCAGACCATCGGTTTGCCGCTCCCGGCGCACAGCACCGCCGGAGAAGCGGCCGTCGGCGCCCTCAAGGAACTCGATGACACCGGGCAGCTCTCTGTGCTCGGCACCCTCGGTGTCGGGGGGATGGCCATCGTCCGCCTCGCGCACCAGGCCTCTCTTGGACGGGACATCGCCCTGAAGACCCTCCGTCCCGAGCGCGCCACCGAACAGACCGGGCTGTTGCTCCTCCGCGAAGCCTGGGTCACCGGACACCTGGAGCACCCCAACATCGTCCCGGTCCACGACGTCCGCTTCGATGAGGAGGGCAGGCCCATGATCCTCCTCAAGCGGATCGAAGGGCGAAGCTGGGGGGAGCTGTTGCGGGAAGAAAATCCGGGTGACCCCATCTATGAAGGCCGCGATCCGCTTTTGTTTCACCTGCGCGTCCTCATCGGGGTCTGCAACGCCATCGAGTTCGCTCATAGCCGCAACGTCATCCACCGCGACATCAAGCCCGACAACGTCATGATCGGCGCCTTCGGCGAGATCACCGTGCTCGACTGGGGCATCGCCGCCAGCCTCACCCCCGATCCCTCCGGACGGCTCGCCACGGTACAGCGGAAAGGTATCGCCGGCACCCCGGCCTATATGGCTCCGGAGATGGTCGCCGGGGACATCCTCACCGAGAAGACCGACGTCTACCTGCTCGGTGCCGTCCTCTTTGAGATCCTCACCGGCCGCCCCCCGCACCGGGGGCAGTCATTGAATGCCATCGTGCGTTCCATCAGCCGCCTCGCGGAGCTGCCCCAGGCCACCCCGCCGATGCTCGCGCTGCTCTGCCAGGCGGCGATGGCGCCTGACCCCGATGAGCGCCTTGAATCCGCCGCTGCGCTGCGCGGGCAGATCGAAGACTTCCTCGAACACCAGGGCGTCGAAGCCATCATCTCTGCTGCGGAGATCTCCCGGAAGAAGCTCGCCGATGCGATCGCAGCGGGCGCTGAGGAATCCACGATCATCGAGCATTTCTCTTCTGGACAGTTCGGCTTTCGGCACGCCCACCAGGTATGGCCAGAACACCCCCGCCCCCCAAAAGGGCTCGATGAATGCCTGGAGATGGTCACCCATTGGGCCATTCAGCGCGGCGCCCTGGACATCGCCGCCGCATACCTCGCCCAGATGCGATCGCCCCCCCCGGCACTTCAGGCCGACCTTGAGGCTGCACGGGCCGCACAGAGCGCACAGCAGCAGGAGATCGACCAGCTGCTCGCCGCCAACGACGTCCAGGCGGGGCGAACCACCCGCACCCTCGGGCTGCTGGGGATCGGGAGCCTGGGGATGTTTGCGGGCATCGGATTGCACCTTACCAAGCTCAGGCCCGGACCTCAGACGGTCCTCCCCCTGTCGATGTCGGTCCTGCTCATCCTCGGCGGGCTCTTTTTTTACAGCCGAAGGTGGCTCGGACCGAACGGCCAGTACACCAATCGGGTGGTCCGAATGGCCCTCGCCGTCCCCTTCGGAGATCTCCTGCTCGGAAGCGGCGCCATGCTTCGTGGGGTCCGCCCCGATGAAATCGGTGGCTTCATTTTCATGGTCGGCTCTGTCGTGCTGTACTGCATCTCCGTGACCCTTGAGCCGTATATGATCGTCGCATCGATCTCGATGGCCATCACCTGGATCGTGACCGCGTTTGTGCCGCACCTCATCTTCCTGTTGCTCGGCGTCAACGCCATGCTTGTCAGCGCGCTGATCCTCGCTGCGGACCGCCGCGACGCGGCCTCGCAGGCCCGACAGCTCGCCCGGACGAGAACATAAGGTACACAAGGAGCGGACCGTTCTCGGGCAGGCGATGTTTCTATCGAGCCGAATGCGCCAGCGGCTGGCCGATGCGCCGCCTGCGCTCTTCGCGGCGTACGCCATCGTTGCGGCGTTCTCGACGTACTTCTGTATGTACGCCTTTCGAAAGCCCTTCGCCGCTGCCGAGTTCGAAGGGCTCTCGTTCTTTGGGCTCGCCGTCGACCTGAAGACGGCGTTCGTCATCAGCCAGATCCTCGGCTACACCCTGTCCAAGTTCATGGGCATCCGGATCCTCAGCGCCCTCTCGCCGACCCGCCGGGCCGGAGCGCTCATCGGCCTGATCCTCGCTGCGGAGGCTGCGCTGCTGCTGCTCGGCGCCCTTCCGCCGTCCTGGGGCGTCGTCGCGTTGTTCCTCAACGGCGTCCCCCTGGGGATGGTCTGGGGGCTGGTGGTCTCCTACCTCGAAGGCCGTCGAAGCTCTGAGCTGCTCCTCGCCGGGTTGAGCTGCTCGTTCATCGTCGCCAGCGGTGTGGTCAAGGACATCGGCCGGTGGCTCATCCAGTCGGTCGGCGTGGCCGAGCTGTGGATGCCCGCCGCCACCGGCGCCATGTTCCTGCTGCCCTTCATCGTCTCGGTCTGGCTGCTCCAACAACTGCCCGACCCCACCGCCGAAGACGTCGCCTTGCGAAGCAAGCGCGCGCCCATGAGCGCCGGCGAGCGGCGCGCCTTCGTCCGACGGTTCGCCGGCGGCCTCGGCATGCTCGTCGCCGTCTACTTCTTCCTCACCGCCTTCCGCGACTTCCGCGACAACTACGGCGCCGACCTGTTCCGCGAGCTGGGCTATGGCGAGACCCCCGCCATCTTCTCCCTCACCGAGCTGCCCGTCGCGTTCGGGGTCATGATCGCCATGGCCGCCCTGAACCTCGTCCAGGACAACCGCCGCGGGCTGATGGCCACCTTCGCCGTCATGATCGCTGGCGTCGCGATGGTCGGTGGCGCCACCGCCGCCCTCGACCTCGGCGTCCTCTCCGGTGTGCCGTGGATGATCCTCATCGGGTTGGGGTCATACCTCGCCTATGTGCCGTTCAACGCCTTGCTGTTCGACCGGATGATCGCCTACACGCGCGCCCGGGGCACCGCGCTGGCGAGGAGGAAGATGACGCCG
>JBCBLB010000669.1:0-5279 GCA_038520555.1 Myxococcota bacterium | reverse complement strand
TTGTGCCCTTTTCTCCCTATTTATGGGTGTTTGACCTTCCGTCCGTCCTTCCGACAAGAGAACTCCCATGAGCAGCTATTCCGTCGTGACCGCCGGCTTTCCCGGCGGCCCCCACACCACGCCCTTCCGCTTCGAAAAGCCTCGTGCGATGGAGCTGTGCTATTCGCCTCGCCTGGGCGGATACGATCAGCACTCTGTTGTCGGGCAGAAGGCAAGCTCAGCCTTTGCGGGCACCCCGTCCGCAGAGGCATATGTGTTCAACACACAGATTGGAAGGCTGACAATTGGGCGCCCAATTCTGATCGCCAAGGATGTGACCACGACGCAACATGGTGCTCCAACCCAGAAAATCGCATCGCTGAAGCGCATCTTTGCCCGGTATTACCGTGAGGACTCCCAGGATGATGTGGCGCTTCGAATCCTTCAGATTGATCGCACAACAGGCGCAGAATCTGTTCTCATCGGGTACACCAGCACCGACATGAGCACCACGGGCGGGTGGGGGACGCTGGATGAGGCTGTGGATCTGGAGCTTGACGAGCTGACCTACAGCTATGGGGTCGAGTTAGACATCAGCCCAGACGGAAACATCATAGACGCTCGATTTGGCCGTGTCTTTCTGACCTTTGACTTCAAGGGCCTCCGGCCCGGCGCTTAATCTATAATCAAGAGGAACTTTTCGGTACGAAACCCCGGAAAGTCGATGAAGTCGTACTCACACCGTGAGTAGATTCCGCCGCTTGTGGTCAGGTCAGGCTCAATCGAGTTCCATCCGTACTGAATGGCGGTTTGGCCTCCTTGGTTGAGAAAGTGCTCAAGCCATTCAGGGTTGGTGTACATCCAGACCGTGACCTCACCGAGCGTGTCGTCGGTGAATGTCACGCCCCAATCCACCTCGTAGCTTTCTGTGCCCCCACACTCATGGAGATACCGTCCGTCTGGGCTGTCCCCAGCCTCGCTCTCCTCCAGGCTGGCCAGGCCCTCCGCCAGCGCGTCGAGGGCCTCCTGAAGCTCCGCCTCCGCTGCCGCCTGGTCTGCTTCGGAGTCGTCGAGCTGCTCCTCCAGCTGTGACACGCGCTGCGTGAGGGCGTCAAGGTCGTCTTCGAGAGAAGAGCAGGCCGGCAGGCAGGCGAGCAACGCAGGGAGTAGGGGAGAGATACGCATGTGAATCCATCGGTGAGATGTAGGCAGAATGTAGCGCAAACGATCAAAAAGCCATACTGCTAACATGTTCACATGAACCTGTAAACAGTGCGATGAATATTGACGCGTCAACCAATACCGGTATTTTACAGGTCTATTCAGACACTTATTAGTGTATAAGTCATTTTTTGACCGGACATAAAATGTCCAACTCGATCATAATGAGCGCGTTATCTAGCGTGTTTTTCACTGTGATGTTATCCTGCTTTCTGTAGAAGCACGGATTTCACATGCAGGACTACAACTTCACCTCATACGAAGCCCACCTCGAAGAGCTTCATGTTGGTCGATACGCCATCGCGGACGTGTCCAGGTGGACGGGTTTATCTGCAGGTCGGGTTCGGCGTTGGCTAGGCACCTCGGGGTCCTACCCACCCAGACTGCGTCTGGTGAAGCGGCATGAAAGCACTCCAATAAATTTGGCTTCTTTCCTTGACGTTGTCGAGCTTCACATGGTCTCAGAGCTGGTCAAGAAGGGGATGAATTTCAAAAAGATTCGGGCAAGCCTTCACGAGGCCGCTCAACTTAATGAGGTTTCCCACCCTCTCGCTCGCCAGAAGTATTTGCTCCACGCTGGGCGTTTGTTCATGCCATCAGAAAAGTCCGGAATTTACGAATTGGATGCTGGTGGGCAGCTCGCGATCACAGCGATTATCAAGCATCGTGCAGAGGACATTGAGTTTGACCCGAAAGGTGTAGCAGAGCGATTCTGGCTGCAAGGTCGCAATAAAGGCGTTTACATGGATCCATTCGTTACGGCCGGCATTCCAGTCGTAGAGGGGACCAGCATCATGACGGAAGTCCTGTACGAAGCTTGGCGTCTTGAAGATGGTGATACTAAGATCGTAGCTGAACAGTATGGGATCGAGGAAACCCAAGTTCGCTATGCCATCGAATTCGAAAGCGGGTTCCGCAAACAAGTCGCTTGATGGCGCAAAAGCCCTTCAGGAGCTACGGAACCGCTCAGGGACGGGGCTCCTATTCTTGTGTGACGAGAACATTTCATGGCAGGTGGCGTCGGCATTTCAGGAATTGAAGCTGCCTGTATACAGCTTTCGGGACTTCGAACTAAGGGCTGTTCCCGATCCCGTCTGGATACCGATGGTCGGACAACAGCGAATTCGAATCTTTACCAGTGACAAGCGAATCAAGCGTGACAGGCAAGAGCGTCCATTGTACGAAAAATTCAGAGTCGGCCTCTTTACTGTACCGCAGGTCAAGCCAGTCCACCTTGCGCAGATCCTGTTGTGGCGATGGGGTGAAATTAAAGAAGCCGCCGCTGGAGAAGGGCCGTTTCACTACCAATTTACTCGAAGTGCGCAGATGATACGGCGCGCTTGGAGCGTTGAGTGCCCGACCTTGTGTGGAAAATTTGCGTATATGAGGGTCATTAATCAATCAAAAAAGATTTACGAAGGCCGCTGTTCATGCGGCTGGCGCTACGATCAAAACACCACCCCAGCGGCAACGGTAGGATTGCCTCGTTGAGGTGCGGATACCCTGTCTTCAGAGCGGCGCCCCCGTCACCTCGACATAGAAGCTTTGCTCTCACCCCGACTCCCCGCTGAAGACCACGTCCTGGGCGACGAAGTCTCCGGTGAACTCCTCGTCGTCGAGGCGCACCTTTCCCCGTCCTGCTTCCCTATTTATGGGTATGTCAGGACTCACCGCCACCGGCTTCATCCCCAAGCGCGCCGCCGACTTCAAGGCTGACTTCGAGGCGAAGTACCTCGCCGAGCTGGAGGCCCGCGGGCTTCCCACCGACGTCGACTTCACCCGCGATGTCTTCCTCGGTCCCCTGTCGGTGGCCATCTCCACCATCCTCGGCGAAGGAGAGGCGCTCGACCAGGCGCTCTTCGACGCCTGGAACGTCAACAACGCCACGGGCATCTTGGCCGACAACCTCGGCCAGATCGTGGGCGTGCCCCGCAACGTGGCCACGAACAGCACCGCAACGGTCACGCTGACCGGTGAGTCGGGCACCTTCATCCCCCAGAACAGCCTGGTCGCCGGCGGCGACGTGGGCAGCCCCCAGTGGCGCACCACGGCCGACGTGCGGCTGTCCACCACCTCTCCGTTCACCGCGGATGTGGCGGTCGAAGCCGTGGAAGCCGGGGAGATCACCGCGGCGGCGACCACCATCACCCAGATCATCACGCCGGTGAGCGGGTGGACCGCGGTGTCGAACGCGGTGGCGGCCGATCCAGGGGAGCCCGCGGAGGACGACGCGGCGTACCTGCTTCGGCGGGTCCAGAGCCTCCAGATCCGGGGCGCCGGGGCGCTCAAGGCCATCCGGGCGGCGCTGTTGGACCTCGACTACCTGGAGGCTGCGATCGTCATCGACAACGACCGGGACACCCCGCAGACGGTGGGCGGCAAGCTGCTCCCGGCGCACTCGATCGGCGTCGTCGTCTACCCGGACCCTGCCACCGACGCCCGGCGCGATGAGATCGCGAAGACCATCTTCAGCAAGCTGGCCGGCCCGGCCTACGTGTCGGGCTCTGATGTGGTGCGGGTGGTCACCGACAGCGCGGGTCACCAAAAGATCATCCGCTTCGATGTCGCCACAGACCTCTCTGTCGCCGTCGCCGTCACCGTGACCTTAGAGCTGGGCTTCACGCTCCCGGAGATCCAGGTCGCCATCACCGCCGCGGTGACCGCCTACTTCGCCGCCCTGGCGGTGGGCAGCCCGATCTATGACCTTGACATTCTGGCCCTGTGCGCGGCCGTGGAAGGGGTCGCGCGGGCGGGTGTAACGCTCAACGGAGCGAACGCGGTGGTGCCCACGATCACTGAGAAGGCCATCCTCGGATCGGTGGTGGTCTCATGAGCACCGATCCGACCATCCTCCCCGTCACCTTCCGCCCAGAGGTTGCAGAGACCCTGCTGGCGCGGATGCCCAGCCAGTTTCGGGGCAAGCCCCGCATCGAGGCGCTGCTGGCGACTCTCGGAGCGCTGCTGCAGGACCGAGAGCACAGGCGGTTCAACCTGGTCGTCTCACGAACCCTTGACCTTGCTTTCGGAGCAGTCCTGGAGCAGTGGGGAGCGCTGGTCGGAGAGGAGCGGGCGGGGCTCGCCGATGAGCCCTACCGGCAGATCATCCGGGTGCGGATGCTGGCCAACCGCTCGGACAGCACCGTAGACGCCCTCCTCGCCGTCTGGGCGCTGATCCTGGAGCCGGGGCGGTCGTCCTATGGCCTGAACCTGCTGCACCCGATGAGCATCGTCGTCTGGGGCGCCCACGATGATCGGTTCGATGAGGTGGTTCGTGGGCGGATGCGGCGGCTGATGGAAGACATCCAGCCGGGCGGGTTCTCAATGACGGTCGTTGAGGCTGAGACCGGGTACTTCGGGCTGGCGGGCGATCCTAATGGGCGGCCGTTGGGGGTGGGGAAGCTGGCGCGGGTGCTGTAGGCTTATGGGATTGGTGGTCGGGGCCAATCGACCTTCACGGGGCCGTTCTTCGTAAACCTACAGTCAATGGAGTGGCTGTTGAAGTATTCGCAACCAAAGAACTCTTCCTGAGTACGGGAATTTGTCCGCGCCCTGAGAGGTGCTCTACAGCTTGGGCAGAGCTGATCCCTTACTGTGGCCTTGATGTGAGAGATTAGGCCCGCAATCTCATTCGATAGAGACCTGAGTCCTTGGACTTCGTAGACTAATCCTATGCGGTCTCTACCATCGTAGAGGCCTACATCAATCGTGGAGTCGTATGGGGCCATCAGTCCGTTGGGCTCAACAAAGATTTCCATGTCTACTACTGGTTCAAAGCCCTCCGGCTCGCTGGGGTCTCTCCAATTTGTGACCCAACGAGATGCTTTTGCCGCAATCGGTAGCCTGCCTCGAACCGTTTTTCCAAGTGGGAAATTATCATTTTCGGTGACCTGAAAACCATGCGGTTCGAGCACATGCTTCAGTTGACTGAATTCGAAGGGCATAGGTATTTCTCCTGAACATTGCCTTTACCCTTTATTATATCGGTCTCCCCGTGACCTCTACATAGAACGCCTGCCCCCAGGTGTCGCCGGTGAACACCACCTCCTGGGCCACGTAGTCGCCGGTGTACTGCTCGCTCT
>JBCBLB010000650.1:0-5450 GCA_038520555.1 Myxococcota bacterium | reverse complement strand
GTGGCGGCTTCGGCCTCACGCGCCCGGGTGTCTGCGATCTCTGCGACCATCCGAAACGCGGACAGCAGCTGCTCACAGACCAGCCGAAGCTCTTCCTGGAACGATCGCCAGAAGTCTCGCTGGAGGCTCTCCCGCTGATCGTCGGCCAGCTCGTTGAGGAACCGGATCGCCCGCCGCTTGGAGGCGGTGAACTCTTTGTTGTCCCGGTCGAGCAAGCTGGAAAAGAACCCGCGATCCACCGAGGCGGCGAGGGTGCTGTTGATGCGGCTGGCCCGATCCTGAACCTCTGCGCTGTCCAGATCCATCCGGGCCGCCTCGCTGTTCAGATAAGCCCCCTCCTCAGGATCAGCGAACGGGACGATGAAGTCCGCCTCAAGCAGCCGGATGAGGAACAGCCGCTGGGCGATGGGGTTGACGTCATAGCGCTTGAAGAACCCCTCCAAAAACGAGCCGTTGCGAAGCTCGGCCTTCTGGGCGCTCAAGTAGTCGGTGATCACGCGGCTCCGCGAGATGCCGTAGGTCCGCCGGAGTTCATTGAGCTGCCGGGAGATCGAGGGGTTGCCCTCTGAGATCTCCTGGATCTTGAACTCAGGGATCTCCATCAGCTCGTCGAGCTTGGCGAACTTCTCAAACAACAGCTCGCTCATCGCCTCGGGCAGGGATTTTCCACCAGGGCTCTTCTGCTCATAGATCGAAGTGAACACCCCGATTTCGTCGTTCTTTCGCTCCTGCTCGGCTCGCCAGGAGACGTACCCGACGAACTTCTGGTCGATGATCCGGTTCTTCTCTTCCGGCGCAAGGCGCTCGAAGGCGGGGGCGCCATAGGGCACCCGGAACTGCGGCTCGTCGCCGCCGAAGCAGAGATACTCGCGGAAGGCCCGGGCGATGTACCGAAGCGACGCATATCGAACCAGGTCGTTGCGGGGCAGCTGGAGCAGGGCGACGCCGAAGGAGCCGTAGTGGCTGGAGAAGTAGCCGCTGGCCAGCTGCTTCTGCCGCTTCTCGTAGTTGTCGTACTCGCCCTTCTGGGCACCCAACAGCGGCGAGAACAGCTGCAGATATGACGCATCAGCGACGGCGTGCTCGTACTTCTGGATCGACATGTTGGCGGGCTGGTCGATCAGGTACGCGATGTCAAAGGGACGATCGTAGATGTACTTCCGGTCTTCGTTGGTGGTGCCCGGATCGTAATGGAAACGGATCTTGTCCGAGCCGTTGACATATCCGCCGAGCTGACGCGTCAGGTGCTCCAGCTCTTTCAGGGCAGCGTAGCCGTTGGCCTTGATGTCGTCCTGCAGCTCGGGCTTGACTTTGTTGATGAAGGTGGTGGGCAGCGAGAGGACGGTGGTGATGCTCGGCCGGCCCCATCCCGCATCGCGGATCATCTGCCGCATCAGGTAAGCCATCGGGATGAAGGCGCCTGAGCCGGTGCCGCCAGCGACCGAACCATAGATGACCACCCGGATGACCTTGTCTTCGTTGTCCCGCCAGGGGTTCTCGCGGCCGGTCGAGCTGTGCAACAGGTTCCGGATCTTCTGTCGGATGCGTGCACGATCATTTTCAAGGTTGTAATACAACCGCAGGCGGCTCTCCATTCGGATCTGGCCGGCGCCGGCGCCCTGGGTGGAGCGGAACGAGTACACGTCCTCTGGCGGGATCCACTGGGTGAGCATCGGGTCCGGCGGGAACTGGGCTTCGCCCCGCTTCCGCCGAACGTACGCCGCGTTGTCAAACGACGAGATCAGAAACCGGCAGTCGGGGGAGATGTCCCGGTGCTTGTCCAGATCATCCTTGTTGGTGTCGATGACCACGAAGTGGGTCATCTCCTGGATGCGATCCCAGTGGGGGTGGCGCTTGAGGCGGCCGGCGAGCTGATTGACGATCTTGCCGCCGTTGCCCCCCAACCCCATGAAAATGACTGGCTTAAATTTGTCGGACGCGAGCAGACCCATGTCGCAAAAGCTCCCTGTGGTTCGGCCGAAAGACCGCGCCCGCTCGATATATCATGTCCAGCAGGCAAACAGGGGCGGGGCTGCGGTCTACTTGGCCGCCTTCATCGAGACCGCCGCGAACTGCTCGGTGATCATGTCGTCGAAGTGCTCCTCTGTGACCAGATCCGCCTCGAACGCAGCGGACAGCCGAGCGTCCACGCTGCTGCGCGCGAACAGGGCCTCCAGGGTCGCCGCCAGCTGGCCGCGCGCCTGGATGTCACGGATCAGATCGGCGCCGTAGCCTTCGAGGTGGTACAGCATCTGCCCGTCCCCCAACAGCGGCTGCAGCCGATCGGCATGGAGCGTGTCTTCCTGCGCCTCGCTGCCGAAGAACAGGTACAGCTCCTTGCGCGACCACCGCTCGGTCAAACACGGCGCCGCCCATCGCTTGATCCGCTGCCGCAGCGGGCTCCAGCGGTGCTCGAAGCTGACCCGGTCGGGGTGCACCGAGCTGGGCAGGTTGAAGGCCGCGCCGCGGTGCGCACGGGGCAGCGCGTCCAAAAACAGCATCGCTCCATATCCGCCCATCCCTTCGCCCAGCATCATCAACGAGTGGATGTCGTTGCGGGTACAAGCCGACTTCAGCACCGCATACACCGTGTTGAAGCACTCGTTGAACCAGGTACCCCGTCGGTCGATGATCTCGAAGCGGTGCATCGACCCGGCAGCGGTCCACACCGCGTCCGCCAGACCCGAGTCCCCTGCACCCCCCCACATCTCCGGCAGATCGGCGAAGACACACACGCCGCGCGGGGACGTGCCCGGCGTATAGCGGATGATCACCCGCTCGTCCTCGTAAAGCGTCTCAGCAATCTGACGAGGCGACCGGAGAAGCTGGATGGTGTTGACGGTGAGCGTAGCGGTCATTGTGTTTAAACCATCGGACGACGAACAGTACACGTTTACCTTCTCTTCAGATTGAGTTCAGCTCACCTACACTCCTCTGTCACCCAAGCGAAAATAAGGGTTCAATAGACCTTTTCACATTTTACAATGAAACCTTTCAGCAAGGCAGAAAGAGCGATCAGCGCTGCATCCTGGCCGCTCCCTGAAATCCCTCTCATTGTTTCTCTTTCACTCGATCCGAGAAACCACAACAATCCGCTTCGAGTGGGGATCATCCCCACCCGAAACGGTCAAGAAATCACTCGAAGTCGCTGCCGGTCCGAGGCTGCAGCCGCCGGCGATTGAAACGGTAGCCCATCACGCCGGTCACGGTGACCTCTGCATCTTGCGCGCCCTTTCGTGTCTCCCAGTCGCTGTCCTGGTACATCCGATCATAGGCCACCACGCCGCTCGAACCCCCGATCTCCCACAGGTTGGCGTCACGGCAGCTGCTGCCGTCGACCGAACAGTCATAGTCTTCATTGGTGACCGGGCCCGTTGTCGTGATGAGGACGCCCTCAAACGCTTCGGAAGAAGCGTCCGCGAGGCTCACTGCGGTCGGGGAGATGCTGCCGCCGCTGCCCGTGACCGTCCACTCGGTGGCGCCGATCTCGGTGAGGTCGAAGTACTCGATGATCGAACCCTTGACGTCGACGATGTCACCGATGGAGACGCCCGGTGAGGAGTCCGTGTAGACATAGACGCCCGAGTAGGCCGGCTCGCTGGCGTTGGGGTCCTGAGCGTTGAAGCCGTTGCCGTCCACGCTGGTGACCACCACACCGGTGACGATGACGCCGCTGCCAGTGGACAGGGTGCCGTCCTGGATCTCTGTGATGGTCGCCGGCGCGCCGGCGCAGCCGGTGTCCGGGTTGGCCACGGTGGGGCAGCGGTCGCAGGCGTCGCCCTTTCCGTCGCCGTCGGTGTCGGACTGGTCGTCCGAGATCTGGGGGCAGACGTCGACGTCGTTGTTCACCCCATCGCCGTCGATGTCTGTGCCGACCGGCGTGTCATCGCATACATCGCCGATGCCGTCGCCGTCAGCGTCTCCCTGGGCGCCGTCATCGATCGGGCGGATGGGGTTGAAGACGGCGGGACAGTTGTCGTCGCCGTCCGCCACCCCGTCGCCATCCGCGTCGTCGCCGGTGGGTCCGGAATACTCGCCGGGGCGGCTGGGCTCACAGGTCGGCTCATTGTCGGGAGTCTCGCCACAGAAGACCGCCGGGTAGGCGCCCGCAGCGTCGAGCTTGGCCTCGATGTTGCTGTAGCTGTCGCCGAACTCCGCCTGGGCGCATACCGCCCGCGCTTCGCCGCAGACGTCGATGGCGTCACAGCCTGAGCGGAGCGCATCCACGGCGGCCGGCTCACCGTATAGCGCCTCGCCGCCACGGAGGACCAGCACCGTCGACGTCGAGTCCGCCTCGAAGATCGCCTGGAAGGGATCCTGCCCACGTCGATCGAAGACCGCGATGTCTGCCAGCTTGCCCGCCACCAGCTCACCGATCTCGCTCTCTGCGTTCAACGCGATGGCGCCGTTGATCGTGGCCATCTCCCACAGCTCGTGGTCGGTGAAGTAGCCGTCCAGGTGGTCGGCGTTGAACGCAGCCGCGCAGGCCAGCTCGCGGGTGGTGGTCATCGAGCCAGAGTAGGTCCAGTCGGTGCCCAGCGCCACGATCCCGCCCATCCGGTGGAACACCGTGATCCGTGCAGTGTCCCCGTACAGGCTGATGTTCGACCGGGGAGACCAGCTGATCTGAGAGCCGTCCCGGGCCATCTGGTAGTAATCCACCGCGTCCAGGCCGACCGCATGGACGTGGGCGACGTTGGACTCGACCAGGTCCTCGCCGACCAGGCCGTCGGACATGCACAGGTACTCTTCGGCGGCGTAGTTGTCGATGCCCTCAGCGGTGTGGGGGACATAGGCGCCCATCTCGGCGACCGACGCCTCGCTGTCCCGGTAGCTCCAGCCGCAGTTCGAGCGGAACGTCTCGTTGGCGTCGCCGAGCGGGAAGGTCTCATTGTTGACCTCCGGCGCGTCCAGGCCTTCGTTGTCGCTCTCCCGATCGAGGTTGCGAACCATCCCATCTGCCGAGCCCGACCCGACCATCGACGTCGTCCCGTTCATCACCATCCGCAGCTCGCCCCACTCCCGACCGCGGTCGGTGTCATTGCCGGGCGTCGACAGCGAACCCCGCCAGTCATGGCGGTGCTCATACCGGGTCGTGCCCACATCGATGGGGTTGCCCTCGGTGAAGCCGATGTGGTCATGGGTGTTGATGAGTCCGGGCGAGATCGCGGCCCGCGGGCAGTCGATGACCGTCGCGTCGGCGTAGTCCGGGTCGCCCGAGCAGTCACAGCCCACACAGGCGATCGCACCGTCCGCGCTGACCAGCACCGAGCCATCGACATAGGTGTCATCCAGGCCCAGGACCACGCCGCGCAGCAAGATACCGTCACCGGAGCCCGCCGTCACCGCGCACAGCCCCGCATCCGGCGCGGCGAGGTCGACGCCGCACTCTACCGCGCCTGCGACTGCCGGATCGGTGTCGGTATCGGTGTCGGTGTCGGTGTCGGTGT
>JBCBLB010000377.1:0-9507 GCA_038520555.1 Myxococcota bacterium | reverse complement strand
TGTCGCTGTCCGGGCGCGGGCCGATGATGGCGATGGGCTGGTCGACCTTCGCTTCGACATCGGCTGGGACAAGGATCTTGAGGAGATAGCCGGGGTCAAAGACCTCGACCTCCATCGCCGAGGTGGAGACCGACAAGGCCGCGATGGAGGTCGAGGTCTTTGACCCCGGCTATCTCCTCAAGATCCTTGTCCCAGCCGATGTCGAAGCGAAGGTCGACCAGCCCATCGCCATCATCGGCCCGCGCCCGGACAGCGACATCTCCGGTCTGGTCCGGAAGTTCGAGCAGGGCAGCGCCGGTGGCGCGCCGTCGGCATCGCCCACCCCTGCGCCGACGGCAACCGCGCCAACGCCAACGCCGACGGCTTCGGCGCCAGCAGCCAACGCACCGGCACCCGCTGCGCAGCCTGCGCGGACGGTCGCTCCGGCGCCTGGCCAGAGCGGTCTGGAGCACTACACCTGGCAAGGCGCGGACCTCAACCCGGCGCTGATGGAAATCCCGACCTCATTCTTCATGCCGGTCGCCCGCAAGCGCGCCGCGCCGGCCGCCCGGCAGGCCGCTGCCCGGCTGAACGTCGATCTGTCGCTGGTCGATGGCACCGGGCCGCACGGCCGGGTGATGACCGAAGATGTCAAGCGCTTCGCCGAGAACCGCAACCGGCCAGCGCCCGCTGCACGGCCGGCGCTGCCAGCAGCACCGACGGCTGCGGAGCCAGAGGTGATCCCGCATAACAATATGCGGAAGACCATCGCCAGACGCATGAAGCAGGTCTACCTGGACGCGCCGACCTTCTTCCTCACCGTCGTCTTCGACTGCGACAATCTCGTCCGCTTCCGCGGCCAGATGAAGGCCGCAGGGGTGAAGGTCAGCTACAACGACATCCTCGTCAAGGCGGTGGGGCGGGCGCTCCAAGACGTCCCGGCGGTCAACGCCAGCTGGGGCGACGACGCGATCACGCGCCACGGTGAGATCAACATCGGCATCGCAGTGGCCCTCGACGGCGGCCTGATCGTCCCGGTCATCCGCGACGTCGATCGGAAGGGCCTCGCCCAGATCTCCGCCGAGACCCGCGAGATGGCAGGGCGCGCCCGCGAGCTGAAGCTTAAGCCCCATGAGTACCAGGGCAGCACCTTCACCATCTCGAACCTCGGGATGATGGGCATCGAGCACTTCACGGCGATCATCAACCAGCCCAACAGCGCCATCCTCGCGGTCGGCGGCCTCCAGCAGGAGCCGGTGGTCGTCGACGGCGCGTTGTCGGTCGGCTGGCGGATGCGGGTCACCATGACCTGCGACCACCGGGTGATCGACGGCGCGCTGGGCGCCGCGTTCCTCAAGGCGGTCCGCAGGTACATCGAAAACCCCGCGCTGCTCGCGGCATAGGGGGTTCAATGCGGGTCGCGATGCTGTGCTCGGCGCATGGCTTCGGTCATGTCACCCGACAGCTCGCCCTGGCCCGCCATCTGCTCGACCGGGGCGGCGAAGCCGTCTTCTTCACTGCGGCGCCACCCGATGTCCTTCAGCTGTATCTGCCTGCGGTCACCGTCCGCTCCTGGGCGATAGATGTCGGATTGATCCAGCAGGACGGCCTGACACAAGATCTTCCCGCGACCTGCGACGCGCTGCTCGCCCGATGTCATGACGATGCCATCGACGCCCTCGCCACGGAGCTGGTTGGCTTCGACCTCGCGTTGGTCGACGCCCCGCCGCCCGGGATGGAGGCCTGTCGGCGAGCGGGGGTGCCCACCATCGCCGTGGGCAACTTCTCCTGGCCCTGGATCTACGATCGCCTCCCCGATCCGGGCCTTCACGACTGGGCCCGGCGGTTCCGGGACTGGCAGCGCCCCCATCGGGCGATCTCGCTGTGGCCTGGCCCCGGGCTTTCCGACCATGACTTCGCCGGCGTTGAGCGGTTCGGGCTGGTGGGCCGGCAGGCGACGCCGCACCCGCTGCCACCAGGCGCGATCCTGGTGTCCTTCGGCGGCTTCGGGTTGCGCGACCTCGATCGGCTGCTGCCCCGAATCGATGGGATCCGGTGGGTGTTGGCGCCGCCGATGCCGGCGCTCGACCGATCAGACTGCCTCTATGTCGAGGCGGTCCCCTACCCTGCCCTGGTCGCCGGGGCAGAGATGGTTCTCACCAAGCCCGGATATGGAATCTTTGCCGAAGCGGCGCTGGGGCGCACCCGGTTGCTGTGGGTTGATCGGGGCGCGTTCCCCGAAGCAGCGTTCATCGCCCAGGCGATGACGGACCGCGGCGATCTCCCCCTGGGCCCGGTCCACGCCCCGGACTTCGCGGCGCGGCTGCGGGATGCGATCGATGTGTCCCGACGACAAGGCGCACCGGCCCCGATGGCCGATGACACCGCGCGGCTCGCAGGGCGCCTGTTTACACCGTCAGCGTCGGCTCGTCTTCGGTCGTGACGGTCGGGGTCGGCTCCGCGCCGGCGGGGCGGATGGCCGAGACCAGCCGGCCGTTGACGATGGCTTCAAAGACCAGGACCCGCCCCTGATCGATGAGCGTTTGCAGGGCTTCGGCGCGCGGGTTGCCCGCCGGCGGGCAGGGGCCGTCGGGCTTCCAGCGATTCTCGAAGTACCACCGAGACACCTGACCGTCGCGACCAGAGAAGTACCGCCACGCCTGCCACAGCTGGCTCATCAGCTCTTCTACGCCGGCGTTGACGTCATCGATGGCGTCGGCGTCCGCTTCACCGGCTTCCTCATGGACGCT
Source organism: Myxococcota bacterium (assembly GCA_038520555.1). Lineage (GTDB taxonomy): Bacteria > Myxococcota_A > UBA796 > UBA796 > UBA796 > JBCBLB01. Next base: position 6,778 of record JBCBLB010000377.1, on the reverse strand, counting down.
GCTGAGGCGGCGGCGGCCGGTGGTGAACGCGTCCAACCCATCGGTCAGATCCACATGACCGAAGCAGTGGACCCGGAGAGCATGAGACAGCGCCCGGCCCCCCCAGCTGGCCACATACACCTGCTTGCCCAGCGAGAGGACGGCATCGACCGCCGGGACCAGATCTTCGTCGCCAGAGAACACCACCGCGCGCTCGAACGCGCCCACCGCGGCGAGCTGAATCATCTCTGCGACCAGCCGGGTGTCGACCCGCTTCTCCATTCGATACGGCACTTCACCATGGCAGTGCGGGCAGCTCATCGTCCGCTCGACGATGGGCTCACGACGAACGAAGAAGCCGGTGCGCATCTCCAGACCGCGGAGAAATCGGTCGAGCCCGGCCTGATCCGAGAAGCCGGTGTAGTAGTAGGCGCCAGCGAGCTCACCCTGTCCATCAGACACTTCGCGAACCACCCAGCGGGCGAGCCGATCGTAATCCAGTTCAATCGTAGAGTCGTATGTATCCATAGAACGGTAGAAATTGTTGCCATCGAAAAAGAGCGCGACGCGCATGAGACACCTTGTAGAATGGAACACCGGCCGTCAGAAAAACGGCTGCCCACTATCTTAGCCCGGTTGTGGGTCGCAGACATTCGCTACAGGACGGGATACACCCTGAGATGATGTGGATGTTTATCTGGTTCCTGCTCGGTTGTGACGTCAACGAGACCGGCCCCGCCACCCCCGGAAGCCCGGCGGCGGCGGAAGTTGACGTGATCGCAACGCTCTCCGATCAAGCAAGAGAGATCGCCGTCCTCTCTGCGTCATTGGAACAGCTCGCGGACGCGTCTCGCGACCTGCCCGCCGAGCAGCGCAAAGAACACATCCAGAAGATGCGGGATCTGATGGACGCCATCAACGAACGAAACGACGCGTTCCAGCAAGCGACGCGCGACCTGGAAGCCCGGCTGCACGAATCCGCCGGCGACCCCAACCCCGATCCAGACGACGATCCTACTTCGCCTTGATGGTCCGGTGCATCCCGACGACCCCGCCGCGAAGCTCACGGTAGTCGATCGCCTCCAGTGTGTCGGTCTGTGGTGGTGTGTCCATCCGCAGCCGCACGGCATCTCGTCCCAGAAACGTGGCGGGCTCCGCGATCATGGTGCCGCCCCCCACAGGGCCGATGATGAAGATCTCGCCGATGTCCTCAAGCGGGTGCGGTGGCTTCTGAGAGAACCGGGTCCGCGCATCATCGCCCATCAACACACAGGCCAGCAGCGTCTTCTCCGGCAGCCCGGGCACGTCGAAGCCCTTCAGCACGGAGATCAGTGACGCGAACGCGGCAGCGCCACCGGCGACGCCGACGCCGGGGTCGTCGACCACCACCAGGGTCGGCGCGCGACGCTGGCCATCCTTCTGGCTGCAGATCACCCGGGCGTTGCCCCCCATCCCATCCTGGAAGCTTCGTCCATAGCCGGGAATGGTGTGCATCTGCTGCATCCGGCTCTGGACCCGGAGCGCCGCCTCGCCCAGCTGCGCCCGCCGATCGCCCAGCTCAGAGAGCATCCAGGTGTCCCGCTGCAGATCTTCCTGGCTGATCGCGTCCGGGCCGCCGCTGGGCAGCTCGACGCCCAGCATCTCCGCCGGGCACCCGCACACCGCCAGCGCAAAGACGCTCAGCAGTAATCGTGCGCGCGGAACCACTGGTACGCCTCCTCAATGGCGGCGCTCACCGGCGTCTGTGGGACACCCAGCTCCCGAACGGACCGCGCCGCGCTCCGAAAGCGGACCTGCTGCATGGTCCGTAGCACCGCCGCCTCCAGCCCTGCGAACCGATGGGGATCCCAGCGGCTGCCCATGTCACCGACGGCGCCGGCCAGCGAAATGGCGGCGTCCGGCAGCGGCGCGAGCGGCGGGCGCCGGCCGACCACCGCGGCGACCTGGGCCATAAAATCCTTGTAATGAAGATTCTCATTGCCCAGCAGATACCGCCGGCCGGGCGCCCCCCGATCCATCGCGAGGATGTGTCCGTCCACGCAGTCGCGGACGTGCTGGAAGCACTTCCCGCCGCGCGGGTAAAATGGCACGAACTGGCGGGCCATGGTGACGATGAGCTGCCCGGAGGTCGGCTTCACGTCCCAGGGCCCGAGGATATAGTCGGGGTTGACCACCACCGCTTCCAGGTTTCGCCAGCCGATGGCCAGCTGCTCTTCCTGGAGCTTGGTGTTGTAGTAGGCCCGCAGCGGCCCCCCCCGGCCATAGATGACGTCTGGATTGATATGCGTATCTTCATCCGCCATCGCGGCTTCATCGCCGAAGCCGACCGTGATGGACGACGAGCAGATAAGGATCCGACGGCTGCCCGCCTTCTCGGCCGCCCGGAGCAGCCCGCGGGTGCCATAGACATGTACGGCCTTCATCCGCTCGATGCCGCCGGGTGAGGGGTCGAACACGCCGGCGATGTGGTAGATCCCCTCGCAGCCGTCGGCGGCGCGGGCCAGCCCCTCGACGTCTTCCGGGGTGTCGCCGAGGGGTGCTCGGACGATCTCGACGTCGAGGCCTTCCAACGCGACGTTGGGCGTCCGGATCAAGCAGCGGACCCGATCGCCCCGTTCCAGCAGGCGTCGAACGAGGTTTGCTCCGATGAATCCGGTCGCGCCGGTGACCAGTACCTTCATCCCCACCATCCCTGTCCGTCTGGGCTCAGCGGTTCCGCACGAAGATCTCGCGGGAGATGATCAGCCGCTGGATCTGCGAGGTCCCTTCATAAATCTGGAAGATCTTGGCGTCGCGCATGAGCTTCTCGACGGGGTACTCCTTGTTGTAGCCGTAGCCGCCGAACACCTGCACGGCGTCGGTGGCGACCTTCATGGCCATGTCTGCGCAGAACGCCTTGGCATGGGCGGCTTCTTTGGTGTTTCGCCGGCCGTTGTCTTTGAGCCAGCCCGATTTCCAGCACAGCATCCGTCCCGCCGAGATGTTCATGTCCATCTCGGCGATCATGAAGCTGACGGCCTGGTGAGCGAACAGCGGCTTGCCGAAGGCGGTCCGCTGGGTCGCATACTCCGCGGCGTGCTCCATTGCCGCGCGGGCGAGGCCGACGGCCGCGACGGCCACAGAGGGGCGGGTGTAGTCAAACGCGGCCATGGCGAGCTTCCACCCGTCACCGACCCGACCGACGACGTTGTCTTCGGGAATCTCCACATCTTCGAAGGTCAGCGCCCGGGTGTCTGAGGCGCGCTGTCCGAGGTTCTGCTCTTTCTTGCCGACGGTGACGCCGGCCCAGTCCTTCTCAACGATGAAGGCGGTCATCCCGCCCCGGGCCTTCTTGTCGGGGTCGGTGAGGGCGACGACGAAGTACCAGTCGGCGACGCCGGCGTTGGTGATCCACATCTTGGAGCCGTTGAGGATCCACGTGTCACCGCGCTTGACGGCGGTGGTCTTCATGCCCTGAACGTCGGAGCCGGCGCCGGGCTCGGTGACGCCGTAGGCGCACATGATGGGCTCATCGATCATGGGGGCGAGGTACTTCTTCTTGAGGAAGTCGCTGGCCCCGATGATGACGGGCTGCTGCGCGAGGCCGTTGGCTTCGATGGCGGTGCCGATGCCGGTGCAGCCCCAGGCGAGCTCTTCGGCGATGAGCAGCCCATCCATGGCGCCCAGCTCCAGGCCGCCGTACGCTGCAGGGACGTGGGTGTTGAGCAGGCCGAGCTCATGAGCCTTCTTGATGACGTCCCAGGCATACTCACCGGTCTCATCGTGGTGAGCAGCCACCGGCCGCATCTCATTGGTGGCAAAATCGTGAGCGAGGTCGCGAAGTTGTTGCTGTTCCTCGGACAATCCAAACGCGATCGACATGAGATCACCCTCTGGTTCATGGAAGAATCATTGTAACGGGTCTGTCGCCCCCCGCGGCGCTGCAGGTCCGATGGTCTGGACCGAGGAGGGGGTTAGATCCAGATCAAGGAGGCCATTGAACAATGCAACCCACCCCTTCGACTGCTGCGCCGGCGGTTCGCGCCGTGGACACCCCCAACCCCGATGCGCGCATGTTCCGCGTCAATGAGACGCTCATCCCCACCGGCACCCACGAATTCACCGACCCCACCGAAGCGGCAGAGCGCAGCCCCCTCGCCGAGCGGCTGCTCCAGATCGACGGGGTCGAGCTGGTCCTCGTCGCACCGCGCTTCGTCACGGTCCGGAAGGCCACAGAGGCCGACTGGGCGTGGCTGTCCCCGACGGTCTCCGCCTCGCTGGGCGCCTTTCTGCGCTCTGGCGAGATGGCGGTCTTCGAGGGCGTCGGGGTCGGCCTCGCAGGCAAGGAGCGCTCCGAGATCGAGCGGAAGATCATCGAAATCCTCGACGAGGACATCCGGCCGGCGATCGCGCAAGATGGTGGCGACGTCGTCTTCGAAGGGTTCCAGAACGGGGTCGTCTACCTGCGCCTGATCGGCGCCTGTGGCACCTGCCCGTCCTCCACGGCGACCCTCAAACACGGCATCGAACGCTACCTTCGTGAAGAGATCCCCGAAGTCACCGGGGTCGAGCAGCGATAGGGCGCCTACTCGTTCCATGTTTCATCGTTAGGCGTTGCTCGTCGGGGCGCTTCGTCGACAGAATCTCAACCACCTGTGCCGTTCCTGTAGAGCCGTCGGCGAAGCGTTCCGCTCTTATAGAAACCGCTGCTGATGGGGGCGGGTCTCCATCCGTTCCAGCACCGCCCGCGCGATCTCCACCTTCTCCTTCGGCACATAGAGCCGACCGATCGAGATCTGAAGGGCGAACCGCCGGATCGTCCCGGTCACCGCGTGCAGCAGCGTCACCTGCCGGCTGCCCAGGCTGTGGTCGAGCACATAGATCGGCGGCTTGCTGGGCTTCGGGGGCTCATAGACCGCCCCGACGCAGTGATCGATGATCGAGTGCACCCCCACCTCCCGCAGGGCCTGCTGCCGGGTCGTCAGGTCGTTGTCTCCAGGCGCGCTGTGCAGCTCCAGGGCGACCTTATACGGCCGCATCTCGATCAGGCGCCGGGCCGGGGGCAGATCCGAGGTCCGCATCCACGACAGCATATGGGCGTCGTCGGCGATGAGGTAAGCGTCCATGTCGGCAGGGAGGCGATAATCGCAGTCGGGGTGGGTCATACACTCCCGCAACAGCAGCTCATAAGCGACCGACTTCTGATGAAAGTAGACCATCAAGAACATATGGAAGCGGGCGACGAGGAAGTCGTCGAAGGCGTATAGGGCGCGCTTGTCGATGGCGAGGGCGACGTTTCCGTCCGGGTCGATGTGCCGGCCGAGGTGGCTGATGAGCCAGGGGACGTCGACCTGTCCGTACTTCGCGCCGGTGTAGTAGGAGTCCCGGGCGAGGTAGTCGAGGCGATCGGCGTCCAGGTTGCTGGAGATCATCTGCGAGAAGATCCCGCGCAGATCGAATCCCTCATCCAAAAAAAAGTCATCGGGCGCGGGGACATCGGGGCTGATGAGGGCGGCGACGTGCCGGGGTCCGAAGTCAAAGTTCGCGGCGATGGCGTCGGCGAGGGGGGAGCGGGTCAGGATGGCGACCGTGTAGTCTTCGTGGTGGGCCTGAGCATCGCCGCGCGCGACCATCCGTTCGGGATCGTAGGCGGTGATGTTGAGCGCGGAGACCGGGGGCATGGCGAACTCAGCGGCGTGGCTGAACGGGCCATGGCCCAGGTCGTGGCACAGCGCCGCGAGTCGTACACAGTGGCGGTAGGCGGTCCGCTTGCGGCGGCTGGAGAAGGGGCCGTCGCGGAAGATGGCATCGAAGGCGCGCCCGGCGACCTCCATCACACCCAGCGAGTGCGCATAGCGGGTGTGGGTGGCGCCAGGAAACGGAATATGCGAAAACCCGAGCTGGCGTATCCCGCGAAGTCGCTGGACAAACGGTTGATCGATGATCGCCTTTTCCTGAGCGTCGACGCGAATCGCGCCATGAAGGGGATCACGGATCTCCCGAGTCGGGGTGATGGGCATGTACACTGCAATCGCCTCCGAGCGCGCGCCGCTCGACCCGGCTATATCCCGCCGCAGGAGACGCAGACATGGATGAAAAAGAGCGCACTGAGACACCGGTGTTCTCACGCCCGCTCTCCGCGGACGACCTGTTCACGCTCGGCCTGGAGATCGCGCAGCTTCTCGCTGCACACCACGCCTCTGGGCAGGCGGGCGGCCTGAGCGGCCTATGGCGGGACGCGGACGGTGTCCTTCATCTCAACGACACCCCGAGTGACTCCAGCCCCATCGATGATGTCCGCATCGCGGCCCGCATCATCGGCGAAGCGGCGGTGCGCCGGCTGCCGATCGTCCCGGCGGTCACCGACGAGCAGCTCATCGCCCATATGGCGCTGATGACCGATCAGGTGCCCCCGGACCTCATCGCGGTGCTCTGTGACGCGCTCGGCCCTGATCCGCACCAACGCCCGGCAGACGGGATCGCGCTGTGGGCTCGGCTGGCCAACGCACAGGCCACCCACCAGGTCCGCGCCAGCGCGCCCCTGCCCTTCGTCAGCGAGTGGTCGCTGGCGCACGACACCCACATCGGGATGTACAAGTCTCGCCTCGGACAGGTCAACCAGGACGCGCTGTTCTATCAGATCGACCGCCGGCTGACCTTGATGATCGTCGCTGACGGCATCAGCATCTCCACCGCGGGCAGCGGCAACCTGGCCAGCGCCCTGCTCGTGCAGGTCGCCGCCGCTGCATGGGAGCGGCAGAAAGACACCCTCCAGGACGCGCAACCCGAACAGCTCGATGCGTTCCTGGTCGAGATGCTC
>JBCBLB010000946.1:0-2645 GCA_038520555.1 Myxococcota bacterium | reverse complement strand
ATCAACACCCGACAGCTGCACCCAGCCGCCCGCATCGGTTCGATCAATGACGCCGTCGAAGCCCAGAACCTGTGTGCCATTGTCCAGCGTCTCGCCGAGCACATCGGCGATGCCACGGGGGACGACCGCGAACGCCGACGGGCCGCTGACTTCCAGGGAAGGCGCATCCGCCCGGAGGGTGTAGCGGACCACGCCCTGTTCGCCGCTGATGACGAGAGAAACCGCGCCCTCGGACGACGATGGGTCCGCAGAGGCCGACTGGAGGGGCGCTTCGCCGAAGAGCGGCACCGCCTCCAAAAGAAGGTCCGTGCCTCCGACGACGGTGGCATCGACCAGGGATCCGCCTGCAGAGAACCGCGTCAGCGCAGAGGGCGTATCCCGAACGACGAACCGGACTTCGCTGTTCTCCAACAACCAGTCCGAGCGCAACCCGTCGCCGCCCTCGATCCGTTCGTCGTTACAGGCGATGCGCCGGATGCGCACTTCGCCCGGGTCGAGGTCCCGCGGATCGCACAGGGGAGGGATCTCCTGGCCCGAGGGCATACACCCCACCACGATGAACAGCCACCACATCACACAGGCGCTTTATCGCAGATCCCACCCGCAGCCGACGGTCCACATCTCATCGCCGGCCGCGGCGAACGTCTCGACCCAGGTGTTGTACCAGTCATCCGCTCGCCGGACGAAGTCGGCGACGTCGGGATCATCGTCGGCTGCATCGGCCATCGCCGCGCCATACAGGTCGATGTCGCCGAGGGAGGTGCCGAGCCCCGGGATGCGGGTCGACAGCCGGCCGTTGTCCGCGTCTTCGGCCCAGGGATCGTCGTCGCCCATCGGCAGCAGCCCGGGGACATCCGACCATGCCTCAATAAATGTGATCTCGCCGTCGTCGTTGAAGGTGAACTCTTCATAGATCGGGCAGGGCAGACCGTCATGGGCGTCGTAGTAGAACACCACCCGGCACCGACCGAAGGGCTGGGTGTCGAACGCCCGACAGTCCCGCTCGCGGACCACAGAGGGGTACCACCGCAGCAAAGTGTCGGTGAATTCGATGTTCTCCCGGCCGAACGCTGTCAGCAGCAGCCAGGGTGGCCATTCCCACCGGGCGACCTGCTCGGCATAGGGCATCTCACGGGTGAGATCGGCGGTATAGTCCATCGTGTCGAAGTACCCGTCGCTCTCGGCGATATAATACTCTGGTGAGAGGACCGGTTGGCGACACATCGACCGTGCATCTGGGCCTTCGCAAGGATCGGGCTGGCCAGAGTCGAGGGGCGAAGGCCCACACCCCACCAGCAACATCAGAATCGGCAGTCGAGAACGCATCCAACACCTCCAACACATCAGAGGTATTCAGCATTGCTCCGCCGTGGGGTGTCGTTTTCGAAACGGCCAGCCGGCTACTTCTGCGGTTCAAAGGAGATGTTGACCGGCTTCACCGTGACTTTCTGCGACCACCCTTCGGGCATGTCGGCGCTCTTGTACTCCCAGGCGCGGGTCTGGCCGGGCGCGAGCGGCTCTTTGTAGGCGTCCTCGACCCAGGAGCGGCCGGGATACCGAGAGCCGACCGAGGGGTAGTTGGCCTTGCCCAGCGTGTTGCCGTCCCCATCGAGGTAGTCGATCTGGAGCATCAGCAGGGTGATGGGCTTGTCGCCTTTGTTGGTGACGTCGACCGTGAACCCCCACCCGTTCGGCGGCTGCTCGGGGTCGTTGGCCATGTTGACCGCTGTCATCGAGACCGCTCCGATCTCAACCGCTGCCCGGTTGTTGGCCATGTTCAGCCGTCGGCGGGCTTCCTGCTTGCGCTTCTTCTCACCGCGCGGATACTCGTCGAGGAACTTCTGGAACGCTTCGGCGGTGTTGGTCTGGTCTGCCCACTCGAACAGGACCGCTTCGCGGGATTCCATGGCCTTTTCTTTGAGCTGGCCGTCGGGGAAGCGGGCCAGGTAAGCGTCATACGATTCGATGGTCTGGTCTTCTTCGGCCTTCTGGATCATCAGCTCTTCGAGGCGGGTCTTTGCCTGGAGCGTATAGGTGCCCGTCGGGTTCTCTGAGAGATACTTCTCATACGCTTCGATGGTGTCGGCTTCCTGGGCCGCTGCATAGGGGTCGGTGCAGCCCAGCAGGGCGATGAACAGAAGAGCAGACAGCGCGCGCATCACGATCCTCGGCGAAGGGGTGGATGATTGTACACCACCCCACCCTCCTCAGGGATCCGCTCACCACCCTTTGACGCAGCGGCGTTCAGCCGGGCTCGGTCATCTTATGGGCGTCGAGCAGCGCGTTGAGCTGATCTTCGGGCAGCACGCCCCACTCCAGGGCGACCTCGCGGACGTTTCGGTCGGTCGCAAAGGCTTCTTTGGAGATCTTGGCGGCCTTGTCGTAGCCGATGGCGGGGGCCAGGGCGGTGCAGATGGCGAGGTTGCGCTCGACGGTCTCTTTGGCCCGCTTCTCGTTGGCTTCGATGCCATCGACGCACTTCTCGGCGAAGGTCCTGGCGCCGTTGGCCAGCAGGGAGACGCTCTGGAGCAGGTTGTGGGCCATCATCGGCAGGTAGACGTTCAGCTCGAAGTTGCCGCCCTGTCCGCCCAGGTTGATGGCGACGTCGTTGCCGAAGACCTGGCAGCAGACCATCGTGAGCATCT
>JBCBLB010000297.1:0-11119 GCA_038520555.1 Myxococcota bacterium | reverse complement strand
TCCCCAGGAAACGCCAGCAAGGCCTCGATTCGCATGCTACAGCGTATGCTCCAGGACAACCTGCCCGGGGATCTCGCCCGCCGGTACTTTCCCCATGAGATCACACGCATCTTCATCCGTGATGCAAAAGTCAAGGGGATTCGATCACAAACAACTTTCCTCGTTCAGCAGGTCCCCCATCTGACGGATACGCAGAGACAGGACCTCTATCAAATTATGGGCTACTCTCCTTTGAAATCTCCTTCAATTGAAGATAATTTTGAGGTTGATGTATTCCGTCAGCAGGGGGATGGGGTCTCGGTTGAACAGATTCTGGGGCGCTTCGAGTTCACCGAAGTTGCTCCGTTTATATGCTTTCAGCTTACGTTCCGAGATCCTGAACTCATCCGCAAGCTCGTCGCGGATGAGCTGGAGAGTCCCCTGGACAGCCACATCCGTGGATGGCTCTAACCCTCGATTTCGAGCTTTGACGGCTGTTCCAACCAGAGCAGGCCTTTCGAGACAGGCAGAAACTGCTCAACGGGTTCGTCATATTCCTCTGGCGGAAGATCCCTGCCGGTGTCGAATGTTGCGTCGGGATGAAGCCACAAAAGAAGCGAGAATGTCGTGTTCCAAGCCCCCGCAGCGTACATGGTGTCGCTCCCGGCGACGACACCCTTCTGGGGTGTGGGAAGGCGAACATACTCCAACAGAACCGGCCCATCTGACGGCGGCAGAGTGTATGGTGCGGGGTCTTCGCTGATCGATTTTGCAGCGATAAGCTCCAAAACACCAAACAAATCATCAAGATGGTGGTGTGTGCACTGAAGCTCCACAGCGAGCGGATCCTGGCCCATCCACCGCGAGCGGATCTGAACCCGTGCCTCTGTGGCGTCGAGCAGGAGGCGCACCCTGGTCTGACCACAACCGGTCGCCCTGAAGCCTTGAAAGTGAAGAACTTCGGCTATTTTCATTTACGGCTCCTGAAGATGATCCTGTGACGAAGGGGTCACAAACGAGCCATCCTCGATCCATTGGTGGATATCATACCCTTCCCGTCAGGAGATTCCGTCCCATGCCGATGCCGATGCCGATGTTGACGTTGTGGTTAGAGTGCACCTTCAGCAACCACACGATCGCGCTGACCGCCACCGACAGCGATGGCATGACCGGCGCGGATATGATCACGGTCGCGCAGTCGCGAGCATGGGGTCGGGTGATGTCGGAAACGAATTTGGATGCGTCGATACTCTCCAGTTGCTGAAGATATCGCTGTGGGAGAGCACGCCATGGTGGTGAGATGAATCGTGACACGTCAATATGGCGGATGCTTCCACGCCTCGTTGTCCTCTTTATGCTCCCGTTCATCCTCATCCTGGGGGGGGCAGTGGCCCGGCACCTCCTGGCCAACCGTCGGGTCCCCGCTGCGGCGGTCGTCGCGGCGCCCGCGGGGCCAGCGGACTGGATGCCGCCGGAGTGGTTGCCCTGGGAAGAAGGCTTCGCGTTGGATGGCATGGCTGCGGACGGACCGTCGACCGGGCCTGTGGTGCGGAGTCGCGCAGTGTTTGTCTACGACATCGACGCAGGCGAGGTGCGCTATGCCAGGCGGGCCGATGAGCGCCAGCCGGTGGCTTCGCTCACCAAGTTGGTCGCGGGGTTGGCCTTCGTCTCGGCGGACGGGGATTTGGAGCGGAAGGTCTGCATCGGGGCCGAGCAGTACCCAACGCGGAGCGGGGCACGCAGCCGTCTGTCCACAGGGGACTGCACGACCGGCGGCGACCTCCTGGGGGCAGCCCTGACCGCCTCGGACAACCGGGCCGCCTATGGGCTCGCTGCCGCGGCCGACATGGGCGTGGACGACTTCATCGGGCAGATGAATCGGGTCGCTGAACAGCTCGGTATGGTGAACTCGACCTTCGCAGATCCTTCAGGCCTTGAGGACGACAACCTGTCCACAGCCCGGGACATGGCCCGAGCGACCGTGGCGGTGGCCGCGGTACCCGCCCTGTCGAACGCGGCGACCGCGCCGAGCTGGATGCTCAGCCGCTCCACGACCGGGCCCCGACAGCTGTTCTCCACCAACCGGCTCATCGCCAGCAAGGACCTGGAGTTTTTGGCCGCGAAGACCGGGTACACCGACACGGCGCAATACTGCTTCAGCGCGGTGGTGCGGACGTCGGAAGGGCAACGGCTGGTGATGACGTTCCTCGGTGCGCGCGGGAAGAGGACGCGTTGGGCAGATGCTCGGCGGGTGTTGGACTGGGTAGAGCAAGACAACCGCAGAAGAGCCGTCCTGGAGACAGAGACAACTGGACGGCTTCGATAAGCTTCTGCAGCGAGGCTCTGGGTAACGCCGCCGGAACAGGCGCTGTTTGATGAGTGCAGACCTGATCCAATTCAAACGCCGAGAAGAATCTTAGATTCGCATATGTTGTGGTGTCTATACGCTCTGAATAACGAGGATGACGAGCAATCTGGGAAAGGAGTAAGGATGCGTAACCATAAAATAATGGTTATCAGTGTTCTTTGTATGGGATGTTCTGAGTACACTATCGGGCCGGAGTCAGACAATGAACTCTTTGGTGCTGCTGATGAGCAGATTTATGTGAACAGTAATGATCACCTCTGGTCATGGGATCCAGAAACGGATGATCTGGTCTCGATCGGGGAGTTCTTTGATAAAGAAGGGTTCTTTGCAACCGGCCCCGGCAACCAGGGCATGACGGATATCGCGATTGATCAAAACGGTCGGATGTATGGGTGGGCGTTCGGCAGTCTCTTTCGAATTGATCCAGAGACTGCAAAGCTCAGGCACATCCACGACTTCAGTCGTGGACTCTTCGGGCTGACGTTTCACGACGGCATGTTGTTGGGCGCAGGGTTAGAAGTCGTGGCGCTGGATCTTCAGATGGCTTCCGTTGAGGAGACCGTGGTGTCAGCCGCAAATTCGTTAGATACATCGGGTGATATTGTGGGTGCGCCCGATGGTCGGGTCTACTGGAGCGTGGTTGATTGGGAGAGAGAGCACAAGATGGACAGACTGGTTGACACATTGATCGCCATTGAGCCAGATTCTGGTAAGATTGAGCATGTGAGCGATCTGCCCCTCGAAGGCGTCTGGGGGCTCGGGTATGCACATGGCATGCTCTATGGGTTCACCCGTCAGGGAAAGATCCTGGAAATCAGCCTGAGCGGCGATGCGAGGGTCGTTTCAGAGAACCCTGGGGAAGAGTGGTGGGGGGCCACATCCAATCCCGCTCTCTGGTGACGGATGCGTGACCCGGCACCCCGGACTGCGTCCTCTGACGGGTAGGTCAACACACCGTAACACGCCCCATTGATCGGAATCGTGACAGTATCAGCAGGGCGAGCAGATGACCGCCCCATCTGGGGCGCTGCGTCATCACTCGTCGAGGAAGCTCTCTGGCTTGGCGGGGGTGTGCGCGGACCAGACGCTGGTGCTCAAGCGGCCGACGAAGGCGCGATGGTAGGCCGACAGTGCCTTGGCCTTCTTGGTGTAGACGCCCGGATCTTCCTTCTCATCGTCGCTGTTGGTCCCCCCGAGGTGGGCGCCGAGCAGCTCGACCTTGTCGCTGGTGTACTCGCCGACCGTCGCGGGATCCGTGCTCTCGTCGATGATGAACGTGACGCTCTCTCCATCGAAGCCGCGTGGTTGCGGGCCCGTTCCGTCGACCGAGAAGCCGACCGGCTGCGGGCTGCCCGAGACGTTGAAGATCGCCGCGCCAGTACAGTGCGCCCGGTGGACGATCGTGGAGTGTCCGCCCCCCTTCTTCGAGAACGTCTGCACATAGTCGCCGGGGCTCGCCTTGTCCTGCTCTACCTCGGTGCCGATGTCGGCCTTCTCAAAGGCGGTCGCTGCGCCCTTGATGCGATCGTCCTTGTCTTTGATGAGGTCCATGTATTTGCCGCCAGCCAGAGCGCTCTTCTCAAGGTTGATGTACGCCCGGATCGAGGTATCCTCCCCCTCGATCTTGGAGTTGATGTCGATGCCTGAGGCGGCAAGGCTCCAGTACGCGAACGGAGAGCAGCTGGCCACCTTCAGGTCGTCCGAGCCCTGCTTGAGGTTCTTGACCTCATCCTTGGTGAATTTGCGCTTGCCGTCGCCTTTCCCGAATGTGGGATCGACGTAGTCAACCTCACCGACCTTATCCAGGGCAGTCTCCAGCGGCGTGCCGGTCCCCTCAACCGTCTTCTCTTTCTTGTCGTCCTTCTTGACGACTTCATGGGCTTTGTCGCTGGTGTCTGTCTGAGAGACCGGCGGCTTGTCTGTGGGCGTGGTGTCCGAGGTCCACAGCCCGGTGACATTGCCGAACCACTTCGTGCCCTCCTGAAGCAGCTCGCTGGCCCCCTCACCAAGGTCTTCCGTCTGTTCCGCCAACCAGTTGAACCAGCCACCGGTCTGTGGAATATCCACCGGCGCCGTCTCCGTCTCGGTCGGCTCATCGCGCTTCGGAGATGCCTTGACGGAGGGGTACGGCCCGATCTCTGCCGTGATCGCATCGAAGGCGGACCCGCTGGACAGACGAACCGGACCGCTGACCCCAGGGCCCGAGACGATCACGATGCTGCCGTCCGGATACTGCTCATAGGTATAGTTGCCGCTGCCGTTGACGACCCGCGTCTTATCGTTCTGTTTGGTCTTCGACCCCGATGAAAGCGGATCTGTCATCGTCTCAGAACGCATCGGATCAGACAGCGTGTCCTGCCCAGAAGAAACGCGGTTGAGATCCGTAGACGTGGACTGTGACAGGGTATCGGTCAGTGGCATATCAATCTCCTGAATTCCTTCGGAGCACCAGTCAAGCCGTTTCATTCTACCCTTCAATCCAGTCGACAGGAAAAATCTGAGGCGCAGCGTCCTTCGAAATGAGCCTGTTGTCGGAACGCAAATCGTCAGGCAGCGCCCCTTCCGTGCCCGAGCCAGCAACGCAGGTGGGGCATCCTCTCCAGATCGTTCTCACCATCCACACGATCGCCCAGAAGCCGTGGACAGGCATACCTGCTTATGGACAATCTCTGGCGATTCATGTTTGCTCGTCTCTCATTTCTGCGTGCTGCGCTGGTTTCTGCGGCGGCGCTGGTTTCTGTGGCGGCGCTGTCCACGGCGTGTACGTGTACTGTTCCCGATTCAATGAGCTGTTCGCTGCAGCATCACGTACCCTGGTGGCGCCACTGTCTTCGTCACATTGATCGAGCAGCGTACAGACGTGCCCCTTCTCTCAGAGCACGATCAGACGGATGTAATCGATGTAGTGGGTGTTGGCAGCACCAGAGTCGGTATACTGGATGCTCAGGGTATGCTCGCCTTCATCCAGCTTCCCCAGGGAGATCCGGTGGCGTTGGTGACGGTTTTCTTCGCCGGCCACGTTGGCGTGCGTCACGCCGTCCACACGGATGGTGTTCAGCTCCGAGCCAGAGCGGCTATAGGTCATGACGATCTTCTGGTTTGCATAGGCTGCGGGAATCGTGAAGCGGACGTTCAGGACCCGAGCGCACCCACGGCTGTTGCATTGGTCTTCGTCGATGGACAGGAGCCCGGGAATCTCCGGGTTCGCCTCGGTGACGGGCAGCTCGCCGACGTCGTAGACGAACGCATCCGTGAAGCCGGTCGCGTTGAACTCTGCCGCGGTCAGGGAGAGGGGCGCGGTTTGCCCCTGCTGGCTGCCCAACACCAGGATGTCTGTGGCCGCAAGTGTTGTGGAAGAGGACGCCATCATCGCGATCAGGGAGAATATCAGTCGGTACATTGGAGGCTCCGTTTCGGTTGGGGGAGAGGGGAGGATCACTCGGCGATGAGGATGATGCGGTCGATGAAGTTCTTCTGTTGCTCGGCGTCGCCGATGTTGCCGGCTCCGGTCAGCCAGAGGCTGACCGAGTGTTCGCCTTCATCCAGCTCGCCGAGGACAAACCGTGAGCGCAGGTAGGCGCCTTCTTTGCCGCTCGTACCGCCGACCTGGGCGCCGTCCAGATGGACGGAATTCCACTCTGATCCGTAACGCTCGATATGCAGGATGAACGCCCTGCCGACCATCTCGGCGGGGACCTCGAACAGGATGGTCATCATGCTGGCGCAATCCTGGCCGTTGCAGTCGTCTTCGCTGGCCGCCAGCTGATTGGGCAGATCGACCGTGTTGGCGAGGTAGGGTAGCCCTCCGGCGTCGAAGGAGACCTCACTCTGCCAGCCATCGTCGCCAGCGAAGTCGTTGAGGGTGGCGGTCGATGTCGAGGAGCCGAGTCCAGCAGTCTGGCCGAGTCTCAAGACCTGCTCTGCCGCGGCTGAGGTGGACCAGACCGCCAACATCGTGGCGACAAGGGCGAGGCGTGCGTGCTTCATGGTTGCTCTCCGGGGAAGTCCGTTTGTGGACGCCCTCTCGTTCTGCAACTGCTGTACCTGCTGAATTATCAGCCTTTAACCATATGGCATCGCTTCTACCCGTCTTATGCGGAGCCCGCTGCGTCTCTCAGAGACGTAGGGCAACTCGGCATCAAGATTACGTGCAACAGAATTGGTTGGGAGAACAACGACCTCATCTCGGTATCGTCAATGTTGAGGCGACCTCTGCAGAACCCCACTGCCTATCCGAAGGACGGCAACGTGCCTCGACTGTGCGCGGACGCGTTGTGTTGATGTGAGATGAAGCTGAGACCTGTATCCTCACTATCAAAGTGACCTATGTTCCGTTACTGTCCTTCGGCGGCGGTGCGTATACACCGGAATGTCCAACGCATACTATGGCAGCGGCGGGGGAATCAGCGGGCGGGGGTTCTTCTTGTTCCTCTCGGACGTCATCATGGGGGTGCCCTATATGGCCACCTCGACCGGTTCCTGGGTCAAACCCCCTCGGGGATGCGACAGCGTCGCGGTCTTTCCTGAAAAGTGCACGGTCGTCAACGACGAACACATCATCTTCGATCCAGCGCAGCAGCGGCTCCGATACCTCGTCGAAGCAGAGCTGAAGTAGCCCATCAGGTGAGCTTGCTGTCAGGGGCACGACACCGATAGAGGAAGCCAACCGCCCTCTTGTCGAGGGAAAGAGCCTGGAGTGTTCTTGGTGAACGCACTGACCTACATCCCGACGGCGCTCTCAGCGATGGCCCTGGTGGCATATATGCTGTCAGTCGCGGCGTTCTATCGCATGATCCCGCTCCCCCATATGATGATCATGGTCTTCCCTGCGCTGACATGGTTCATGTTCAGCTGGGGGGTGGGACTGGTCCAGTTGGTGTATGGGGCCATCCGCCGACGTGACCACCCCTTTATCAGCGGGCTGCTTACATTGGCGGCTTTCGGTGCGTTTATGCTGGCCATCGAGAACGGCTGGATCATCACGGTCTGAGGTCAGGCCGGCGCGCTGGCTCCCGCTGTCGCTCAACTGTGCAAGCCGTGAACAATCAGGGCGTTCGGGCCAACCGCAGACCGACGTCAGCGTTGGCGTAGTCTTCGTCTCTGACGGTGCGAGTGGCGGGCCGCGCCCACCGGAGCTCATGTGCCCAGGAGCCGCTGCACACTGCTCAGAGGGACCTCGCCCAGCCAAACATTCCAACACGGCCCAATGCTGGGCGCGAGGAGATCAGCTGGTTGTGGGGCAGGTGACCCCTTTGCGGTCGACCGCGTGGTGCCGTGAGTCAGGAGTGCGACAAGCTGCGACCAGTTGCGACGAGCCGGATCAGGGCCTGATGCGTTCCTTGAGTGTCACAGACGTGCTGATTCGTCATGACACTGGAGGTCTCGATTATGCGTCGTTCACGCTCTCTCATTCTGTGGTTGTCCCTCTCGGCCTGTACGGTTGGCTCCGGCTCCGATGATGTCGTCGCTGACGGTGAACACTGCGGCGACATTGTCTCCGATGAGCGCTGGGCGGCGGGCATCCACACCATCACCTGCGACGTCCAGATCGATGGCGGACATGTCGAGATCGAAGCGGGGGCGACGCTGCGGTTTGCGGCAGACGCCTCGATCCAGGTCGGCTGTCAGGGGACCGGGCTGGGCTCGCTGGCCGCAGAGGGCGGTGAGGACGCGCCCATCACCATGGTCTCCAGCTCTGGGCTGAGCGGCCACTGGAACTATGTTCGCTTCTGCGATGGCGCGGACCCAACCCGAAACGCACTTCGGCACACTACAATCTCGGGAACAGGAGCGTATGACAACACCACCACGCCCGCCGGGTTGGTGATGGATGGGACCGAGGTCCTCGTCGAACACGTCACAATCGAGGACAGCACCGGGTATGGCTTCTCGCTTCGGAACGGGGCGCGCTTCGCGGCCGGGAGCACGGCGCTGCGGACGGTTGGGAACGCTCGAACGGGGTGGACCACCGCCGCCAGCCAGGGCTCGGTTCCGGGGGATGGGAGCTACACCGGCAACGATGAGGACTCGATCGAGCTGTATGGGGGCCGCGTTGAGATGGATGACACCTGGGAGCGCCTCGATGTGCCCGTGGTCTTTGAAGGGGATGTGGTGATCGCCGGCACCGACACCCTGCCCGCGGTCCTGGTCCTGGAGCCGGGCACCACGCTGTTGTTCAATGGGCGCGGGATGAGCGTCGGCGACAACGGACAGGCAGGTGGTCTGGTGGCGGTCGGGACCGAAGCGGCGCCCATCGTCCTGTCTGCACCCGGCGCGCCCGATCCAGGCGCCTGGGAGGGGATCGAGATCACCAGTGATGCCGTTGATGCCGAGACGATCTTCGAGCATACCGAGATCCGATATGCGAAATATGGGGCGAAGATCCGGGACGCCAGCCCGGCCTTCGACAACGTCGTCTTTGCGGATTCACTCTATTGTGGGCTGTATCTGCTCGGTGAGTCGGCGCCGGATGTCGGAAATATTCGCTTCGAAGGAAACGCACCTGGCTACTGTGAGTAATTCGGGTCGGGCACTGCAAGCAGCACTCAGGGATTGAGCGAAGCCCGGATTCTGACTACCCTCTCTTGTATGGCTGACCGGGTGGCGCTGAAACACGGAGAGATCGATCTGCTCAAGGAAGAGGTTCGCCTCTTCTCGGGGGCGGTGCATCGACTGACGGCGAAAGAGGTTGCCGTGCTGCGATACCTGGAAGCTCACTCGAATCGGACGGTCTCTCGAGACGAATTGCAGACCGAGGTCTGGGGTTATGCGCCGGATGTCATCTCACGCGCCGTGGACAATACGATCCGGCGGCTGCGTCAGAAGATCGAGCTGGACTCTTCGGCGCCCGAGCACGTCGTCACCGTGTTCGGTGAGGGGTACCGCTTGTCTGGGGCGGCAGCCGCCGCGCCGCCCCAGACGCGGCCCTCGTTCTTCGGGCGTGCGGATGCGCTGGCGGCCATTCGGGAGGCCTTCCAGCGCGGCGCGCGGTTGGTGACACTCACAGGTCCCGGTGGCATCGGGAAGACTCGGCTGTCCCAGGAGTGGCTGCTCGACGACCCGGGGATCTTCGTGGACCTCGTCGACGCGACGGGCAAGGCAGACATCAGCGTTGCGTTGGTCCGGGCGATGGAGGCCAAGAACCAGAACGCTGCACTGACCGCTTTGATCCATGGCCCACCGCGGCTGGTCGTCCTCGATAACTGTGAGCAGATCCGCGATGACGCGCGGCAGTGGGCGGAGCGGATCCTGCAACAGGCGGCGGGTCTGCGGATCCTGGTGACCTCTCGGCATGCCCTGGAGCTGGACGGCGAGCAGGTCATCACGCTGGCGTCGCTCTCGGTGGAAGCAGGCGCACAGCTTCTGGTCCATCATGCGATCGCGAACGCCGCGGCGCCCCCAGATGAGGCCTGGATGGCGGCGCTGGTGGAGCGGTTGGATGGGTTGCCGTTGGCGCTGGAGATGGCCGCCGCCCGGTTGGGCGTGCTGGGCCCCAGCGAACTGCTGGCCCGGCTGGATCAGGCGCTGGATCTGCTGCGCCGTCGGGGCGACGCGACCCGCCATGGCACGCTGCGCGCGACGGTGGCGTGGTCCTGGGAGCTGCTCCCCGCCTGGGCGCAGTGTGCGCTGGCCCGATGCACTGTGTTCCGTGGAGGATTCAGCGCCGCTGCGGCAGAGGCGGTCGTCGCGCCCCTACCGGAGGAATCGCCCGATGTGCTCGATGTCCTGGATCACCTTCGGCGGAGCAGCCTGCTTCAGGCCCGGGGGGAACCCGGCGGGCGGCGTCGGCTGTATCTGCTGGAAGGCGTTCGCCAATTCGCAGCCGAGCAACGTCAACCAGACGATGCGCTACAGACGCGGCACGCACAATTTTATGCCGCGGTGCCGCCACATCTGCGCCGGTACAATCACCTCAACCAGCTCGCTGCGTTTGAGTGGGCCAGACAGACGGATCCCCAGCTCGCGCTCACGCTCGCAGAATCGCTGGCAGAAGGGTTCCGCGCCCATGGGCCGCCGGAGCGGTGGATGCAGGTGGTCCATGCGCTGCAGGCGATGCCGTTGGAAGGGACCCAGGCGGCGCAGGCGCGGCTTCTGGACGTTGAGGCCCGCGAGGCGCTCGGCCACAACCGTGACCCGGCTGCGCTCGAGTCGATCGTCGCG
Organism: Myxococcota bacterium; assembly: GCA_038520555.1. Lineage (GTDB taxonomy): Bacteria > Myxococcota_A > UBA796 > UBA796 > UBA796 > JBCBLB01. The sequence continues at coordinate 612 of JBCBLB010000297.1, read as the reverse complement.
TCTGCCCGAGCCGTGGGGGCACGGGAGCTGGAGGCCCGCGCCCTCATCGCCCGGGCCCGCTGGCAGCGCCAGAACAACGCACACCGCGCGGCGGAGGAGACCTATCAACAAGCCCTCGCGGCCCAGCCCAGCGTGGGCATGCAGGCGCACCTGTATTTTGATCTGGCCAGCCTCAATGCAAACCTTCAACGCCATGATGCTGCGGTTCGATTGTACCGGGAGGCCCTGGAGCGCTTCGAAGTGCTCGACGATCAGCATCGGATCACCCGCACCGCGCTGCACCTGGCGATGGTCCTCTCAGAGCAGGGGGCGCTGGATGAGGCCCGACAGCGTGCCCAACGCGCGCTGCAGTATCTGGTCCACGTCGGCGACGAAGGGGGCGAGGGGGTGGTCCGCTCACATCTGGCGATCATCGCGCTGGAGGCCCGCGACCTCGAAGAAGCCGAAGCCCAGATCACGCGCGCACAGCGCTGCCACCGTGCGGTCGGTGCCCGCCGCTTCGAAGGGTATGGGCACCTGCTGTTCGCCATGCTCGCCCAGGCGCGCGACCAACACATGCGAATGGCCACAGAGGCTGCACAGGCAATCATATCCTTCAACAAGGTCAATGAC
>JBCBLB010000305.1:0-10949 GCA_038520555.1 Myxococcota bacterium | reverse complement strand
GATCTTCCACTCGGTGCCCAGCAGCACCGGCGTGCAGATCCCCTCATCCGCCAGCTGCTGTGCGGCCCGCAAGATCCGGGGCAGGGTGCCATCGGGGAAGATGATCCGCTTCTGGTTCAGCGGCTGGAGCGGCTCATCGAGCGCAGCAAGGAGGTCATCCGCCCCCTGATGAACCGCGCGCGGCTGAACCAGAAGCGGATCATCTTCCCCGATGGCACCCTGCCCCGGATCTTGCGGGCCGCACAGCAGCTGGCGGATGAGGGGATCTGCACGCCGGTGCTGCTGGGCACCGAGTGGAAGATCCGCCAGCGCGCCCATATGCACAACATCGTCTTGAACGGTGTCGAGATCGTTGAGGTGCAGGACGGCGAGCGGTTCGATGAGATGGCCAATGAGCTGTGGACGCTCCGCCAGCGGCGCGGGCTGAGTAAGCAGGCCGCCCGGCACATGCTGCGGGGACACACCACCTATGGCTGTATGATGCTCCGGCGGGGCGAAGCGGACGCCCTGGTCGGCGGGATCGCCACGCCCTATGCCGACACGATCCGGCCGGCGCTTCAGGTCGTCGGGCTCGCGCCGGACGCGCGCGTCATCAGCGGCGCGTATGTCATGCTGTTTGAAGGGCGGCGGCTGTTCTTCGGGGACTGCACGGTCAACATCCGACCCGACGCAGAGACGCTCGCCCAGATCGCGATCAACACCGCGCGGCTCGCCGGGACATTCGGCGAAGTGCCCCGGGTCGCGATGCTGTCATACTCCGACTTCGGCGAGCAGCGCGATACACCACAGGTCAAAATTATCCGTGAGGCGATCCAGATCGTCCGCCGGTTAGATCCCGAACTGCAGATCGACGGTGAGATGCAGGCAGATACTGCGGTCGATCCGGATAAGGCCAACAATGACTTCCCCTTCAGCAGCATCGGTGGCAACGCCAACGTGCTGATTTTCCCCAACCTGTCCTCGGCCAACATCGCCTACAAGCTGCTCCGAGAGCTGGGTGGGGCGACCGCGGTCGGTCCGATCATCATCGGCCTCGACCGGATCGTCAACGCCATCGCGGTGGGATCGACGGTCGCGGACATCGTCAACATGACCGCGATCACCGTCAACCAGGTCCTCGAGCGCGAACCCTGAACGAACCTGAGAGAAGAGCAACCCCATGGCCAAGAAGAAGTTTGATGCCGCCATCGTCGAAGCGATCCGCGCCGGCTCGCACGAGGCGTCCGGCTGGCTCAAGGGCGAGGCGCCCTCGATCGATGAGATGACCTTCGATGTTGCGATGGCCGCGATCGAAGCCGCACGACAGGAGCAGCGCGGCGCCCTGCTCGACGCCACGCGCCGCGACGCCCGGGACAAGAAGGTCCGCAAGGCCGCCGGCGCTGCCCTCCACAAGCTGAAGGCTGCCGGCGTTGCGGTCGAAGACGCCCCTCGCCGCCAGTGGAGCACCTCTGGCGACCTCGACGCCCCGCCGCCGCCGGTCGCGCTCCTTGGGATGCCCGATCCGAACGGGTATATGCCATTTATGATGGTCGCCTATGGCCGGGAAGAAGCCTACGCCGCGGCTGGACTCGCCGGGGCGGGGCAGGGCTACACGGACGCCGACCATGCGTCTCTCTCCCGCTCGGCAGCCCGAGAGGTTCTTCAGAACTCCCGTGAGCAGCAGGCCCTCCAGGAAGTGCCTTTCCACGTCGGGCTGCATTTCGTCCAGCGCGCCTTCGATGAGGGCACCCAGGGCATCCCACAGGGGTTCGGCTACCTGCTGGACAGCGTCCCGACGGGACTGCAGAATTCGGCAAAGATCCTCGATCCGCTGGAAGGACAGGCCACGACGCTCGATCGGGACGCCCTGCACGCCACCGAGCCGCTGATGGATCCGCGCGAAGGCGTCTACTTCGCCCTGGATGAGGACATCATGTATGGCTCTCTGAACGACCTGATGCAGGCGCTGGGCAGCGCGCTGGAGCTGGACGAAGAGACCCGCGCCCGGCGCATCTCCCAGATCGTCGATGACGCCGCGGATGCAGCGCTCAACGAGACCGCGCGTCGGAGCTGGACCCTGGCGATGGATGTGGTCACGTTCCTCGCGTTTCGGGAGAGCAAGCGCGCGCTTCAGTCGGTCGCCCGGCACACGGCCCTCGCGCTCCGTGACCCGGAGATGGCTGGCCATGCCATCCCGTTCGTCCGCCAGTGGGTCGACATGCAGATGCGGTCGGTGATCTCGATGGCCATGGCCAACCAGAACGCGATGGGACCGGATGAAGGCCTGGGCGAAGAAGACGGCGAAGCTGGCGAAGCTGGCGAAGCTGGCGAAGACAGCGGGATCATCCTGACCGACGGCTGATCAGCCCGGGAATTGCAGGATCTTGTTCGTCATGAGCGATGTCAGGCGCTGGTCGCGGTGTGACCGCTGCCAGCGCCGCTCTTCTTCGGCGTCTCCGTCTGCTCGGCTGACCGCCATCGCTGCCGTGTTTGCGGTTCGGGCCAGCATTTTCCGCGGGTTGGTGGCCCGGCACGCTTCCCAGACCGCCATCGCAGCGACCGCTGCCGGTGTACCGTTGTACAGGCGCGTCAACAGGCTGCGCTGACCGTCCTGGGTCATCGCCTGCTTCGCTTCGCCCCGCGTCGCCATCAACGACCACTCGTCGATGTCGTCCAGGGCGAACCGTCGGCTCGCTGCGAGCCCCTCCCGCAGCCGCGAGTCGTTGGGGTAGGTCGATTCGTAGATGGGCAGGATCCGCTCCGCATAGTCCGCCGCCAACAGGCGGGCGTGCCGCTCGGCCCGCTCCCCGACCGCCAGCTTCAGCAGGGTCCAGTCATAGACCTTGCCGATGGTGGGTTGGGTCAGGACCCCGATCAGGGTGCGCCGGTCTTCGGCCGACAGGTCCGCCATCGCGTCGTCGCCAAACGCCTGTCGGGCTCGCTGATCGCGTTCATCGAGGAAGCGCTCCTCGGCTTCGAAGGCCATCCGGTCCCGGATGATGTTCGGGGCACGGGCGCGCACCACCTGCAAAAGCGGCCTCAGGACCAGATCCGCCGGCTCCCGGGGCGATGACGGCTGGCCCAGACGCCATCGCGCCAACGTCGTGATCGCGTCCACCGTCAACGCTGCGGGGCTGCGAAGCCGCCGGGGGACGCCGGCCAACGTGCGGCGGACATCGGCGAGGTGGTCCAGCGTCGAATCCGCGGGGGGCTGATCTGCGTCGATCGATTGCAGGATCCGGGCGGCGCGTTCGTCGCCAGGCAAGGCATCAGAGATGGCCGGGAGGAAGCCGGAGAGGACACCGCAGAGCCATGCGACCTGGAGGCGATCCGGATCGGTGGCGTCGGCGATGGTGAACAGTCTGCGGTGGCTGTGTTCGATGCGCATCAGCGCTTCGAGCAGCAGCCGCCGCTCACCGGGAGAATCCGGGATGGCATCCGGAGGAGACAACAATTCCAGCAGCCGCGCGGCCTGCATGACGACCGACCCCCGGCTTCAGTAGCGGACGACGTCTTGACCCAGGGCGATCTTCAGGCCATGGAGGGCATGTGCGGAGTCGCCGATGACGTCGAGGTACAGCTGCTCGTTTTTCGCGCGGAGCGCGTCGAGGTTGTCGTAGATGCCCATCCGGTGCAGCCGGTCGACGTTGAGCGCCACCCGGGTCGCCGCGTCTTCGAGGACCTTCTTCTGCGCCGGGGAGGGGGTGTACAGCCCCATCGCCGCAAGCTTGTGCATGCTCTCCAGGAAGTGTCCGGTGAACTTGAGCTGCTGGACGACGAGCTGAGTCATGTACTCCTCTCCATACCGCTGCATCGCGTCGTTGTAGATCTTCAGTTCGCGACCATAGCGATAATACGCCAGGTCGATCTGTTGCGCGAATATGGGCGTGATCTTCTCATCGCCGAAGCCCCGGGCCACCGCGAAGCCCGCGCCCTGGAGCAGGTGCGCGCCACCGCAGGTGTACCGGAAGATGCCCTGGCCGTTGCGCTCGAAGGTGCCGCCGGTCTTCATCGCCTGAGCGACGTCTTCCATCTCCTTGTGGAGCACCGCGACGTTGAAGTTGGTGAACGAGTCGAGGGCCATCGGAGTCCCATCCGCCGCCACCCAGACCATCTTCGACGGGGCCCACGCCGCCAGCCCCTGGAGCGCCCAGGCCATGTCGTCGGTCGAGTGGAAGGAGGAGTGGTTTCGCTCTGGTTGGAGGTAGTTGTTCAGCAGGCTGCCCCGGTACAGATCCGCCACCGTATACGGTTCTCCACCCACCATCACGGAATGATCGGGAGATACGCCGATCTCGGTGAGGACCTTGAGGATCATCTCTGCGTGTGGCTCGATCCGAACGTCCCCGCGCGCCTCGGGAAACCGAACATAGGCCCGTCCGCTGACCGGGAACGTTTCCGCGTACTCTGCGAACAGCCAGTCCACCGCGGGTTCACCATTGGTGAGCTTCCAGTCGGCGCCCTGGGCGAGCAGGCCGTGGGCGATGGCCCAGGGATTTCCAGGATCGCCCGCCCGGGCGTCGACCACCGCCTCCAGGCGCGCGATCGTCTGTGTGATCGCCGGGGTCTCTTCCAGCACCGCCGGTGTCTTCGCATGGTGGGAGGGCAGGGCAGGGGAGAAGCCGGCGATGTTTTCCCGTGACCACACCGTCGGCGTCGCAGGCGTCGCAGGCGTGGTGGGCGCTGGAGGAGAGACGTCGGGCGCGGGCTCCGGCTCCGATGCCGGTTCCGGTGTGGGATCCGTGGTGCAGGCGAGGAGCAGGAGCAGCAGGGTCATTCGTTCTCAGCTTCGGCGGCAGCCGCCTCATCAGCCTCAAGCTTCATCTGGAGGGCATCGACCTGGACGATCTCATTGTTGATGGTGGCGTACAGGATCCCGTCGAAAACAGCGATCCGGGGCCGTGAGATCGGGCGGTCGAAGGCTTTCAGGGTGAACTCGAGCTTGCCGGGTTTTTTGAATTTGAACAGCTGGCCTTTGTCTGTCAACACCCATAACCGCCCTTCATCGTCGAGGGTCATCGCCAGCCCCTCAAACCCCCGGCCGAGGGTCTCCCCATCAACGATGGTCCCATAGCGGAAGCCGTCTTCCGGGTTGTAGGCCACGATCTCGTTATAAAACGACATCAGGACCCGCTTGCCCTTCTTGTCGATCTCGACGGCGTTGGGGATCCCATCTTCGATCTCGAAGCGACCCAGCTCTTCGCCCTCCAGGTTGAACAGGATGCCCTCATCCTGAACCACGACCAGCAGCGCTTCGCGCTTGGGCAGCCAGGTGAGGTGCCCCTGCCCACCCAGGCCAGGCTGTGGCCGCGCCGATGCGTTGACCCGCCAGGAGATCTGCGGCCGGCCGTCTTCATCGAAGACCCGGAGCGTTCCCTGGCTATCCAACACCGCGAAGGCGTCGGCGTCTTTGTTGGGGATAATCTCAGCGTCGAGGGGATTGATGAAGTGGAAGACGTCGTCGCCCGGTTCAGCGCCGCTGACGTAGTACTTTCGGCCTTTTTCGAACCAGGCGTTGGTGATGTTCGGTTCACCGGCGCCCCAGACCATATCGACCGCGCCACGCTCGTTGAACCGCTGGATCCGGTTGTTGCCGATGTCGGAGACATAAAATGAGCCATACCGATCCACTTCGATGTCCATCGGCTCTCCGAAGTTCTGGAGGGCGCCCCGCTCCCACCCTTCCTGTCCCCACGCCGCCACGTTGAAGCTCGGCCCACCGACCAGATCCTGGTAGGCATAGAAGCGCTCGACTTCGTCCTGACGAATCGCCTGGAGTCGACCATGCGCCCGCATCGCCGCCATCTCCAGGAAAGGGATCGCGTTGGCGTCGCCGAGCTGGCGGAGCGCCTGGAGGGCCTTCTCGCTCGAAGGGATCGCCTGGACGCGGTAGCCATCGGAAGCGAGGCTGCGCGCCCGGTTGGCGATGCCCGGTGCGCCATCCGCCGCCGCCGCACACAGCCGGTCGAACGCCGCATCGTCGCCGAACTGTGCGTCCTTATGGGCGAAGTAGTCCTCCTCGACCTTCGCCTCATGGCGGGCCATCAGCCGCTTCGCTTCCGTGCCCTCCAGCCACTTCCCCATCCGGCTCGCCCCTGCGGTGTCTGGGAAGTTGATCGAGACCTCAGCCACGAACAGGTCACTGTAAACGAAGCCCTCAAACACCTCCTCGAACACAAGGCGCACCCTGCGGCCGCTGACCGGGGTGCTCAGCTCCAGATCCCACCGCTGCATCTCGTCTTTGACCCGGAAGGGGCTGCCGGCGGGCTGGCCATCGACCATCACCTGGATGAGCCTGGGCCGGGAGCCCTCGCGATAGGTTCGGGTGCCCTTGGTCAGGTTGCCCGGCCAGATGCTCACCGAGCGGATCTCTGTCGAGCGTCCCAGATCCACCTCAAGCCAGCTCCCCTCTCCGTATCCATCGGCGCCCTCTGCCCAGGCTGTCTGTAGCCGCCCGTCGAAGGCGTGGGCTGCCGGGAAGCTGCCCCGATCGTTGCGAAGCTGGCTCGACGCCCGCGGCGCCGCCGTTGCGGTCATCACACTCAAGATCAGCAGCGGTAGCATGCTCTCTCCTCTACAGCCGACACTCTTACTGCGATGTGCCCGCCGCCTACAAGACCCAACTGTCAAGGTCCTGTACATCCTCCGATCTTCCCCACCGCTGGCGCGTCGGTTGCTATCAATCTGCGCTCCGATCCATCAATCATAGATTTATCATCCCATTTCCCCGATCCGATCCAGGCATGGGAGTTGCTCTTCATGAGCCCGGAGGAGGATCGACATGACCTTGACTGCGCTCTTGACCCTCAGCACCGCGGCCCTGGCCCTGACCATCACCGGCGAGTCCCTGTTGGCGGACGCCGACGCCAGGATCACCGCTGGAGAGGTCGAAACACACCTCGAATCCCCCGGATCCGTCGCCGTCGGCGACATCTCCACCGTCTGGGCCGACGGGCAGCAGGTCACGGTCCTCGCCGCCGTCGGCCAGGATGGCCTGATGGGCGAAGACTTCGTCGATGACTACGACCCCACATATCAGCTGGTCCTCCACCAGCTCGGCGTCGACGATGACGCCCCGCAGCGCAGCCAGCTGCTCCTGGAAGCGAGCAGCGTCTCCGCGCTCCCAGAGATCCTGTGGTCTGGTGACCTCGACGGAGACGGCGCCGTCGATCTGATCATCGACGCCTCGACCGAGGAGGGGGTGACGGAGCGGGTGCTGTATCTGTCGACAAGGGCCCATGACGGAGCGCTGGTGGGAGAGGCGGCGCGGACCCGAGCCATGGATTGAGTAGGCTATAGTCAAGACGATCAGGCCTACCCCCGCTGGGACCTTCATGTTGAAGTTGCGAACACCAGTTCGCGGCTCCAGCGTGTCTGGTATCTCGGCGTTTCACCCGCCGCGTCCAGCGCTTTTGGGCGGCGATAAGGAGCTTTGAATGACCGTCTTTGCTGAAATGGCTGAACTGGGGCATGAACAGCTCATGTTCTGCCGGAACGATGACGTCGGACTGCGCGCCATCATCGGTATCCACTCCACCGCCCTGGGCCCCGCCCTCGGGGGGGTGCGGCTGTATCCCTACACCTCTGAAGAAGACGCCATCCGAGACGTCCTCCGCCTCTCGCGGGGCATGACCTACAAAGCCGCCATCGCCGGGCTCGATCTCGGCGGCGGAAAAGCCGTCATCATCGGAGACCGCTCCCTCAAGACCGAGCCCCTCTTCCGCGCCTTCGGGCGCTACGTCGAGAGCCTCAACGGACGGTATGTCACCTCGGAGGACATGAACACCACCGTCCAGGACATGAACTGGATCCGCCGGGAGACCCGATGGGTCACGGGATCCTCGAAGATGGCCGGTGGCTCGGGCGATCCCTCTCCGGTGACCGCATGGGGCGTATACCAGGGCATCCGCGCCTGCCTTGAGGTCGTCTATGGCTCGCCGGACGTCAACCGACGCACCGTAGCCATCCAAGGCGTCGGCGCCGTCGGCTATCATCTCGCCCGGTTTCTTCATGAGGGCGGCGCCCGACTGGTCTACTCCGATGTAAATGAGCGCCGCTTGCGGCAGGTCACCGAAGAGTTCGGCGGCAAGATCATCAGCCAGGAGGACTTCTACACCGCCGACTGTGACGTGCTCGCCCCATGTGCCATCGGTGGCGTCATCAACGCCCGAACGATCCCCCTCATTCGCGCCCCCATCATCGCTGGAGCAGCCAACAACCAGCTCGACGATGAAGAGGGCGATGGGGTCTTGCTGCAGAAGGCGTCCATCACCTTCGCGCCCGACTACGTCATCAACGCCGGCGGACTCATCCAGGTGCATGCCGAGTTGAAGGGCCTGCCGGTCGAGATCGCCATGGATGAGGCGTCGAATATCTTCAACACCGTCAAGCGCATCATCAATAAGGCCCGTTCCCAGAAGATCTCCACGACCATGGCGTCCAATCAGGTCGCTCAGGAGCGCATCGAGGCGGTCAGCCGGCTCAAGCAGCTGCATCTGACCTGACAGCTGCATCTGACCTGAACAGGGGAGCGGGTTCAGTTGGGCTGGTACGGTTGACCTGTCAACAGTAACGGGGTCTGGAGCCGCCACTGCATGGGTTCTCCACGTTGTTCGAGCGCGATGAGCGCGCTGGGTAGCGCGCTGGCGGCGTCTCGTCGGGCCTTGCCAGCGAGGTCGGTCAGGACACCCAGTTTCTGCTGAAAGTGCCGCCAGCTGGCCAGCGTCGCGGCGTTGACCAGCAGCGGGGCCGCGTCGGTTGCGTCAGGTGCCTGTTGTTGGAGTCGGGGCGCGATCCAAGCGGTGTCCATCGGTGCAGGTCGGTAATACCGGACAATGACCTCAAACTGTGCGGGGGTGTTGCTTGAGCCCCGGACCGAGAGCGGGTGGGCGAGCGCGCGCTGATGGGCGAGCCCATCGATGAAGATGGGCAGCCGATAGGGATCGCCGATGATGGTCAGTTCTGCGTCGACGGGCTGAACCCCGTCTCGTTGGTGCCCGGTGCGGAAGCGCAGATCGTCGAGCCGCATCTCTGCGGAGACCACGAGCAGTGACAATGCGCTTCGTGCGGTGGATTCGTCATCTTCGGTGAGGGCGCGGCCGTCGTTGAGGCGATCGATGGCGCTTAGGACGGCGTTGTTGGTGGTATCGACCGGGAGGGTCCGAAGTCGCTCTTCAATGGGCGGCGAACGCGGCGGCGCGGCGCGGACAAAGAGTCCGATGAGGACGAGAACAACTGCGAGCTGCATGGCAGCGATGAGCGGCCATGCCGCGAATGCGCGGCTGGGAGGTGGCGTGTAGCTGTCCTCTTCATTCGACATCGTCGGAGAGTTTATCCGAAGTGGGGTTTTTGTGTAGAGAGGCTTGCAGGCGAGGGGATGGAGTGTAACAATCAGGCTGGCCCGAAACGAACGGGCTGCCCTCCTCTACATCTGCATCTACATCTCTCCTGCGCTCCCTCCACACCTCCTCCTCGAGAACTGACGGTGCTCGCTTACGACGCCCGCGCTCAATCTGTACATACTGATACGTTCGACGGCCCTCTGGAGCTGTTGCTGTATCTCGTCCGTCGGGAAGGTATCGACATCCGCGATATCCAGATCGCCCCGATCACCGACGCTTATCTCGCCCACCTGAAAATCCTCGACGTCCTCGATCTGGACATCGCGGGTGACTTCGTCGTCCTCGCCGCGACGCTGTGTTTTCTGAAGAGCCGCGAGTTGTTGCCGCGACCCGCTCCCCTGGAAGACGCTCCTGAAGAAGACGATCCGGAAGCCCTGCGCGAAGCCTTGATTCGTCGCCTCATCGACTATGAACGGTTCAAGCAGGCCAGCATTGAGCTTGCCGCTCGGCCGTGGCTGGATCGGGACACCTTCGCGCGTCCGGTCGCTCCGCTGCCCGCGGATGAGCGTCCCATCGATCCCCGCGTGGGGCCGATGGGTCTGCTCCAGATCTTCCAACGGCTGCTTCAGCAGCACGCCGCTCCCCCGCCGGTCCATGAAGTCTCTCGTGAGCATTACTCGCTCAAGGAGATGGCCCACTGGATCCTCGATCAGGTCCGTGCGACCCCACGCGAGCTGACCGATCTGCTCCGCGCTCTGGAGCACCGGGGGGACCGGGTGGTGGCGTTTCTTGCGACCCTTGAGCTGGTCCGTCTGCAGTTCTTGTCGGTCTCGCAAGAGTACCACCTCGCGCCGGTGGTCCTCCGCTCCCGGGTCCAGGGCGAGGACGTCGATCTCCGTGCGCTTTCTGGCGAAGACTACTGAGCGCGCTCTCTCTTCCTTCCCGCTGCTCTCTTTCCCTCTTTCTCCTCATCCCATGTCCACCGACGATCCCACTGAGCCTCCCTCAGGCCCTGACGAACCCGAAGGTTCTCCGAACGACGTCGATCATGACAACGTGATCCTTCTCCCAGGTCTGCCCCGTCCCAGCCGTCCGCCGCTTCGGCCGTTTACGGAAGACGATGATTCGCAGATGCTGACGCCACAGGATCTGTTTCCGCGCCCCACTGCTGCCCCGCCGAACCGATTCGGCGGTGGCATCAGCGGTGGTCCCATTGATGAGATCGATGATGACGAAGCCTCTACCGGTCCGCCGCCTGATCACCTGATCGAGCCTGGGGTTGAGGCCCTGCTGTTCGCTGCGGAGGGGCCGATGACCGTGGATCAACTCAATGACTGGCTCGAAGATCCGGGTCCACGCCGGGTGCGTGAGGCGCTGCATCGCCTCCAGACGCGGCTGCGACAGGATGGTCGTGGGTTCCGGCTGGTTCAGGTCGCTCGCGGCTGGCAGCTTCGGACCGATCCGCGGTTTTCTCGTTGGGTCGCCGCCATGCGCGGCGGCAAGCCGATGCGGCTGAGCAAGGCGGCTCTCGAAGCCCTCGCGGTGATCGCGTACCGCCAGCCGGTCACCCGTACTGAAGTCGAGGCGCTTCGCGGCGTGGATTCCGGCGGGGTGATCCGAATGCTCTGT
>JBCBLB010000640.1:0-5556 GCA_038520555.1 Myxococcota bacterium | reverse complement strand
CCACTGTGAGGCGTCGATCGGGTCCTCATCAATGGCGCCATCGCAGTTGTCGTCGATGCTGTTGCAGTACTCGGGGCTGTCGGGGTTCACGAAGCTCTGCTGGTCGTCGCAGTCACCCATCTGCGCCGCGTAGCCCAACGGCAGCGCGCATTCGTAGACTGCATGCTGCAACCGCGGATCGCCATAGCCGTCCCCGTCTGCGTCGCGGTACCACTCCCGGCCGTCGAGGATCTGGTCCGATTCGTCGATGTAGCCGTTGCAGTTGTTGTCCTGATCGTCGCAGTACTCATCTGCGCCGGGGTGGTTGGCTGCGCTGGTGTCGTCGCAGTCGGTGCCGTCGAGGATATAGCCCGCCGGGACCGCGCAGGCGTTGACGCGCGCGTTGGTGGCCCCGAAACCGTCCTGATCGATGTCCGGATAGGAGAGGACGCCATCGACGGGCTCCAGGTCAATCTGGCCATCGCAGTCGTTGTCCCGGCCGTCGCAGACCTCATCGGCGATGCGGTTGATGGTCGCGTCTGCGTCCTCACAGTCGTTGCCGCCGCAGACGATGGAGGTGAACCCGTCGTCGTCTGCGTCGAGGTCCTCGACCGCGCAGAACCCCCGAACGAGGTTGGCGATCAAGACCGCGTTGTCGGACCATTCACATGCGTCGCTGAAGATGCCGACGTCGGCGGCAAGGACGATGTTCCGCTCTACCGCCAGGGCGGTGGCGCCGGATGAGAGCGAGAGCAGCTCCGTGATCGCCCGGTTGTCATTCGCATCATAGGTGATCCCGCCGGGGGCGGTGTGGGCGATGAACTGCAGCCCCTCCGTCGCTGGGTGGGTCGCTGTGGTGGCGCTGACCGCGCAGGTGTCTGGGATGGAATGGGTGACCCCGTCATGACGGAGCGCCGCATCCAATGACGCCATTAAACCGTTGGCCACCCCGTTGTCATCGATGGTATCGTTATTTTCATCGGTGACCACGACCAGGACGCCGCCCGTCGAGAGGTACGCGTAGACGGCCTCCTGCTGGTGGGTCTCAAGCGCAGCGGTCATCGCAGAGAGGAACACCAGATGATACGCGGACAGATCGGACGGCCAGACGTCCGTCTGGTCGAGACCGTCGGCACCAGCATCGATCAAGGCCGCCGAGAGGTTCGCGGTGGTGGCCAGCTCAGTCCCCCCGTTCCCGTGGTACCACAGCACATCTCCAGCGAGGGCGGGGCCACCCCAGAGCAGCCCGAGTGTGAGAAGCGTTCGTCTGGTCCACGTCATCTTTCTGCCCCCTACCAGTGGAAGGTGTCCGCGTTGATGCGCATTGGATGGCGTTCTCGCTGCAGCAGTCACGCCACCGGAGACTCATTGATAGACCAGAAAAACGGCGAAGGTCGGTACTTATAGGAAAGAGATAAGATCCAGCTCGGCGACGGATGATGAAAAATACCCGTAAACAGGGCGTCAGGGCGCCTTCGCGATGGGGGACGTGCCGCTCTGCTGAAGGATCCGGGTGTTGGGGAGCGCGTCCCCGATCCAGGGGTTCTCGATCAGCTGCGCATCGTCGAGCCAGAGCGTGGCCAGCCCCTTCAGACTCCCCAGGTCTCTTGGCAAGGTCCGAAGTGGGTTATCCCGCACATCCAACCAGCGGAGCGCAGGCATGTTCCGGACGAAGTCCGGAAACGCCGCCAACCGATTGTTCGCCAGCCCCAGCCCCACCAACTGCGTCAGCCCGCAGAGGTCGGGCAGGGTGGTGAGCTGGTTCTGCGTCAGCACCAGCGTCTTCAACGTGGAGATCTTCTGAAGATCCGATGGGATCATGGTGAACTGGTTGCGTTCCAGCACCAGGGTATGAAGCCCGGGGCGCAACAGGCTGCCGGGCAGCGCAGAGAGCCGGTTGCCCTTCAACACCAGGGTATGAAGCCGGGACAACGTGGCGAACGCATCGGGCAGGGTCTCGATGTGCATATAAGGCAGCTGAAGCGTCTCCAGCGCCGTAAACAATCCAATCACATCGGGAAAATGGGGAATGTTCTGCCGATCGATGAACAACCGGGTCAGCAGAAGGGGGATCTCGGAATACCCCCCGCGACCGGCCAGCTCCAGGACCGCGACGGTCAACGCCCCCTGGCGGACCGGATCGGGCTCGGGACCCCAGCGATCCCTGGCGCTCAGATCGGTGAATCGTTTGTTGAACAGCAGGTTGCCGTCCAGGTCGATCGTACAGCCGCTCAACAGCTCCGCGATCAGCGCCGGATCCTGCATCGAGAGCGCCAGCTCGACACCCTGCTCGATGCGGTTCACATCGACAGCGTCGAGCAGCTCGCGGATGCGTTTGGCGTGCTTGCGCGTGGTGGATTTCATGAATCGGGTTGTAGCAGACCCTGCGATATCCTGCGCCCATGAAAACAATTCGAGATCTCGTATATTCTGAAGCGCCGTATTCCGTGGACGATTTCCTGGCGGCAGTGCGACACCATGTGGAAGACACCCAGCACAACTCATGGAACGGTTTAAAAGGGTGGACGTATGCGTTCGTCAAAGGCATCGATGGGTTGCCCGACGTCGCTCCCCTGGTTGATGCGTGGGAGGCCGTCCCAGCCTCGATCCGCGATCTCTTTGAGATCGAGATGGCGCGACGGGATCTCATCCCACGGCGCCCGTTCAGCGCCGCGTTGATGGACCAGATGGTGTACGCCGAGATGAAGGACGGTGGACGCGCCGCGACGTACTTCGAGAGCGTCCGATCCCTCTGGCCAGAAGCGGTATGGAACCGGCGAATGCTGGAAATCATCTTGCGCGAACGGCATCAGGTCGAGCCCCGGTTGTTGGCGCGGTATCTGGCGCTGGTGGACGACCCCTATGTTTTATTAAGTTTTCTCTATGCCCAATATCCCAACATGGCGATCTGGGAGGTGTGTGAGGCCCGCTTCGATGAGCTGGGACCGATCTTCATCGAAGACGCCGAGGCACGGTTTCTCGCCGGGCCAGATGCCATCGACCCCGATCTCAACGATGGCCAGCGACTGATCCTGGGCACGATGTTGGCGCTATACCACATCCGGCGGGGCCAGCCGTTCCCAGAACGCTACGACATCTATCTGGCGATGGCGTGCCAACGCGCAAGGGATGACCACCATGGGGGCGAAGCCTCCGAGCACTTCTTCACACTCCTGCTCGAAATCTTCGCTGCGTTGCCCCTGGATCGGCGGGAGCATCTCTGCATCCAGAATGACTACCAGAACCGTCACCTGACCTGGCGCCTCGCGACGGCGTCGAAGACCTTGACCCCCCAGATCGCCCGGCGTGCGGTCTGGAAGCTCGCGGACCTGGCCAACCGGCGGAACGGTGGCGGCACCTACACCAGCCCACAACTCACAGACCATGAGCGAAGGCTGTTCTCCGCCCTGGGCGCCATCGCCGTCCCCGAGATCATGCGAGAGATCGACGCAGGCGCACGCCGGAAGGAATTTCTGGTCAAGGTGCTCTGTGAGACCCGCTGCCCCGAGGCCGCCGCCCCCCTGGTCCGCCTGCTGGGCGAAGGCGGCAAGACGACCAGACGCGATGCACAGAACGGGATCAAAGAGCTGATCGATGCTGGGTTTTCGGATGCCATACGGACCGCCGCAGAGGCGCAGACGTCCGCGAAGCGAAAGGGCCTGCGGCTCGCCGCCGCCACCGCTCTGGAGATGCTGAACCCCTGAGCCTTATTTCGTCTCCCCTGCGGTCAGGTGCGTGATGTAGGTCCCGATCTTCAACGGGCCCAGCTCCTCTGCGCCAAAGAAGACCTGCCGCCCCATGTCCTGGGGAAGCCGCTTCTCCTCGCGAGCCGCCATCAGCTCATCGAAGCGACCGCTCTCCCGGGTCCGACGGGCGAGGATGTCTTCACTCTCCGATCTGCGCACGATCCCGGGATTCCCACCGTTCAGGGCATACTTCTTCGTGGTGGGGTTGTTCTCTGCCATCGACATCCCGAACGGGTCGTTGACCACGATGCCATCCGAGAGGATGCGATCCAGGACGATAAAGTGACCGCCGCTGCCCGTCAGCTGGGTGCTCAAAATAGACTTTTCCTGTGCTGTTTCCTGGATGAAGCTGAACCGATCCTCCCCCGCAGGAGCTTCGTGGCGCATCGTACCCCGGTCATCCCCAGAGACCTCCAGGATGGCCTCGGTGATGTCCATCAGCTCCGTCGAACTGCCATAATACATGGTGTATAGATCGACGAGCACCTCGGACAATCGGTTGGGGTGGCTCTTCAGGTCAGCAACCAACGCATCATGCGCCAGATTGGACTTCCCGCGCCTGATCAGGAGCGTCGCAACCGCAGGATAGAGCCGCTCTTCCGGGATCTGCTCTCGGAGCACCATCGCCAATGAGGTGTGGCCACAGGTGATGTCGCCGTACCAGGTCTTGGGCGTCTTGATCGCGTTTCCGGCTTGGTCGTACTTGATCGACTCGCTGTTGGTTCGCTTCCCGTCCTCCCAGCGACCGTCTTTTCCGTTGCTGCGCTGGGAGATATATGCCATCTCCGCTGGCGCTTCAGGCTGTCGGAGGAAGTCTTCCGGCAACGCTTCGGAGACGACTTTGGTCTCCTCGGTCCACCATGCACTCAGCCACGTCGGCACCATGCTCTCGTCCGGCTCCGGCGCCGGAGCCGTTGGTGCGGCAGTGTCCGGGGCAGCCGTGTCCGGGGCAGCCGTGTCGGGAGCAGCCGGCTCGGGCGTCTTCGCGGCAGCCTGCGGGTAGGGGCCGATCTCATCCGTGATCGCCTGCCACCCGGCCTGACCAGCAGAGATGTTGACCGGACGGTTGATGCCGGGACCATCGAGGATCACGATCCGTCCATCCGGGTGCTGCTCATAGCGGTATCCGCCCGCCCCATCAACGCGGCGAGGCCCCGACGGCGTCTCCATGGCCGGCATATCTGGGCCCGGAGGGATCGCCTGCGGGGTCGCATCGTCTCCAGCCAACCAGCTCGGCGGCTGGATCCACTCGCCCATGTCCACGCCAGTGGTGTCCTGGAGCCAGTCCTGCCAGGACTGATTGCCCGCCGGCTGCATGAATTCCGGCGACGATGGTGCCGGCGTGGTCGAATCTTCTGAAGCAGTAGGGAGGAGATGTTTCCAGGAGAAGTCCATGACGTGCGCTCCGGATGAAGACACGAGAAAGATACCGACCAACCCCGGAACCATCCTGGCTCAATGTCGGCTCAACGTTCCGCCTCTGAAACCAGATGCCCATACCGGATCTTCACTTCACAATTCGAAAAACCCTCGATCACCCATCACAATGACCTCTTGTACCGTATGACTCGGAGCCCTGAAGGTGACACCCATGTGCCGAGCGGGAAAAGGATTGCCCATGCCAATCGCCTGAAAATCCAGGTTCTATTGTTTATCAAAGGGTGGCACAGGGTGTGCACTAAGAGGATGCGACGCTGGCGGGAGCCAGTGGCAACCAAAAAAACCGCCTCGAACCTTTTGGA
The DNA here is from genome assembly GCA_038520555.1 of Myxococcota bacterium. Lineage (GTDB taxonomy): Bacteria > Myxococcota_A > UBA796 > UBA796 > UBA796 > JBCBLB01. The sequence goes on along the minus strand of JBCBLB010000640.1, from coordinate 89 downwards.
ACGGGGCTCGTTCTTTGACGTTGAAAACCTCTTACCTCCACTCACATGAAGACTGGCGACAGTTTGATGTGAGACGGCAGACACCTATG
>JBCBLB010000256.1:0-12219 GCA_038520555.1 Myxococcota bacterium | reverse complement strand
CTGCCATCCGTCGGGGCTGGGTGCGTACAGGGCGTCGGCGTCTGGTGTCGCGGCGACGCGGTGGAGGAGCATCTCCGGGATGGATGGCAGACCCTGCGCTGGCAGGACGTCGCCCGACAGGTCCGCCAGATCGCCTGCGGGCTCAAGCACCTCGGCCTCGAACCCGAGCAGCGCTGCGCCATCCTCGCCGAAACCCGGGTCGAATGGATCCTCGCGGACCTCGGGGTCCTCTGCGCCGCGGGCGCCACCACCACCATCTTCCCTGCCTCTGCAACCAGCGAGTGCGCCCACATCCTCAACGACTCGAAGACCCGCTTCGTCTTCGTCGACACCCCGCAACAACTCGACCGCCTCCGCCAGATCCGCGACCAGATCCCCGGCGTCGAGCGCGTCATCCTCATCGAACAGGATGAACGTGATGGGGATGCCCGTGACGACGCGTGGGCGCTCTCCCTCCAGGCGCTGATGCGCCATGGGAAGCATTGGGACGAAGCCCACCCCGACGACTACCTGCGCGCGATCAAGCGGATCCCCCCAGACGCGCTGGCGACGCTCATCTACACATCGGGCACCACAGGCCAGCCCAAAGGCGTCGAGCTCACCCACGACTGCTGGCTGTTCGAAGCGGAAGCGATCGATGCGTTGGGGTTTTTGTCCCCGGCGGACACCCAATACCTCTGGCTGCCCCTCGCCCACAGCTTCGGCAAGGTCTTGGAGGTCACCCTCATCCGCATCGGAATCCCCACCGCGGTCGATGGAAGCGTCGACCGGCTCGTCGACAACCTGCGCTCGATGAGGCCGACCTTCATCGCCGCGGTCCCCCAGATCTTCGAGCGGATCTTCAATCAGGTCCGTAAGACCGCTGAGCAGTCCGGACGAATCCGAAAACGCATGTTCGAGTGGGCCTTCGAGATCGGTCGGCAGGTCTCTCAGCTCCAGCAGCAGGGCCGATCCCCTGAGGGGATGCTCTCCATGCAGCACGCCCTCGCCGAGCGAATGGTCTTTCAACGGATTCGCAGCCTGTTCGGCGGAAAGATCCGGTTCTTCATCTCTGGCTCGGCGCCCCTTCCCGATGAGATCGCCGAATTTTTCCACGCCGCGGGGCTGCTTATCTTGGAAGGATATGGCCTCACCGAGTCCTCCGCCGCCTCCTTTGTCAACCGACCCGACCGGTTCAAGTTCGGCACCGTCGGCCCCCCCGTGCCCGGCGTCCAGGTCCGGTTGGCTGAAGACGACAGCGAGATCCTGCTCAAGGGCCGCGGCATCATGCGCGCGTACTTCAACCTCGCGCAGGACACCGCTGACGCCTTCGACCATGACGGATGGCTGAAGACTGGCGACATCGGCGAAATCGATGAAGACAACTTCCTCCGGATCGTCGACCGGAAGAAAGATCTGATCAAGACCTCCAGCGGAAAGCTCGTCGCTCCCCAGAAACTGGAAGGACGACTGCTCGCGGCCTGCCCCTATATCCGCCATGTGCTCGTGCATGGCGATAGGCGAAGCTTCTGTGTCGCGCTGATCACCCTCGACGACGACGCCATCGCCCCGTGGCTCAAAGACAACGGGCTCGGCGAGCTCCGTCGCAGCGAGCAAATCCACCATCACGCCGTCAAGACCCTCATCCAGCGCTATGTCGACGCCATGAACGTGGACCTCGCACGACACGAAACCATCCGCGATTTCACGATTCTTTCACGGCCATTCTCTGTAGAAAACGGAGAACTGACCGCCTCTCTCAAGCTAAAACGGCGCGCGGTCGAAGAAAAGCACAGCGCACTGTTAAACCAGTTTTACACCGACGCAACCAAAAAACCGTAAGAAACTCATGCAACGCCGAAGGCCACCGGTGTGTGCTGGCCCATCAAGCACTCCACAAACCAGCCACGCTGCCAGGCGGCCTCTGCCATCGGATCGATCGCCGCACGACGCGCCGCACGAATGACCTGACGCAACGAATTCTGGGTTGTTGAGGTGCAAGCATGACGAATCGCCCGGAGCGCCTCAAGCGCCCGCCGCATCGCAGCCGCAGGCCCCTGACGTTTCTTGGTCGCAGCACACGTCCAGCGCCGGCAAGCCGAGATCTCACGATCCAGACGGTACTGGATCGTCGACATCGACAAACCACCCCGCCCATAGAAGGTATCGAGCGCTTCGTCAACGACCGTGATATCCGGCAAACGACCTGCAAAACCATCCCAAGGCCGCTCAGTGAAGATCTCAAGCGCGGGCAAGGCATGGAGCGCGCAGTCCAAAGCAAAGTATCGAAGTAACGATTCACGTTCGGACGCACAATCCGTGCCGGGAAGCACCCGCCGCGCCGCGCCATGCCATGGCGTCGGATCACCGAACCCATCTGCAATTCGTGCGGCCAGATCGATCGCTTCGCGTTCCCACAGGGAATGAATGATCTCCACCGCCTGTGCGCGGACATCCGGATCAGCACTGCCCAGTAATGTTGAGATCAGGTCGGGTTGGGGAAATATGATCTTCATCACACCTCTCTGGCGACCATTGTAACAAATCGCAACCCAACTTCAAGCCTTTCAACACATTATTCGGATAGTTGAGATTTCTCGAATGTTTCGCTAAAACCAAGAAAATTAAATGCATAGTGTGTTCATACTGTATACAGACCAGTTTCCCTTGCAAAAGAGTGTAACAAAGAGAAGAACAAAAAAGAGTACACGCCAAACAAAGTTGACCAGTCAACAGGAAGGCAGCGAAGCTGCTCTTTCACTGCCCCGAGAGCCGCCGAACGGCGTCCAACGCCGCAAAAACCTGGCGCTTTTGCGCGACGTCATCGATATGCTCCCGAAGCCCCGCTTCTCGCCACGCCGACACCGCGCCAGCGAACGCGTCGAGCTGATCGGGGTTATGGGCTGATCGGGGTTATGGGTCGCCAGCTCGACCGGCCAGCGCTCAGCGGGCCGCTCCCAGAGCAGGCTGAGATCGATCCACAAGAAGCCGGCGGCGAGCACAAGCAGGGCCGCGCCAATGAGCGTCGATGGGGCTTCGGGCAGGAACAGGCTGGTCAGGCCCAACCCCATCGGGACGAGGCTGAACAGGCTGCCCCCCCCCCGAAGGTGGATGATTGGTTGAGGGGCACGGTTCGGATGAACCATATGCGAACCCCACCCACTGCCCGCTGGACCTGGACGCCGGGGAGCGCATCGAGCGCATCGAGCGCATCCTGGAGCGGGTTATCCTGAGAGGTTATCGGGCTCATCGGTGTTGGGTTTACCACTCCATCACATCAGGTGGATCAGATGTCGGACCGCGCAAACCAGACTGAAGACGAACCCCGCGGCCTCATGGCGCTGCTGACGTGGCCGCTGCAGGCCGGGCTGGCATTGTTCGCCGCGCTGGTTCAGGGGATCATTGGCGCTCTCTTTGGGGAGACGAATCCCCCGGATGATCCGGAAGCACCTTCGGGGGATGCTCCATCGTCAGATGCGGATTTCGGCGTGTGACGGTTTCAAGGATATCGGACTGCTGCAACCCCTGGTTCAGGCGATGACGACATGGCAGCGGACAGGTCCAGCAGGCTCCCCGGTTTTTACAAACGATCCCCCAGCGAGCGGCGTGATGCGCTCCGTCAACGCCGCGGCTTGACCCCGGAAGAGGTCGAGACCCTTCGGGCGAGCGCCCTCAGCGAGGCGCGCGCCGATCTGATGGTCGAGAACGTGGTGGGCACCTTTGGGATGCCACAGGGCATCGGGGTCAACTTCCTGATCAACGGCGAAGACGTCCTGATCCCGATGGTCGTTGAGGAGCCCTCGGTCGTCGCGGCGGTCTCCAACATGGCGCGGCTGGTCCGCCGCTGTGGGGGCTTCCAGGCGGACAGCGACGCATCGGTGATGATCGGACAGATCCAGGTCACCGATCTGGTAGACGCGGACGCGGCGTCCGCGCGCCTGGAGAACGCCTTCCCTGCGCTGATGGCGTTCGCCCAGACGGTGCATCCCCGCCTGGTCGCCCGCGGCGGCGGCGTTCGGGGGATGGAGGTCCGGCGGCTGACCTATGACGAGCCCGGCGAGGCGCCCGAGGAGATGGTCGTACTCCATGTGTTCCTCGACTGCGTCGATGCGATGGGTGCGAACATGGTCAACACCCTGGCCGAGCGCCTCGCCCCACAGGTCGAAGCCATCGCCGGCGGGCGGGTGCGGCTTCGAATCCTCTCCAACCTGGCCAGCCGCCGGCTGTCCCGGGCGCGGTGCCGGATCCCCCCCGACGTCCTCACCACCGCAGCTGCCGCCGGGGCCGACGTCATCGATGGCATCTGCGGCGCCTATCGCTTCGCCTGGGCGGACCCCTGGCGGGCAGCGACCCACAATAAGGGAGTCATGAACGGCATCGACGCCGTCGCGCTGGCCACAGGCAACGACTGGCGCGCCATCGAAGCCGGCGCCCACGCGTGGGCCGCCAGAGACGGGCAGTACCGCTCGCTGACCTCGTGGAAGACCGCTGAAAACGGGGACCTGCTGGGGTTTATTGAGCTGCCGCTGCAGATCGGGACCGTCGGCGGGTCGATCAAGAACCACCCCGCGGTGGCCACCAACCTCAAGATCCTCGGTCAGCCCAGGGCGCGTGAGCTGTCCGGGATCATGGCCGCCGTCGGCCTCGCCCAGAACCTGGGCGCGCTTCGGGCGCTGGCCACGGAAGGCATCCAGAAAGGCCATATGCGGATGCATGCGCGAAACGTCGCGTTACAAGCCGGCGCCCATCCGGACGAGATCCCCGCAGTCGTGACCACCCTCTGCGACGCCCAGGATTACTCGGTGGATCGGGCTCGGCTGGCGCTCTCCGAACTTCGCGCTAGTTAGCCAGAGCGGCTTCGAACGCGGCGTATCCGTGGCGCACACGGCTCGGGGAGGGGAACAATGGGGCAGATTATGGTCGAGGACGTCATCAAAGGGGACGGCAACGAAGCCGACTTCTGGCGAACCATTCGGGTACACTATGCGATGTTCCGGGCCAATGGGGATGTGATTGATGAGACCGGCGATGTGCCGTTCACCTTCTCACTGACCCCAGATCACCTCAGCTGGATGGCTGACCTGGTCGGGATGCGCGCCGGGGGTACCCGACGGTTATTCATCCCCGCCGACCGTCCCCGCATCACAATCACCGATCATTCTCCGCTATACGACGAAGACCTCATCGTTGAGGCCCACCTGGTCGCGGTGGACAAAGAACCGATCCGAATGATCGCACATGATGGTCTGCTGGGCCAGGGCGATGCGGTCCAGTGGGGCGATGTCGTCTCCGTCCACTATACGTTCGCGCCGATGCGGACCCAGCGGACGCGCATCGTGCCCGGACCGATCTCCCCCAACCCCTCCTCCATCGCGTCTCAGACCCACGAGACCCAGAGCACTGAAACCCGGAGCACTGAAACCCGGAGCACTGAAACCCGGAGCACGATGGACGGCGATCCGCCGTTTGTGCTCGTCGGTGCCGGTCAGCTTCCGGTGGGTCTCGACGAAGCCATCATTGGCATGAAGGCTGGCGGTCAACGGCGTGTCCGGCTCTCCCCGGCGGTCACTGGCGGTCCCGCGATATTCGCCTGGCTGTGCGTCTTGAGCCGACGGGCCGCGGACTTCATCCTGGCCTGAGCCGACGCCACGCCGACTGCAGCTCGTCGGGGTGAAAGAAGACAGGATACAGCGACAGCATCGCCAGAGGGAAGATCCCCAGGCGCAGGCTCATCATCAGCAACAGATGAAACACGACGCCGAGCCCGACGAACAGAAGGCGCGCATCCAGGCGATTGAGAAGCGATCGAATTCGCCCCTTCCGCAGTCGTGTATCCCGATAATGAAAGGCAAAGACCAGTATCGGCGCGGAAAGCTCCCACAGATGGGTCATCGCGGTGCCGAGCTGGGTCAAGGGAAACAGAGCCGGGTGGCCGAGGAACGACCAGTCCCGTGTCGCGTAGATGGGATCCTGAAGAATCACATACAAAGCGCTATATCCACCCCATGGAAACCAATAGATCGATGTCTTGGCCAGCCCGGCGCCCCAGTAGACCATCACCATCTGTACAATAATAAGATACCGCGGCCAGGACGGAATGGGAGCCCCATCTCCCCAGAAGCTGCCGGTCCGCCGTCGGGCGTCCAGCGACAACGTGTCTCCACATCGCGAGAAGATAAGGAGAATAAAGACCAGCCGGATCAGCCGGTCAATGGCTCGATCAGAGGGATCGTTGAGGATCGCGGACTGTGCATAGAGCATCAAGAAGATGAGCCCGCTGAGCCGGGTGAACAACCCCGCGCCAAAGCAGGCCACCGAGCCGAGCAGCACCGCCCACAGCCCCCACGCGACCGTCGGGGTCAGCGCGAACAGCATGCTCAGCTCAGGTGGTCGGGCGCGTTCGCTGAGATCCCATAAGCCGCCAAACGCGGCCTCGGCCCATAGCCAACCAGGCAGCTCCAGCGCGCCCATCTTAAGCAGATCCATGGCGATGACCGCCGACAATCCGATACGAACCCATGCCAGCGACAAGGGGGACTCCTGGCGATTCCACAACGACGCCCACCAGCGGTACCACCGGCTCATCGGGTGTCCTCTCCTCGCAAAACCGATCGAACAAAGCGGGGTTTTCGGTTCAGGTCAGGTTCTTCGCCAGGAAGGGTCGTGTGGGTACGCAGGGCGGTGACCCGCACTTCTTCGAGGTCGGGGAAGTCCTCGAAGGCGACCCCTGCGAGCCAATCGACGAAAGGCTCCCAATGACGGGGCTTGCGATTGCCCGGGGCATACAACGCCCGCACCCGCCGGTAGTGGAGGGTCGCCCCCATCCAGCGCTGATCGGGGTTCGCAGAGTCGTAGAGGATGAACCAGTCCGCGTCCCGGCGCCCTTCAACGCGCAGGATGTGGGGTCGGCTGTCGGGGGTGTCGAACAGCCCCCACCCCTGCCAGCTCCAGGTGATGCGATACAGCGGCCGGAACGGGGCGAGGATGGGCTTGCGGATCGCGTGCGGCGTCTGTGAAACCAGACGAACCCCCTGCAGGAGCTGATCTTCGGACAACGGCACACCCACACCAACGATGAGGTCGGTCCACATGGTCAGCTCATCGCGGACGACCGGGTTCTGGAGGTCCTTGTCCGTGATCCGCGCGGGCAGCTGGAGGGCCGCGAGGCCGTTGACGCCCACCACCAGAGCCAACAACACCGCCCGAAGGTGATCGCGCATGGACAGCTCCGCCATCACGGCACCCGCAGGATGCGCGCCTCTCCGGAGCGATCCTCAATCCGCACCATGGCGAAAGGCCCGGCCGACGCAGAGCGGTCGATCAGCCGGACGCTCGCGGTGGATTGCGCGGGAATCTCGACCCGATCGTACTCCCTCTCTCCGCCGGTCACCGACTCCAGCTCCAATTCTGCATCGCGCCCGTTCTCCAAGATGGCGATGAGATCGTAGTTGTCTCCCATACGGATCAACAGGTCGGCGGCGGTTCGGTTGGTCATCTCGACGGTGAGGACAGTCCCCCCCTCCGTTTGTTCCTGTTCACCGACGCGAACGAGGAGCTCATCCGACACCTCAGCCGATTCGGGTTGCTGCTGTGCGAAGCGTTCAACCGTCGGCCGGGCCGTGTCGGTCCACTGCTCCTCAGCGTCCGAGAGGATCTGAAGCAGCCCGCCGATGTAGGGATCCTCCCAGCCGCGGATGCTGGCGGCGATCTGGATGTGCCGCCGGGCCTCCAGATGGTCAAACCCCGGGAATCCCCAACCCGGGGTCCCCGGAGCGGGGGTTTGTTTTCCAAGGAACCGCCCCAACCACTCACGCGCCTGATCGACCGCCGGCAGCCCGAGTCGGTCCAGATCCTCCCCCGAAGCCGGCAGGCAGTTCACGGTGAACGGTCCCGCAGACAGCTCCGCGGTCGTGTCGCCGCCCGCATAGGTCCACGTCGTGGTCTTGATGGGCTGACGGCTGACGGCCTCCAGATCGAACATCGTGATGGTCGCCTGTTCTCCGACGGTCATCTGGAGGCCGGGGAGGATCAGGATCCCCTCCCCCGGGACAGCACATGCGCCGGCCCCGTCGTTGAGCGATAGGCGGATCTCTTCGCGACCGCTGGGCGGGCGGGTGGACGTGGTGGTGCAGAACAGGGCGCCGCCGACCAGGTCTCCAGAAGCGGTGGCGTCCGATATCCGCACGTCCTCCATGGCAACGCGTGCGCAAGCTCCGCCCACCCAGTCGGGGATCGTCCCGGGCTGAAGGGTCAGCGCAGGCAGGGCGGTCTTCCCAGCGTACCAGTCCGGGGAGGCCGGACCTTCGATGGTAATTTTTTTGGCGCAGCCGATGAGGAGCGCAGACCATACCGGGAGCCGCAAGAGATGCATGCCCCGATGGTACCTCACGTTCCGAACAAAGTAGCCGCGGCCGCCGCGGAAGTCGGTATACAATCATCGCTCAACGCGGGAGGAGCGATGATGTTGTGGATAAGCCTGCTGGTGGCCTGCTCTGGCGGGGGGAGCGACTCCGGGGGCGACGGGACAGCAGAAGGGCGCGAGCGGGACCCGGCGGCATCGTTCGCCCTGATCGAGCTGTACACCGCCCAGAGCCTGGACTCTGCGCTCGCGGTGGAAGACTGGCTCCGGGCAGAGGTCGATCCCCAGAAGCGGGTCTTCGCGATCGCATGGCACATCTCCGCCTTCGATGACCAGAAGGGCTGGGCGGACACCCTCGCTGAGGCGTCCTTCGACAATCGCCATGGCGACGAGACGCGCCGGCTGGGGCTGGGATTGACCGCGCCGTTGGCGGTCATCAACGGCACCGGCGCGCTGACCGGTGAGCTGAGCCAGCAGGGGCTGTCCGACTTGATCAATGACGGTCTCGATGAGAGCATCTCAGTGGGGATCACCGCCTGGCCCGGTGAGGTGGACGGCGACGAGCTGTCCGTCGATGTTGAGGTGGTGGACGCGCCAGACAACGCGGACCTTCACGTGGTCCTCGTCGAGGACGGGACCTCAGTGAGTCCAGACGCCGGGCAGACCGCGGGGCAGACCTTCACCAACGACTACGCTGCTCGCGACTGGCGGGACGCCTTCCCCATCGACACCGACACCGTCGAGATGGACACATCCGGCGTCGACCTCTCCAACGCGTCCATCGTCGCCTTCGTTCAAGACAGCGACAGCGGCGCCATCATCGGCGCCACAGCCGCCGAAGTCGAGTGACTCAGCGCTCGATCTCCGCGTTGAGTTCGAAGCCGGTGAGGGTCTGGAGCGGCGCGCCGCGGTTCTCAAGCGCCGCGGGGTCGTAGAAGCTCAGCCGCCCCAGGGAGTGGACCTGGTTGACGAAAGCCACGTTTGAGCTGGGCAACACCCCGAGGTGGGTCGGGCTGCTGGGCAGCGGCTGCATGGTGTGGTCAATGGTCTCGTAGTCGAGGACCCCAAGATACGGCGCGCCGCTCAGGATGAAGTAGCCGGTCCGCCCATCGGGAGCGTTGGCGAACGCCAGCGGCGGCGCCGTAAGCTTCAGGGGGTTGGGGAAGAAGGTGTCCAGCCCGATGATGGTGAGCGCTTCTGCATCATAGAACGCAGATTCAGGGCTGATTTCCCCATTCTCAAGGGTGTGGAAGACCAGAGCGGTCGCGCCATCCGGAGACAGCCCCAGGCTGGCCACCGGCTTCTCCAGCCGACGGGTCTGCACGGTCCCATCGGTCCGATCCCAGACGCCATAGCGGGCCTGGCCGCCCTGGGTGCTGTACAGCAGCCCCCGGCTCGCGTCCGGCAACATCACCACGCTGCCATACAGGTCATCCTCCGGCAGCGGCGTCACATGCGCAGGGGCGGTCGGATCCGCGGTGTCATAGACCCACAGCTCCTTCGCAGAGCGGGCGACGACGACGATCTCATCGCCATTGGGCGTCAGATCCATGTCGGTGGGGTTGGCGCCGACCGGCAGCAACTGGATGCTCGCGTCGAGGAGATCGACCAGGACAAGGTGGTCGACGGCAAACTGTCGAACGAATGCGTAGCGGTTGTCCGGCGCGAGGACCACCTCTTCCGCCCGCGGCGGGTCCTGCACATCGTCCGAGAGCTGCACCCGCACCGGATCCAGATCGTCCTCATTCAAGGTGAGCATCGCGAGGTAGTCATCGCTGACCACCACCGCCCTGGAGCTGTCTTCGGTGAAGACCACGTCATGGGGGAAGGTGCCGACGACCGCTTCCAGGTGCGCCCCGGTCTCCAGGCTCACCACGCTGATCTCGTTGTACGAGATGGTCCCCTGCTGCAGCGGCGCGCTGGCGCCTTCGGCGTCGACATCGTGGTAGAGCACCGCCCACTTCCCGTCGGGGGACAGGGCCATCTGGTTGAGGCTGGGCTGCACATCGACGGTCAACACATCCAGCGTCTCAGCGTCGACGATGCTCACGTCGTCTGAGCCGATGTTGAAGCTGATGACCTTGTCACCGGTCGGGGCGGCCTGGACTGAGACCGGGCGGACGCCCACCGGGGCGGTGACCACCTCAAGCGAAGGCACCGCGATGCGGCTGATCGTGTCCCGCTCGACATTGGCGACAAAGACATAGCCGGGCGTGGTCGCCGGTCTCAGGCTCTGGTAGTCGTTCTCTTCTTCAGAGCCAAGCCCATCATCGAAGCCGGTGTCCGACGCTCCACCTGCCCCTGGAGCGGCATCACCATCGTCAACATCCAAGTCAACGTCAGAACTGTGCGACGTGTAGTCGGCATCACAGGCGGTCACCAATATGAGCAGACCCATGAAAGTGAACCGGTTCATTCGATCTCCTCGTCCCTACCCTGCATACACTCTTACATGCTGCCGCGCGAATCGCCATGGTCCACGCGATCCGCGATGGGGCGGGTCGGAAATGAGGACGGGACCGATTACAGTTGGATTCGAAGAGGAGGGAACGTGAGCGAGACACAGCACGAGGTGGCGATCGTCGGCGCGGGGCTGTCTGGCCTTGCGATGGCGGTCGAGCTGCGCCGCGCCGGCCTGCCAGCCCCGGTCATCTTCGAGGCCGCGGATGAAGTGGGGGGGACCTGGCGGGACAACACCTATCCGGGCTGCGCCTGCGACGTGCCCTCCCACCTGTACTCCTTCAGCTTCGCCCCCAACCGACGGTGGTCCCGCTTCTTTGGCCAGCAACCTGAGATTTTCCAATACATCAAGCAGACCGCTGACGAACATGGGCTGCGTCCGCTCATCCGGTTCAACACTCCGATTCAAGAAGCACGTTTCAACGATCAGACGAAACACTGGGAGATCGAGACGCGTTCTGGTGAGCGGCACACGGCCCGCAGCCTCATCCTCGCGATGGGACCGCTGAGCCAACCTGGGATCCCAGATTTTCCGGGCCGAGACCGTTTCCAGGGGCCGGCGTTCCACTCCCAGAGCTGGGACCATCACACCGATCTGGCAGGCAAGCGGGTCGCGGTCATCGGCACCGGCGCATCGGCCATCCAGATCGTCCCGGCCATTGCCCCGACGGTCGGCCATCTGGACATCTACCAGCGGACGCCGCCCTGGATCATGCCCCGAAACGACCGGCCGCTGGCGGCCTGGGAGCGATGGCTGTTCGACAACCTCCCCCTCGCACAGTGGCTGTATCGGTCACTGTTGTATTGGCGCCGCGAGATCGCCGCCCATCTGTTCGTCGCCCGCCCTGATTGGGCCAGACGCTATGCGCACTATGCCCGCGAGCACATCACGGCCCAGATCGCCGATCCGGCGCTGCGTACCGCTGTGACCCCGCGGTATACGATGGGCTGCAAGCGGGTGTTGCTGTCGGACGATTATTACCCCGCCCTCACCCGCGACAACGTCTCGCTCGTCACGGCATCGGTCGCGGAGCTGACCGAAGACGGCGTCATCGATACGGATGGGGTCGAGCGGAAGGCGGATGTGGTGATCTATGCCACCGGCTTCAAGGCGACCGAGTTCCTCTCTCGGTTTTCGGTCTATGGGCCCGGCGGCGTAGAACTGAACCAGGCCTGGCAGTCCGGAGCAGAGGCATACTACGGCGTGACCACTGCGGGCTTCCCGAACCTGTTCTTCGTCCTGGGACCCAACAGCGGCCTGGGACACAGCTCAATGATCCTGATGATCGAGGCGCAGACCCGCTTCATCCGTCAGTGTCTGGCGCGGCTCCAGGCCACAGATGGCGGGACCATCGCCGTGAAAGACGCTGCACAGCGCGCGTTCAACCGGACGCTGCAGCAGCGGATGAAGCAGACGGTCT